>JANOKS010000042.1:0-15812 GCA_031419455.1 Alphaproteobacteria bacterium
CGTCAGCTCGTTGAGAACAAGTGGCTGCACCTTTTCGCCCTCGACGTTGAAGGACAGCTCTATCGCTACTGGGGCGACAAGGCATGGGCTTCCGAAGGTATCTCGGGGAGGATCACATGAACGGGTCGCCCGGATTGGCCGTTCTTGAAACTGAAGCGATCCACATACTGCGAGAAGGCGTGTCTGAAGCCCGCAATCCCGTCATCCTTTTTTCAGCGGGTAAAGACTCGACAGTCCTCGCGCACTTGGCGCTTCGGGCATTCTATCCTTCCCGCCCGCCAATACCGCTCCTGCATGTGGATTCGACATGGGAGTTTTCGGAGTTGCTCGCGTTCCGTGATGCGTTCGCGCGCGAACACGTCTTCGAGCTGATCGTGTATGCCAACGAGGAGGGGCGCAATCGAGGTCTGAACCCTTTCGAGCAGGGCGATCTCTATACGACTGTCATGCGCACGGAGGCCCTCAAGCAAGCGCTGGACCGCGATGGTTTCGATGTCATTTTCGGCGGCGCCCGCCGCGATGAGGAAAAGACTCGCGCCAAGGAGCGGATGGTATCGGTGCGCGGCGTAAACCACACATGGGATCCCCGTGCTCAGCGCCCCGAACTCTGGATGACTCACAACTGGCGGCGCGGGCCGGGACAGACCATCCGCGCCTATCCACTCTCCAATTGGACCGAAGCCGATATCTGGGCATACATCAGCGCCCATCGGCTGCCGATTTCATCGCTGTATCTGGCGCGCCTGCGAGTGGTTGTGGAGCGCTCCGGCGCTCTGATCGTCGTGGACAACGACGAACGTATGAAATGGCGAGCGGGCGACCAGCCGCGAGAGCTGAGCGTGCGCTTCCGGACACTTGGCTGCTGGCCTGTTACGGCAGCGATTTGTAGCGACGCCCACAGCCTCGAACGCGTAATCGCGGAAACGGCTGGAAGCCCGATGTCAGAGCGTCAGGGTCGCGTGAGCGACGAGGGCTCGCTCGAGGCGCAGAAACGGCAGGGGTATTTCTAGCTATGTCCAGCAATTACACCGGTGTGACGGCAGCCCTTGCTACCATGCATGGCAAGGAGAGCGTAATCGCTCCGGCGATGGAGCGGCATCTAGGCCTCAAAGTCATCACGCCCATCGGTTTGGACACGGACCTGCTCGGTACATTCACACGCGAGACACCCCGAGTTGGAAGCATGCGGGAGGTCGCGATCAGGAAGGCGAGGCTGGGCATGGGTGCGAGCGGACTCACATTCGGTATCGCAAGCGAAGGGTCATTCGGCCCGCATCCTGTGATCCCGTTTTTTCGTGCCGGCATGGAGTTAATGGTGTTTGTGGACGACCAGCGCGGTCTCATCATTTCGGAATCCCTGATCGCAGAGGGCACCAACCACGATGAGAAGGTGGTAGAGAGCATGTCGGAGCTTGACGAGTTTCTGCCCCGGGTCAGATTTCCTGTGCACGCCCTTGTCGTTGGACCGAACCTGACGGCGAGCCCATGGTGGAAGCTCCATCCTGAGCTCGCAAGGATGCGCAAAGGTATCGCCTCATACGAAGAACTCGCTGAGGCGGTCGGTCACGCCTCGCGCATTTCTGAGGACAGGCGCGCCCGCGTCTCCACTGACCTGCGTGCGCACATGAATCCAACACGCATGCAAGTCATCGCCACCCTTGCGGATAAGTTAGCGCGTAGGATTGCCACCAACTGTCCTGACTGCGGCCAGCCAGGCTTTGGACAAGTCATGCCAGCTTCAGGCTTGTCCTGCATCAATTGCGGCCAGGAAAGCATCATTCCGCGCGGCGACATCTGGAGGTGCGTTGCTTGCCAATACGAACGCGAAGAAGCCCGTCTGCCGAACCGCAAATTCGCCGAGCCCGGCGAGTGTCCGCAGTGCAACCCATAGCTCAATGTGAACAGGCGCCCGAAGGTGACCCCTCCGCTTCCTGCAAAATCAAACCCTTAGTGCGCCGATCGGCGTCGGGACCCCACGCCTGTTCACAAGCACGTCTCTGGTCGTCGCTCGCGTGCGCGTGCCCGTATTGCGATTTTGGAAGTCCTCGCACGCCATTGGCCCGTATCCTACGATCGGTGCGTCAATAGGATTGCGGGCGGAGGGGCTCTCACGCTCTATGAGGCGGGGGGGCCAAAGGCGCGAGATCACTCCCTTCCACCCGCAATCCTCCAGTCCGACATCGCGGCTCGACTAGCCGCCAGAGGGGCCCGGCCTGGCTTAGGAGAGGTGGTGACGACGAGAGCGCTTTGAAGGGCGCCGACGATTGATCTTCGCAATGTCAGCGATCGGGCGCAGCAATCGCGGTTAGCCTTCCGACCTGCCTGCGTCCAAGGATGCCAAGATAAAATTTGCTAAGCGTTCGGCGGCGACGGGCAGTGTCTTGCTCGCGCGGATGAGGGCAATTTCAACATCCGGGAGCCCTGGAAAGCCTTGTTCGGGACCGAACTTTACCAAGTCGTCTGGGACCATTTCCGTCGGCAACGTCGTGACGCCGAGGCCGGCGCGTAGAGCGGCCTGCTGACCCGCCAGGGAAGGGCTCGTGTAGGCGATACGCCATCGGCGCTGTGCCGCATCCAGCGCGGCGGTGGCCCTTTTGCGATAGACACACGGCGCTGGCGCCACCACCAGCGGCACAGGCGCGGCAGAGCGCAAGACGTCTTCGCCAGCGCCGACCCAAACAAGCTGCTCGCGCCAGACCGGTACGCCCAAATCGGCACCCATGGGTTCGCGCTTGATCAATGCCAGATCCAGCTCGCCGTGGCTCATTTTGTCCATGAGGCGCAGCGTGAGGTCGCACGTAACTGACAAACTCACATTCGGGTAAGCGCGTGCGTAGTCTCCCAAGATGCCCGGGAGATGCGTGGTGGCGAAATCTTCCGGAGCGCCGAAGCGGACCTCGCCTTCCAGCGAGTGTTCGAACATCTCGCCGATGATCTCGTCATTGAGCCGTAGAAGGCGTCGGGCCTGGACGAGGAGCGCCTCGCCGTGGCCTGTCAGCACGACATTCCGCGGATCGCGCGAGAAGAGCTCTGTCTTGACATGCTCTTCCAGCCGCTTGATCTGCACACTGATCGTCGATTGCGTCCGGCCGAGCCTGACGCCAGCGCGCGTAAAGTTCCGCGCCTCCGCGACAGCCACAAAGGCGCGAAGGAGATCGAGGTCGAGATTGACGAGGCGGGGCTTCTGGTTCGGCATCAGGCTTTAGTATGTGCAGAGCTCCGAATTCGGAAGCCCGTCGTCATTTACCCTAAAAAGACGCTCTCCCTCCGCATCCCAGATCACGGTCTTGGTGCCGCTCCACATCGCTATCATTTGCCGAAATCATTATCCGGCCGATGTTCTCAGCAGCGAGAGTACCGCATCTGAAGTCTGTGCCAGCCGTTAACCAGCGTGAGAACACGAAGAGACTCGGATGTGAAGACAAACAGTGTGGACGCGAACGCGGATGGCCCAGCACGAAATGGCGATTCCAAGCGCCCGTTCAGGCCGTTGATGCTGTCAGACCAACGCTACCTGTGAACAGGCGTGGGTTCCGGACGCCGATCGGCGCACTATCAGGTTGATTTTGCTGGAAGCGGAGGGGTCATCTGCGCGTGCCTGTTCACACGTTAGGGATCCGTCTGGAGCAAAGCGGTAGCTTGATCGCGTCAGCGATCACGAAGGCCCAGCAAACGCGCATGCAGCTAAGTGACAGCCCTCGCGGGGGTTGGAGCAATGAGCTGGCCTTTAGAGACGTCGCGTTCGGAGGTGGCCCAGAGCGTTACTTCATCAAGTGCGTCTTGAACCACCTTGCGGCGGCTTCTGATGAAATCTCGAAGGGTTTGCCGCTGTACATTTCGAAGTGAGTGATGTCGGGGACGACGATGTATTCCTTCGGGCCGGTGGCGTAGTCGATGGCGGCCTTGCCGGCTGTCGTGTTGTTGATGAGTTCGTCGAACTCGGCGACGATCACCATGAAGGGGCGCTCGCCGATATTCTTCGCCCATTGCAGTGTATTGTTCTCGCGGTTGGCTTCGAGCATTTCCGAGTCGATCAGCAGCGAGCGGGAATAGCCGGTCCACATTTCGGCGCCTTGCCCCGTGCGCGCGCGCTTAATCGCGTCCGCCAGAATGGGTCCGCTGTAGTTCTGAGGCTTGAGGCCGGTGGGGTCGCCGCCGATGCCGGGGATCTGGATAGCGATGGCTTTCACGCGCGCGTCCTGCCCGGTGACGGCGAGCGAGTTGCCGCCGGCATAGCTGGAGCCCCAGACGCCGATGCGGTCGGGATCGACGCCGGGCTCGCCCTGGATGAAGGAGATGGCGTTGCGATAGTCTTCCTGCTGGTCGGCGGCGTCGAGCTTCGTGCGCTTCACCCAGACGGTGGCGTTATTGATGATGGTGTGGCGGGTCTCGTCCTTTTCCATGCCGCCGCCGAGATCGACGGGCGAGACGAGGCGGACATTGCCTGAGGAGTTGCCCCAGCCGCGATAGTCGATCGTCATAGCGACGAGGCCGTTCTTTGCGAAGGCGGCGGCGTATTTCTCGATCGAGACGTGGCTGCCGGCCCAGCCCTGTCCAAGGACGATAGCGGGTGTTTTCTTCGTGGCGTCGAAGCCCTTGGGGTAGAAGATCTTGCCGTAGCAGGGGACGCCGTCGGAATAGAAGACGATCTCCTTCGTCGTGACGCCTTCGGGCATGGTGTAGGCGTAGTCGGTCGGGCCGAGGCCTTTCTTGGCGACCGGCTTGCCGGTGCGCGGATCGTTGGCGACGACGGGGCTGGCGGGCTTGGGCGGCGGCGTCGGGATGGCGATGGTCGTCTCGACCTCCGGCGGATTGGCCGAGGGTTTTTCGGGATGAACCATCGTTGCGCCCTGCTGCATCATGAGCAGGGCGATGAGCGATGCGGTGGTGGTGATCATGGCTGGTCTCTCCCGGTGTGCGGCGTTGTTCTCACGCCTGTAGGTGCGAGGTTAGCCGACGACGCGGGGGGCGCAACGAGAGAGATCAGGAGGGCAGGCTGACGAGTGCGTCAGCCGTCCAGTTCGTGGGCGGCACGGCGCTGTCAGGTTGGCGCCACACTTCCAAGAACCTTTGTTCCATGGCGGAGACAGGGGGCAGGCTGAAACGTTGGTACTTTCTCTCGACGCGACAGGCGTGTCTTGCGTAGTGTCAGTCGGTTGTGACCTTAACCCGACAGCGCCTCTGCTGCTTTGCTACCGGTGCTAAGCGGGCGGGCAACGAACCCGAGGGTACCAAGCATGCGTAGTGGTTTTGGGTCTGGTGGTCGGGGGCGCTGGTTGGCCGCTGCCTGTACGCTTTCCTTGGCAGTGGCCGGTCTGGGCGCTTGCGCGAGTGGCTCAGTCCCTTCACCGCCCACGGCGCCGCCCGCCGTCGACGCCGGTTATGGCAAGGCGCTTTATGAGGCAAGATGCGCGACTTGCCATGACAACGCGACTGAGCGCACGCCACCCCGCGACGTAATCGCGAAGAACCCGCCGACCTTCATCTTCGCCGCCATGCGCACCGGCATTATGCAACCGATGGCGGCTGGCCTCAGCGAAGACGACATGAAGGCGATTGCGCTCTATCTGAGCCCCGTCTCCGGTGCACGCGGAACCGCCGGCGATCCCGACGCGAACGCGATCTGGGGTCCGTCATCGGCCGAGATGCCGCTCGATGCGCCAAAGTGCGAAGGCCTAACGCCGCCGGCTAATGTCGCTGCAGCGAACCAGTGGATAGGCTGGAGTCCGAAACTAGATAACTCCCGCTATCAGTCTAATCCTGGCCTCTCCGCCGCCGATGTTCCGAAGCTCAAGGTGAAATGGGCTTTCCACTATCCTGGCTCCAAAAACGGGCAGGCGACAGTGCTTGGCGACCGCCTGTTCGTGACCTCGATGTCGGGCGCGGTTTATGCGCTCAACGCCAGGACCGGCTGTGTCTACTGGCGTCATGACGCGGAGGCGGCCACCCGCTCCAGCGTGCATGTTGCGGCGATGCCGGTCGGATCGAAGGCGAAGACTGCGTTGTTCTTCTCCGACTGGACGAAGAGCGCGGTAGCAATCGACGCCGACACGGGTGCGCAACTCTGGAAGACGCAGATCGAGACGGAAACCGGCGTCCAGATGACCGGTTCGCCAACGCTGTACGACAACATCTTGCTCGTGCCGATCTCGACCGGCAACGAAGCGTTCGCCACCAACGACAACTACGAATGTTGCAAGTTCATAGGCTCGCTTGTGGCGCTCGATGCCGTCAGCGGCAAAATTCTTTGGAAGACCTACACGACGGCGCAGAAGAACATGCCCTATCGCCTCAACGCGAAGGGGCAGCAGATGTGGGGCCCCGCTGGCGGATCGATCTGGTCTGCGCCGACCATCGATCCCGCACGTGGGCTGGTCTACGTTTCCACGTCGAACTCGCACACCGATACGCCGCATGACGGATCGAACTCCGTCATCGCTATGGAAATCATGACCGGCAAGGTCGTGTGGAAGAATCAGGTATGGGCCGACGACAACTACATCATCGGCTGCCCACGGGCGGCCAACTGTCCCGAAAAGCTGGGGCCGGACTTTGCGCTCGGCGCCTCGCCAATCCTCCATACGCAAGCCAATGGCAAGCAGCTGCTGCTGGCGGGGCAGAAGTCCGGCATCCTCTGGGCGCTGGATCCGGCGGATGGCGGCAAGACGGTCTGGCAGACACGCCTTTCCCCAGGCAGCGCGCTCGGCGGCGTTGAGTTCGGCCCGGCGGCCGACGAGACGAGGGTCTTTGTCGCGATCTCTGACGTCATCGTGCGCGGCGACACAGCCAAGCCCGGCCTGTATGCCCTCGACGTGCGCGATGGGAAGGTGCTGTGGAGCGCGCGGGCGCCTCGCGTTCCCTGCCGCTGGACCAACAATTACTGCAACCCCGCTATGTCCCAGGCCGTTACCGCCATTCCGGGCGTCGTCTTCGGCGCGTCCATGGACGGGCACTTCCGCGCCTATGCAGCGGCGGACGGCAAGGTAATCTGGGATTATGACACCACGGTCGCGCACACGTCCGTGCTTGGACGGCAGGTCTATGGCGGCGTGATGGATGGGGCGGGACCAACCGTTGCGGGCGGCATGGTTTACGTCCACTCGGGCTATGCGGGCCGGCAGACAGCGAACCCGCAGGATCTCAGCGGTCGCGATGGCAATGTTCTGTTCGCATTCTCTGTCGACGGCAGATGACAGGCGAGGAAAAGATGAAAAACGCTGGATCAGGTCTCATTGCATTGCTGGCGATGGCCGCGTGTGTTTCGCCTGAACAGGACGCCTCATCCGCCGCCGGTCTGACGTGGGAGTGCCCACCGGGATTCGAAGTGAAGGACGGCCTCAATACCAACTTTCCATCAGACGGGATGATGCGGGCCTTCATCGTCGTGCCGCCGAAAGGCGCTGCCGGTCCAGCGCCTGTCTGGGTTCCGCTTTCAGGTACCGTCGAATCCGCTAACGCCAATCTGAATGTCGAGCGGTCGGGCGCCAATGCGCGGCTTGCCGATCACGGTTACATGGTGATCGGACCCGTGCGGCAGTGTGCGAACCAGAATCCCGACACTGGCTTTGCCGAATGCGATGGCCCCGGTTCCAACGGCTGGAACTGGAAACCGTGGAACGACGGCCGCGCCGCGAATGGCGAAGGCGAGAAGTGGAAGACAGACGCCGGCCCGGACTCGCGGTTCTTCGAGGCAATGGTTCGCTGTGTCGGGACAAAGTATCCGCTCGATGCGCGCCGGCTCTATATCGGCGGAATCTCCGCCGGCGGCACGGTCACCAATCGCGTGCTGACATTTAACTCGAATTTTTGGGCAGGCGGCATGCCGCTGTCGGGCGAATGGTATGTCACCGCCGACGATGGCTCGGCGCTGGCGTTCAACGACTCGCTTGCAGCGGTGAAGGCGGCGCCGACGAAAATTCATCAGGGCCGGATCGGTCCCTTTCCGCTGCCCAAAGCCCTCGATCCGATGATAGTGATCACGCTGTGGGGCGGGGAGAAGGATCTGTACGATTGTGGGCCGCCGCTCGGGTTGTGCGCGGATTACCGCCCCTCGACGCAGGCGGGATCGAACTATTTCTCGTCGCTTCCGAATGTCGTGCACATCTCGTGCACCGGAGGTGACGGCCACCGCTGGCCGCAGACCAGCCGCGATGCTTTCAATCTTTGGGCGCTGAACACGATGGCCTCGCATCCGAAGGGCGCTGACGTGAAGGCGTTCAAGCTGACGGCGCCTCCGCAAGGTTATTCCTGCAAGCTCGGGCCGTTTGTAGATCACTACTGATCCACTGTGTGCCGACGTTAACGGCGACCGCCGGCCTGGTTCCAGTGACGCCCGCGCCGATATCTTGAAGGGTGCAGAATGAGCAGACGTCTCGATGGCAAGGCCGCCCTGATCACCGGCGGGACAAGCGGCATTGGCGAGGCGACCGTCGAGCTATTCGTGAAGGAGGGTGCGAAAGTTCTCTTCACCGGCCGCAACGCTGCCAAGGGCGCGGAGATGCAGGTGGCGCTTGGTCCAAGCGCCCGCTTCTTCCAATCCGATGTCAGCGACGAAGCGCAGATCAAGGCGTCGGTGGACGAAGCCGTGAAGACGTTCGGGCGGCTCGACGTGCTGTTCAACAATGCCGGCGGACCAACGCGGGGCGAGGTGGATACGGTCACGCATGCGGACTTCGAGCATGCGACGAACCTGCTGCTCGGCTCGGTGATCTTCGGCATCAGGTATGCGGCGCCTGTGATGAAGATGCAGGGAGCCGGGGCGATCATCAACAACGCCAGCGTGTCGTCGAACCGCACGCACATGGGCGATTATCTCTATTCGATCATGAAGGCCGGCGTGGTTCACGCGACCCGAATGGCGGGCATGGAGCTCGGCAGGCACGGCATCAGCGTCAACTGCATCTCTCCGGGCGCCGTCGCCACGCCGATCTTCTTCGGCGGATCGGAGAAGGCAGCCGCGATGGAGCCGGGCAAGGCCGATGCAAAGCTTGCAAAGCTGGCCGGCAACCTCTCCAAGGCCACGCCGCTCCGCCGGTCTGGCCTGCCGCACGACATCGCCGTGGCAGCGTTATTCCTCGCCAGCGATGAGGGCCGGTACATCAACTGCCACGATCTGGTGGTGGATGGCGGGATGACCGCCGGCGGCCGGGTAAATTTCGAGTAGCGCCATGTCCGCCGACACAAGCATTCCGCAGATGCGGCTTTACCAGAACTGGCTGCGCGACCAGCGCGGCCTCAGCTTTCCGTCCTATGACGATCTCTGGCGCTGGTCAGTGACCGATCTAGAAGCCTTTTGGCAGTCGATCTGGGATTATCACGAGCTTGCATCGCCGACGCCTTACGCGCGCGTGCTGGCGGAAGACCGGATGCCGGGCGCCGTCTGGTTCGATGGGGCGCAGGTGAACTATGCGAGCCAGGTGCTGCGCCATGTGGAGCCGGCGCATGCTGCAGGGCAGCCCGCCATCATTGCCGACAACGAGCTCGGCGAGGCGCGCGAGGTGTCCTGGCCCGAGCTGAAGGGGCAGGTCGCGTCGATGGCGTTGACGCTACGCGAGCTTGGCGTCAGGCGCGGCGATCGGGTTGCCGCCTACCTGCCCAACGCGCCGGAGACGGTCGTCGCCATGCTTGCCTGCGTCAGCCTCGGCGCGATCTGGAGCGTGTGTGCGCCAGATATGGGCGCGCCGGCTATCGTCGATCGCTTCCAGCAAATCAGCCCGAAAGTGCTGATTGCCACCGACGGCGTGTTCTACGCCGGCCGCGCGATGGACCGTAGCGAAATCGTCGCCGCGTTGAGACAAGCGTTGCCGACTGTCGAAAGCCTCATCCTGCTTGAGACGCCTTACGCGCTATCGCGGCTGGATCGCACGCGGACATTTGTTGAGGCCGTCTCGAAGACTGGCGTTGACGTTGATGCGTTCACGCCAGAATGGCTGCCGTTCGATCATCCGCTCTGGATTCTCTATTCCAGCGGCACCACGGGGCTTCCGAAGCCGCTCGTCCACAGCCATGGCGGCATCATCCTGACTGCACTGGCAAGCGGCAAGCATGGCGATCTTGGCGCAAGCTATGACGTCAACACGCCAGGGGAACGCTATCACTGGTATTCATCCACCGGCTGGGTGATGTGGAACTCGCAACTCGCCGGTCTGCTCGGCGGCACGACGATCTGCATCTATGACGGCAGCCCCTCCGGACCGAAGGACAAGCCGGATTGGAGCGTGCTCTGGCGCTTTGCCGTTCGCCACAATGTTACGTTTTTCGGGGCAGGGGCCGCTTTCTACAGCAACTGCATGAAGGCAGGGCTCGAGCTTTCGAGCTGTGGCAACCTTTCGCGTCTTCGCGGCATCGGAACGACGGGCTCGCCGCTGCCGCAGGACGTCCAGGTCTGGGGAACCGAGCAGTTCGCGGCGGTCGGAACGCCCGATATTTGGTGGTACAACATTTCTGGCGGCACGGATATCTGCGCCGCCTTCATCACCGGCAATCGCGAGCTGCCGATGCAGCCCGGCCGCATGCAGTGCCGACAGCTCGGTGTCGCAACCGAAGCGTGGAACGATGAAGGCAAGACGGTAATCGGCGAGGAGGGCGAGCTCGTCTGCGTGCGGCCGTTGCCCAGCATGCCGATCTTGTTGTGGGGCGATTGCAACAACGAACGGTACCTGTCGTCTTACTTCGACATGTATCCAGGCATCTGGCGCCATGGCGACTGGCTCACCATCGCGGCGGACGGCAGCTGCACTATCTCCGGCCGCAGCGACGCAACCATCAATCGCAATGGCGTCCGCATGGGCACCAGCGAGATTTACGCTGCGGTGGAGCGTCTGGCCGAGGTGCTCGACTCGATGGTGATCGAGCTGGAGCAGGGCAGTGGCGAAAGCCGCCTCGTGATGTTCATCGTCCTGCGAGAAGGCGTGGCTCTTGACGAGGTCATGCGGGGCCGTCTGGCGTCCGCGATCCGCGCCTCGCTCTCGCCCCGCTTCATACCGGATGAGATTATCCACGCCCCCGGCATTCCGCGCACGCTCTCGGGCAAGAAGCAGGAACTCCCGATCAAGCGCCTCTTTCAGGGCAGGCCGATCGAAAAGATCATCAATCGCGAAGCTATGGCCAATCCCGAGGTGCTTGATTGGTACGCACAGTTCGCGCGCAAACCCTCGCCGAAACTGCGCTGACGACCGGCTGGCCCGGGAGGCTGTCAGGTAACCACGAATACGGGTGAGGTGAATCCTAGACCGTTTGGCGATCCGGTTGGATCGATTGTTTTCTCTAGCGTTGCGAAGTCTGAATCGTCATGCTGGCTGGGTGGCGCTGCCAGATTGAGCACGAATACTCGTCAAATGAATTCTAACGTCGGCTAGCCGTGCCGGATTTCGTTTCGACTTTCGGCGTCGCGATCGGATCGCGCTAACGGGGATTGGCCTCTACTTGGCTAGCTTGACAGCGCGGCGTTTCCCAAACCACTTCCAACTAGACTGTATTGATTGACAGACATAACGATCGGACCCGCCGAATGATCACGCCGAAGCGCTATGCGGGCACGTATGTGAGCAAAACGAGGATGCGTGCCTGCTCACCAATGCTGACTGCCTTGTCCGCGTTGACGATCGCGGCGGTGGGAGCTCCGGGCGCTGTGGCCCAAGATTTTTCGTTCGTGACAAGCAAACAGTTCGTAACCACGTGTGATGGTGCCGAGCCGTCCGAGGAGTGCTTGAACGCGCTCCTGCATGTTGAGCTGGTCGTCAATTCAACGGACGATCCCAACAACACGTGCGATGGCGGGACGGACGCGCTTTTGAATGCGGGGTCTGACGTGGAACTCAATAGCTTGCTTACTGAGCGCGTGGTGAAAGTTGTGGCCTGGCTCAAGCAACGTACCGAGTACGATAGCCTTTCTTACGGCGATGGCATCTGGTCAGGGCTTAAGGGCGTCTACTGCCGCTGAGTAGGGTTGTCATCTGTGGGACCGCCCCGTTAGCTGCGAGGACAAAGTTTGCTGATTTTGAACCTGTTGGGTGGGGTCATCTTTCCGGCGTGTTTGCGCGACGCGATGGCCGCTGGCCCTGATGGAGTCCGCTGAGCAGGTGATGCTCCGACAGTGACCTGCCCCAGGATTTTCGGACCAGACACTACTTGGGGAACCGTCAAAGCTGTCGGTCTGAGCCCCCTCGGCTTACTTATCCATTCGGAGAGCCCCGGGTTTTCTGAAGCGCCGCCCTACTTGCTCTCAGCGATTCTCGTCCAGCGTCCTGCGCAGGCGTTCGAGCAACGGCAGCGCAGCCCGCACGTCGTCTGCCGGAACAAGCTTCACGATGTCGGCCATGACCTCGCCCGTCGCCCGCACGCACTTTTCGCGCATCCTGCGACCAGCCTCCGTGATCTCGACCAGCTTGCCGCGCGCATCATCGGGATCGGGGGCGATGCGGATCAGCGCCTGGGCCTCCAGGCGCTGGAGGGTGTTGGTCATTGCACCCTTGGTCACCTGAAAGGCACGGGCAAGACGGCTGGGCCCCCACATACCGCCCAACCGGACAAGATGGTTGAGCAGGCTGAACTGCGCGACCGACATGCCGGCCGGCAGCACCCGCTCCAGCCGGTTGGACGACAGCTGGCTGATGATCCCGATCTCGTTGAACATCTGGAAATAGAGCCGGGTCAGGTCTTCGGTTTTACTCAACTCTGCTTCTCGCCAAGGATGTGAGCCTCAAGCCCACGACGGGGCGCCGGAATCACGGGATCGGCATAGCCCACCCGCACCAGCATCTGCACCCGCTTTCCGTCCCCGATCAACGCATGAACTTCGTCGTACAGTGATCGCATCTCGGGCAATTCCTGCAGCGTCTGGCTCCAGGGATGGATCGCCAGCCCAAGCTCTGCTGCCTTCATCGTCAGCCGCGCATAGGCCCGGCCGGCATTCAACTCGCTTGCCCGCCCCGCATGATCATTGACCAGCCAGACAAACGCGCGCGCCGACGCAGCCTTGGGCCGGTACATGTCGAGCCCCATGCGGAAGGCATCCGACTTCGGATCAAGCAGCGCTGCATGTGAGACCATGCCGGTCATGCGGGCCAGCTCCATCATCGGTCCTTCGAGCACGAGACCGTCCCGCCACTGCGCGACCTCTGCCTTGCCGATGCGCATCAGGTCGATGCTCTCCTTCATCGTGCGGTATGTCAGCGATTCCGTCTCATGCCCGCGCCATGTGATGTCGCGCAGCCTGCTGACGAGCCCGCTCTCGGCCGTCGTGTGCGCTACGGCCCCGTGCACCGATCCCGCCGCTTCAAGCTGCCCCAGCAGATCTGCGGCGACGTCGCGCTCCGTATAGGTGTTGCGGTTGGTCCGCCGTATTCCGATCGCAGCGAACGCGGGATCCGGTTGCGCCGCGCCCGACACGAACCGCACCCGTGCGATCGGGCGAGCGTCGAGGCGAGGCGCCGGATCGCCTTCCGGGAAGGCCACTATCTCGGCGGCATATCCTTCCTGCGCAGCAGCAATGGACAGGAGTTCGAGAAAGGCCCCGCACCCCAGAACGATCTGGCGGTCGAACGGATCAGTCTCCGGCAGGCGCCGATCGAGATCGCAGTAGAGCGTCAGGCCATCCTCGCCATCGAGCCGGACAAGCCATGGTTGGCGGTTGTGCGGATTGGGGGCAAGCAGCGCGTAGGAGAGAAATCGCCGGCGATACTCTTCCGGCATCCCCGCCTCCCGCCACGCCACGCGCGCCTCGTCCGACGGACCGTTGGCGACATAGAAAGTCGTTCCTCCAAGAGCTGCGAGGACCACACCCCCGCCAACCAGTTTGAGAATTCCGCGACGCGTTGTCATGACGGCTCGCTCCTTGGATCAAGCCCCGGATCAGGCAGTGACGGTTTCAAGTCTTGCGCGAGGCGACGTCACGGCTCTGGCGAGCACAACGATCGCGACAGCGGCGATCCAGAGCAGCATGCCCGATGTCGCGATGACGACATCGACCGGCGACGTTATCCCGACCAGCGCAAGCGACGGCATGCTCGACACGGCCGCAATCGGAAACGCCAGCCAACCAAGCCAGGCCGGCAGCCCGCGGTCCTTAAGAATGACAGCGCCAGCGCAGGCCAGCCACATTGCCGCAAACATGCCAACGCCGAGGTCTTCGCCGATCGTGCCGCCGTACGCATTGAGCGCGGTCTGCGTCGTCTCGATCGCCACGCGCTCCATCGAACCCTCAGGCGCTGTGGCATAGGCGTCCGCGAGCGCAGCCGAACCGGACAGCCAGCGCACGATGCCAATCGCGCGGGCCAGCGCCGACGCAACGCCCAGCCCGATCGCCAGCATGGAAAGCGCGCCAAGCCGTGTGTCACCGCTCGCCAGCCTGACGATCAACGCCGCACTCCCCGCGAACGCCAGCGACCAGGCGAGATACAGACCGTAGCCAAGCCGAACCGACGCCTCTTCCGCATGAATCAGCGGCAAGACCTGCTCCGCCGGAAAATCGAGGCTCGCCGGCCAGTCGATGGCGCCGCCGAGGATCGCCATGGGCGCGAAGATGAAGAAGGCCTGGAAGATGAGAAGTATTGCGGCCAACAGGTGGAGGATGCGCATGGGTAGTTACCTTCTTCGGAGCGGCGCTTTTCGTTCAACGATGAACTATATAGTTGAACATTGAACGATATGCAAGTGCCTCGACTGGAGGTGGCATTTTGTGAGCTCGAAGCTCAGTCAAGTGACGTCTATTGCTGTGCCTTCGTGAGCACGGCCCGTTGGGCGTCCCAACACGCTGGCAGCGGAGCATCTCGCAACCCCTGCGCACTGAGATCGGATGGCTGCTGTCCTGCAGCGATCGCGACCACGATGTCCGGGGCCAGAAACGCTAGATCCAGATGTATCGCCACAAACCTCCGCGACAGCTTCTCGCGCCTGACGATTTCCTTGAACGTCGCGCGCCCGGTGCGGATTTCTTCCCACCAGGCGTAGCCGCGCGCGACACGCCGCAGCAGCACCGTATCGATCTTCGGCGGCTCGTGACCGTAGACCAGCTTGGTCTCGATGCCGCGACGCCTTTGCTGAAACGGCGCCGAGATCGTCGCAACATCCGCAGGCACATCCTTCAGGGACGTCTCGAACAGACCGGCAAGCTTGTCGCGCTGCAGCTCGATCTCGAGCATGCCGGGTGTGACCTCGACGCGTGACACCAGATCGAGCAATCCAGACGCACGCGCCTTGCCGGAGCTGATCTGACCAATCGCTTGCGCCACGCGCCTGATCGCGCCCACGTCAGTTGCGTTCACTGGCTTGGCCACCTTCAACCTGTCCGCGATTGCCGACACGACCGCTTCTTCCAGCTGATCTGCAGGTAGTCGCCAGCCTGAGCGGTCCGACGTTTTCGTGGCTGACCGATCTACGAGCCGGTTGGACACAAAATAGCGGATCCGCCGCTCCTTCTTCGTGGTGTAGCTCGGCGTCAGCCGGTCGCCGGTTTCATCGAACAGGCGGCCGGTGAGGGGAGAGCGGTCGGGCGCCTGCCGTCCCTTGCCGCGGACGCTCTGCGATTTGGCCTCCAGCATGAGCTGCGCCCGCTCCCAGGTTTCGCGGTCGATGATCGCCTCGTGGCGTCCGGGATAGCGCTGGTCCGGTGCTGACAAGTTAAGTCCAAAACGACCTATTTCGGGTCTCGGCGGCCCCAGAACGCTATCTGAAATCGTGAGTGATTTTCGATACGACCTCGGCCGATCCGGACCGAAAAGCACTTAACTTGTCAGCACCCGCTCTTGGCAGAAAGTCGTGGTTATTCGCCGGGTCCGATCGCGGCGGGCAGCGCGCTGCCGTGATGTACACCC
>JANOKS010000043.1:0-34300 GCA_031419455.1 Alphaproteobacteria bacterium
TGGAAGCCTACGCCGGAGCGGAGGTGGCGCGCGAAGCGTGACGGAGGGGGCTGCAGCAGCGCGGGAAATGGCGCCGAGAATGACTTCAACGGGTGGCGCGAGACATCATTCGGCGTGGACCGCCGGACAAGGCAACAAAAAGCCCGCCGTCCATGGGACGGCGGGCTGATTGGTTGGGTTGCAGCCTGGCCTACGCCGGAGCGGAGGAAGCCGTGCAATCCGTGCGGGCGCCAGCGTCGGCGCCGTCTTTCGGCGCGCCCGTGGACGAGCCGCCGACGAACAGCTTGCAGCCGTTCGGGAAGGTCACGTCACGGCCGTTTGCCTTGCAGGTGATGTCCTTGAGAGCCGCGCCCGTGCCCCATTTGCGCGAGCAGACCGTGTCTTTCGACTGGTAGCCGCGGACAACGACTTCGGTGCCTTTCGGAATGGCGACCGAGCGGGCCTTGGTCTGGTCGGCAGCCGACATCGACTTGCCGGCGTCGGGCAGGCGGAAGATCGTGTTCGGCGTGCCGCCTTCGATCGCCCAGTTGAGGTTCGATCCGGTTTTCGGCTGGCCGTACTTGTTCACATCCTTGACCTTGATGTGGATCCAGGTGTGCGGGTTGGTCCATTCGACGAACTCCACCGCGCCCTTCAGCAGGACGGGGCGGTTGGCGTCGAACTCGGCGGCAAACGCGTGGTGGGCGTAAGCGGCGGTGCCGGCGCCCGTGGCGGTCAGGGCGGCGAGAGCGACCCCAGCGACTACCAGACGAACTTTGGTCTTCATCTACTTCCTCCAGAACCGACGGTTTGCCGTCGTCCACCTTGTCTATGCGCACGGCGGACACGAGCCCGCCAGCGCCCCTGAATTACCCCTGTTTTAGACCCGGAAGACCGGGTTCTCAAGGGTCTGACACATGGGCGCCCGCATCCATCCGGCTGGTCGTCTGCCGGCTCCAACCCTGGATCGCCCGTATTCCCTTGTGTTCTGGCGGCGCCGATTAGCCAAATGACGCTAACAGTCGCCGCCATCACGCTTTATTCAACGCGCCGGACCGACCGTTGTGTCCCTTGCGGGACGGCCGCCCGGCGCGCCAGACCTTATTCGCCGAGTTCTTTCTCTTCGGCAGCGCGCTCTTCGGCTTCACGCTTCGCACGCTCCATTGCAGGACCCGGCAGCGGGTTCTTGCGCAGGTGGCCGTACATCAGCTCCTCGACGAACTCGACGCACTTGAACTGCTGCAGCTGGGCGTCCTCGCCGGTCGCCTTGTACAGGTTGACGCCGATCTTCCACGGCGCCGTGTAGACGGACGGGTCCGTGATCTCGGCTTCGTAGCGCATCGTGTAGTCGGAGGTGGGCGTCCAGCGTTCGACGATCTTGGTGTCTTCGCCCTTGATGTTGCCCGAACGGTCGAGCCAGGTGGTGGGCAGCTGGTCGGTGACTTCGACAACGAAGGTGTCGCCTTCCCAGCGGCCGTAGGACTGACCCATCCACGACTGGGCGGGGGCCGGATCGGGCTCTTCGAGGAAGACGTTGCGGACAGCGCCGGCGAATTCGTAGGCGATGAACACGGCCTTGTCCGAGTGGAAGATCTGGAAGGGCTTGTCCATGTAGTTGGCGCGCGGAACGCCTGGCAGGTAGCACTTCACTTCCGGGTCCATCTCGACGGCCTTGGCGCGGTTCGCGTCGCGAACGGCCAGCGCATCGGCGGTGTACGGAATCTTGCCGTCGCCCAGCACGATGCCGACGCCAGCCGGCACGGCGCCGATGGCGCCAAGGGCCACGACTTCCGAATCGGGGACCGGGACATACGGGCCAGGACGAAGCTGCAGCGCGGCGGACGCCGGGTGCGCCTCGATGTTGTAGTTCGCGGTGCTCATCACCTTCCAGACGCCGTTGAGGTCCGGATGGACGCCGTCAGGTCCACGTTTTGCCTTCCACGCAGCGGCGGACGAATCGGCGCTCGACATGGTCGACGACCCATCCATCGGCATCGTCTGACACGCGCCTAGCGCAGTCGCCAACGCTACTAAAGATACGAGCTTAATCATGACTCCTCCCCGTGGCCCAACCATCTCTTCAACGCCCACATGACGGGTATCCGTCACCGTCTCCGCAAACAGCTGCGGGCGGTTTTTCGAGGGCGTCGCGTCGGGCTGACGCACCGGGAACATACCCACCTTCATGCCGAGCGCAATACTCGCGCCGGGCGGTGGGACAAAGTCGACCAACCGACAGCGGCGCCTCCCGCTGCGGCGGCAAACACTGTGATGAAAGCCATGGAGAGCACCGGCGCCCACTCAAGCCGCCACCTGGCTTCGAGCAGGAGAATCACAATCGGGTGAGCCGCAAGAGCCCCGAAGCCGAAGCCGAGCAGCACGGCGAGCAATGCCGCAAGCGCGAACTCAGCAGCATAGAAGAAGAGAATCGCCGGACGTGTCGCGCCGAACACTTTCAGAAGGGCCGACTCGCGGCGGCGGCGGCGTGCGGCGGCAGCGAAGGCGCCGAAGAGGACAAGCACGCCGGCCGCGAGGACAACGCTCGCAAGCGCGGTGATGATGAGCGAGACCTGGCCGAAGAGATCGACCGCGGTTTCCAGCGTGCGGCGGACCTGGAAGGCGAGGACGCGCGGGAAGCGTTCCGCTACGGCGACGACGACGGCCTCCTCGATCTCGATCGGCATGCGGACGATGGCGGCGTGGGCGGGGCTGAAGCCTTTGACAGATCCGGGCGAGAGGATGAAAGCGACGTTGGCGCCGAAGCCGGTCCAGTCGACCTTGCGGATGGAGGCGACCTCGGCCTCCAGCTCGAGCATGAAGATGCGCAGGCCGACGCGGCTGCCAACCTTGAGGCCGAGGCCCTGGGCGGCGCCCTCCTCTACCGAGACAAGCGGCGGGCCGGAATAGTCTGATGGCCACCACTGGCCCTGACTGAGGACCGCCTCGATGGGTTTCTGAACGAGGAGAGTCATCGGCACCTCGGTGCGCGTGATCCAGCGCTCCTCGATCGGCACGGACTGTTCATCGAGCCTCGCGCCGTCGATGGTGGTGACGCGGCCGAGGAGGACGGGGGCGCGGCGGTAGGACAGCTGGTCGGTGGTGTCGATGCCCTGCTCGCGCATCAGGGCGTCGAAGGCGGCGGTGTCACGCTCCGCAATCTGGCGGAAGAGGACGGCGGGCGCTTCGGCGGGCGCGGTCTCCGTCAGCTGGCCGAGCAGGTTGGACTGGACGACGATGATGAGGGTGAGCAGGCCGAGGCCGAGGCCGAGCGCGGGGGCCACGATGGGGGCGAGTGAACCCGGGCCGCCGAGATTGGAGAGGATGAGCCGCATCTTGCCGCGCGCATGTCGGGCGGCGCGGCGGGCGAGGCGTTTCACCAGCATGGCGGCGCCGACGAGGATCACATAGGCGACGGCGGCGCCGATGAGCAGTCCAAGCACCACAAGCGGCCGCTGCGATCCGGCCATGGCGATGGCCACGAGAAGAAGCGCTGCGCCAAGGGCGACGAGGCGTTCTGTCAATGGCGTGCGCTGGGGTGTCTCGCCGCTTTCGCGGCGGAAGAGCGCGGCGGGCGGCGTTGCGCGGGCGCGGCCGAGCGGCGGCGTCGCAAACATCGCGGCGGCGAGAAGCGTGAGGACGAGCGCTTTCAGGAGTGCGAGCGGATAGATGCCGAGCACCATCGGGAGCGGGATGTCATCGCCGACGATGGCGTTGACGATCCAGGGGGAGAGAGCGCCGAGCACGATGCCAGCGAGCGCGCCGACGCCGGCGAGGACGGCGAGTTGCGTGGCGTAGGCGGCGCGGATCGTGCCGCCGTCTGCGCCGAGCGCTTTCAGTGTGGCGATGGAGTCCAGGCGGGTTTCGAGGAAGGACGACGTCGCCTGTGATACGCCGACGCCGCCGGCGATCAGGGCGCTGATGCCGACGACCGTCATGAAGGTGTTGAGCATGTCGAGCAGGCCACGCAGGCCGTCGATGGCGTCATCGGATCCGCGATAGCGCAGGCCTTCGGATTCCCATTTCGCGTTGAGGTCGGCTTCAAACGTGGCTGCGGCTTCGGGCTTGAGGAGGATGCGGTAGGCGGTGCGGAAGAGCGAGCCGGGCTGCATCTGGCCCGCTTCGCGCAGGGCTTCGATGTCGATGACGACGCGCGGCTCGAACATGCCGGGCTCGCCGATGCGGTCCGGCTCGCGCAGGAGAAGCGCGCGGAGTTCGACGGGGATGCCGCTGAGCGTGAAACGGTCGCCGACTGACAGCCCAAGATCGCGCGCGAGGCTCTCGCTGCCGGCGATGCCCCAGACATTGCCGGTGCGGGCGATCACTTCGGTCGTGGTGATTGCGCGGTCGAAGGTGAAGGCGCCGACGAGGGGGAAGTTGGCGTCGATGCCGCGGACATCGACCTGCGCGACCTTGTCGGCGTTGCGGCCCATGAGGTCTGCTTGCGCGGCTTCGCTGACGGTTCCGCGTTCATCGAGCCAGGCGCGCTCCTCTGCTGTCGCGGCGCGTTGGGATATCTGGATTGTGGCATCGCCGCCAAGCAGCGCGCGCGACTGCTGCGTCAGGCCGGCCTGCAGCGCGTCGGTGATCGAGCCGGCCGAGGCGATGGCCCAGGCGCCGAGCGCGAGACAGGCGAGATAGATCCAGAAGCCGGCGATGCCGCCGGAGAGTTCGCGCAGGGCGATGCGGAGCCAGGGCGCGGAGGTGGGGCGCGTCATGCGGGCAGGCGCCGGAGCGTAGTGGAGCGTCTACAGACCTGTGCGAGGGGCGCGCATCCGCCACCTTTGCAGGCAGCCCCCTCCGTCCGCTTCGCGGCCACCTCCCCCGCCTTCGGCGAGGGAGGACTTCCTCGTGTTGCTCGAAGTCCTGCCCCAGCGAAGCTGGGGAAGGTGGCGCGCGAAGCGTGACGGAAGGGGCTGCCTGCAAAGCGGGCCGATGGGGCGACGGGCGACGGTGTCATTCCACCACCCTCCCATCGCTCATCTCCACGATCCGATCCGCGCGTTTTGCGATCTCCGTGTCGTGCGTGACGACCACGAGCGTTGCGCCGCGTTCGCGCGCGATGGCGAAGAGCATGTCGGCGACCATGGCTCCCGTCGCGCGGTCGAGGTTGCCGGTGGGTTCGTCGGCGAAGACGATGGCGGGGTTGCTGGCGAGGGCGCGGGCAACGGCGACGCGCTGGCGCTCGCCGCCTGATAGCTGGCCGGGATAGTGGTCCATGCGCTGGGCGAGGCCGACGGCGGACAGGGCCGAGCGTGCGAGATCATCGACGTTGGCGAGACCGGCGATTTCGAGCGGGGCGCGGACATTGTCGAAGGCGTTCATTGTGCCGAGGAGATGGAAGGACTGGAAGACGAGGCTGACGCGGCCGCGGCGGAGGCGGGCGAGCTGATCCTCGCTTTTGCCGATGAGGGTTTCTCCGAGGAGATCGACTTTGCCGGAGGTGGTGCGCTCGATGCCGGTGGAGACGGCGATCAGCGAGGATTTGCCGGAGCCCGACGGGCCGACGACCGCGACGCTCTCGCCGGGCATGGCGCGGAAGGAGACGCCCTTGAGGATTTCCACCGGGCCAGAGGCGGCGGGCAGCGTGAGGTAGACGTCGTCGAGGGTGAGGGCGGGGTTCATCTGATGTGGGCGATACCAGCAGATGCAGTTCTGAGCCAATCGGGATTTGGGACCTGGCGAGAGATCCGCCTGCTTTGCAGGCAGCCCCCTCCGACCGCTTCGCGGCCACCTCCCCCGCCTGCTTCGCAGTCGAGGGAGGACTTCCCCTTGCCGCGCGAAGAAGTCCTTCCCCAGTCGAAGACTGGGGAAGATGGCAGGCGAAGCGTGACGGAAGGGGCTGCCTGCGAAGCAGGCGGATGCCGCGGCTTCAACGAATCTCGGACGCGGGAAGCAACAACCCCCGCGCGCCCGGCACGATCCACGCGGCGTTGGCGAAAGTGGGGAGATCGAAGCCCATCGTGTGCAGCATCGTCGCGAAGAAGGAGTTCGAGTTGCGGCCGAAGCCCATGAAGGGATAGGGCAGCCCTGCCCCGCCGTCGGGTCCCTTGCTGAGCGCGTTGATGCGGCGGAGGGCTTCGAGCGCGGGGGCGAGGCGGAGATCGACCTCGTCGCGTGTGAGGTCATCGGCCAGCACGCAGGCGGCGCCGGTGGCGATGGCGGGGGCGATGTTCCAGTCGGGCAGCACCGCGCCGTTGATCGGCATGAAGGTACGCGGGTGGGCCTTGGTGTCATAGCCACGCAGGCGGTCGGTCGGCAGGTAGCCGATCGGCTTGTGGCACCAGGCGTGAAGTTCGTTGTCGAACCAGGAAGCGAGGCCGTTGAGCTGGCGCACGGCGCGGCCGGACGGGTCGGCGACGACGATCATCCTGTGCGCCGCAAAGCGCGAGCGGCGCGGGATGCGCAATTCAGCAGCGTTGATGGTCCATCCGGTCATGCGGGGAAGATGGGGACAGTCGCGGCGGTTGTCATCTGCGCCGCACATCGACCCTTCCTTTTTGCGTTGTCATTCCGGACGCGCGCGAAGCGCGTGAGCCGGAACCCAGGGGCGACAAGCACTGGCGCTCGCCACCCCTGGGTTCCAGCTCTACGCGGCTTCGCCGCTTCGGCTGGAATGACAGTGTGAAGTTAGAGCGGATCGAGGGGCGTGGCCTGCGCGGCCAGCCATGCGGCGGACTGCGCGCTGACGATGTTCTGCAGGTTACCTATCGCGAGATGCATGTCGAAGAGGTGGAGGCCCCATTGGGGGCGGATGGCGTTGTCGACGACGATGTCACCGTTGATGGTGTCGGTGCGCGGGTCGGCCGGGTCGGCGTTGACGGTGATGGCGAGGTAGCTGGCGCCTTCGCGGTTGATGCACTGGGCGGACAGGAGGCCCGGGAGCGCGACGAAGGGGGTTTCGATTGCGGGCTGATCGGGGAGCGTGGTCCATGGCGCTGGAGTGGCGATTTCGTCGAACAGGACGGGCGCGGTCGGGAGGTAGGGGCTGAGCTGGCCTGAGCCGTCGAGCGCTGCAGGGTTCACGCAGGCGACGCGTCTACCAGTGGTGGCGGCGCGGCCGAAGAGCGTGTCGGCGGGCGGCGGCGTCTCGGCGCGGAAGGCGGACCAGGCGATGACGCAGCCAATGCTTGTGGCGCTGGTGCAGAGCGGGATCGAGGCGAAGGAGCCGCCGACGTTTGCGTTCTGCGGAACTTCGATGTCGGCGCCGGGGAGGATGGCGGAGACCAGCCTGCCCTGCTCCGGCTTGCCGTCGATCTCTGAGGCGATCAGGCGTGTGAGGATGCCGGCGCCCTGGCTGTGGCCAATCAGGACGACGCCGCGGCCTGCATTGTCGTTGGCGAGGTAGTGCAGCCAGGCGGCTTTCACGTCGGCATAGGCCATCTCGCGATTGGTCTCGACCGGCTCGTCCGCGCGGAGTTTTCGGAGCGCGGTCAGCGTCACTTGCCGATAGACGGGTGCGAAGAGGCGGCATGCGCCGGCAAAGTGCGCGAATTGCTGGCGGACGACTTCCCTTTCTTCGGCGCTGGGCGTGGCGTCAGAATTGCCGCCGGGGTCGTTCGAGATCGTTGGGTAGATGTAGAAACAATCGACCGGCTGATCGATGGTGATGGTGGCGCCCTGCCTTGCGAGGGTTCCATCCGCCGCGATGCGGGTGACCGTCGCGAGCTGTTCGCAAGCGTCGTCGGCGTCGGGGCTGCAGAGCCAGTGCGCGGGCTGGGCGTAGTCGAGAGGCGCCACGGCGGCGATGGCCGGGGCGAGCGCGGAGTCTGCGGTGGCGGCGACAGGGACGGAAGCGGGCGGCGTTTCCGGTCCGCACGCGGTGAGCACGAGCGCAGCCAGAGTGGCGGACAGGAGGATGCGACTCATTGACGGCTCCTCTCCCGCGCGCTCGCGGCAGCGGCATTGTGACGCCAGATCGCATCCGGTCAAACACAACCGCGCGACTGGGCTGACGGGCGGCCTTTGCAAGAACTTCCCCGTGGGGCAGGTTGCGCCGAGATAATCAAGGCGCAGTTGCGGACCACGCAGCGCGTCAGCCGGGAGAAGACAATGCGGAAATCCGTTCTGGCGGCGGCCCTTGGGTGCGCCTCGATCATCGCGCTGATGTCGTGCGCCACGCCGGAGGCGGCGCAGGTGGTGGACGCGACGCCAGTTGCGGCTGCACCTGCACCGCCGGCTGCGGCAGCGCCGACGCAGGTCGCGGCTGTGCCGGGCGTGCATCCGGGCGAGGGGGTCTACAAGCAGACCTGCGCGGTGTGCCACGACCAGCCCGAGGCGACGCGCTCCCCTTCACGCGACAACATGAAGGCGATGAGCTTCCAGTTCGTCAATTACGCGCTGACCAACGGCAAAATGAAGGACATGGCGGCGGGGCTCTCCGCCGACCAGCGCGCGGCGGTGGTGAGCTATGTCACCGGTCGCGACACGACGAAGACGCCGGACTGGACGCCGAACCTGAAGTGCACGGGCGCGCGGGCGGCGGTGGACCTTGAAGGTCCGGATGCGGCGACATCGACGCACTTTGGTTACGACTGGCGCAACACGCGCAAGCTGACGGCGAAACAGGCCGGGCTCACCACGGCGCAGATGGGCGACATGGAGCTGGCGTGGGGGATCGCCTTCCCCGATGCGTCGATCATGCGCAGCCAGGGCGCGATTGTGGGCAAGAATCTTTTCTATCCCGTCGCCGAGGCGGGGAAGCTGTATGCGCTCGATCTCTCCGATCCGGCGAAGCCCTGCGTGCAGTGGGTCTATTCGACGCCGGGCGAAGCGCCGCTGCGCACCAGCGTGGCGTATAGCGTGCTGGGCGATGGGACGCCGCTGCTGGTGTTCTCGGGCATCGACTCGACGGTGCATGCGGTTGACCCGCGCACAGGCAAAGCGCTGTGGACGAAACCGGTGGGCGTCTATTCGCATTCGATGACGACGGGCACGCCGAGCATCCTCAAGGATCGCGTGATCGTGCCGGTGGCGCAGTTCGAGATTTCGGTGGCGGCGGACAACAACCATCCGTGCTGCAGCAACCATGGCTATGTGCTGTCGCTCGATCCGAAGACGGGCGCCCAGCAATGGCGCTATGACACGATGGAGGACGCCAAGCCGATCCGTGATCGTGGCGACGGCAAGCAGCTGATGGGTCCGTCGGGCGCGCCGATCTGGAATTCGCCGGTCGTAGATGAGACGCGCGGGCTGGTCTACTTCGCGACGGGCGAGAGCAACTCGCCGCCTGCGCACAAGAACACCAATGCGGTGATCGCCATCGACCTCAAGACCGGCAAGGAGAAGTGGTCATTCCACGCGACGCCGGATGACATCTTCAACTCGGGCTGCGGACCCAACCCGGCGGCGACGCGACTGAACTGCACCAAGGCGCCGGAGACGGTCTATCGCGACGTGGACTTTGGCGCGTCGGTGATCCTGGCCAAGGGCAGCGACGGAAAAGAGCTGCTGTATGCGGGGCAGAAGTCCGGCTCGGTGTGGGCGTTCGAGCCGGACACGGGCAAGGTGGTGTGGCGGACGTCGCTGGGCACCGGCGGCGCGCTGGGCGGCATTCACTGGGGCATCGCCTTCGACAACGACACGGTCTACGCGCCGATCACCAGCGTCGGCCGTCCGATCCCGGGCGAGTGGGACGGCGATCCCAGCATCAAGCCGGGGCTGTATGCGCTGGATGCGAAGACGGGGAAGATCAAGTGGCAGTTCAATCCTGAAGCGCCTGCAGGAACCCCTGCTCCGGCGCCGGGAACGCGCGGCGGATGGCGCGGCAATGTGTTCTCGACTGCGCCCTCGGTGATCGACGGCGCGGTGGTGACGGCGGCGCTGGACGGCACGGTCTATATCAACGACGCGAAGACCGGCGCGCTGAAATGGTCGTACAACACCAACCGCGCGTTCGACGGGATCAATGGCGTGAAGGGCAAGGGCGGCGCGATCGACTCGAACTCGATCACGGCGATGAACGGCCTGCTGCTGGTGAATTCCGGCTATGCGATGTTCGGCCAGACCGGCGGCAACATGCTGCTGGCGTTCCGGCCGAAGGGATGACGAAAAGAGCTGCCGGCAAGCAGTTTCATAACCTATAGGTTCATAAAATACCGACTTTAAGAACCTATATGTCACTTTTTAGTGGGAATTTCATGCCCTATAAGGTATGAAATATCATGGTCGATCAAACTTTAGCTCGTCGCAACCTGGACCAACGTCTCGCTCCGCTACGCAACAATGGCGGACTGGTGCGGCCCCCGCATGGCTGGGTGCGGGCGATACGTGAAGCGCTGGGAATGACGACGACACAGCTCGCCAGGCGGCTGGGTGTGTCGCCGTCGCGCGCTGTTCGCCTGCAGCAGGATGAAGCCGAAGACGCTATCACGCTGCGCAAGTTGCGCGAAACCGCGGCGGCGCTGGATTGCACGCTGGTCTATGCGCTTGTTCCGAACCAGCCGCTCGACGACATGATCCGCGCACGCGCGAAGAAACTCGCCGACGACAGCCTCGATCGTGTGGCGCATTCGATGGCGCTGGAAGATCAGTCGCTGGACAGAAGCCGAATGGCCAGCGAACGCGACAGGCTGGTCGCGAAACTGCTCGCATCGGCGCCGAAGCGGTTGTGGGATGAACCGTGACGAATGTCGGCGGCGATGCTGAGGATGATGCGGCAACACCGCTGACGCCGGAAGAGCGCGCCGATCTCATTCCTGCCTACATCACGCTCAAGCACGAACTCAACGAGGCTGAGCAGTCGGGGATTTCCGACGCGGATCGCTGGGCCTTTGGCCGCAAGCGCAACGTGCTGTCGGAGTCGTTCCTGGTTGGACTGCATCGCCGCATGTTCAAGGACATCTGGCGCTGGGCCGGAAGGTACAGGCAGTCGGCGCGCAATATCGGCGTGGAGCACTGGCGTATCGGAGTCGAGCTGAACCAGCTGCTCGATGACGTGCGTTTCTGGGTGGACAGACAAAGCTATCCGCCAGACGAGATCGCAGTGCGCTTTCACCATCGGCTTGTGCTGATTCATCCCTTTCCGAACGGGAATGGGAGGCATGCGAGAGTTGCTGCCGATCTGCTAATTGTCTCGCTTGGCGGGGCGCGTTTCAGCTGGGGCAGAACCAGCCTCATCAATGCTGGGGAAACACGCCGGGCCTACGTCGCCGCGCTGAGACAGGCCGACGCCCATGACATCGCGCCGCTGCTGGCTTTTGCGAGATCGTGAAGACCGCGCACCCGCGCTGTCTCCACCTTCCCTGTTGACGCTGGCGTCATCACGGTAGAACTCTCCCGATAGCTGCCTGACGCTGCGCATGAGACGCGGCGGGGCTTGCGGGAGGAATGACCATGCTTCGTATGTTTGCTTCGGTGGCCGCTGTTTCGGCGATGGCGCTGGCGGTTTCGTGCACGACGCCAATGCAGACGGTGCAGATCCCGGCCGACGCGCCGGCGGCTCAGCCGACAACGGTGGCGCAGGCCGAGCCTGCCGGGCCGCATCCGGGCGAGGTGGTGTACAAGACGCGGTGCGCGGCTTGCCATGACAATTCCGAGGCGACCAAGGCACCGTCGGCCGCCACGATGGCGCGGCTGACGCCGGGGCATATCACCAATGCGTTGATGACGGGGATCATGATTCCGCAGGCGGTGGGGCTGAGCTCCAAGGACGTGTCGGACGTCTCGAACTATCTCGCCAAGGGCGAGGCGCAGGACGACAGCTGGACGACGGCGATGCGCTGCCCGGCATCACGCGCGACGCCGAAGCTGAGTGCTGCGCCCACAGTGGCGACGTTCGGCTTCGACACCAGCAATACGCGCGTGCTCGATGCGGCGAAGGTGGGGCTGGCTGGCAAGGATCTGAGCACGCTCGAGGTCGCGTGGACGATCGCGTTCCCGAACGCGATCACGATGCGCAGCCAGGCGGCTGTGGTCGGCAACACGATGTTCCTGCCGGTGGGCGAGAGCAACAACCGGCTGTTCGCGTTCGACATCTCGGACAACGCCAAGCCGTGCATCCAGTGGATCTACGAGGGCAAGCAGACGCTGCGCACCAGCGCGGGGTTTGGCACGCGCAGCGATGGGAAGAAGGTTGTCCTCGTCGGCGACATGGGCGGCTTCGTGCACATGATCGACGCGATGAACGGCAAGGAGCTGTGGGCCGCGCACATGGGATTGTTCCCGGCCTCGATCTCGACCGGCACGCCTGTTCTGGTCGGCGACAAGGTGATCGCGCCCTCCTCGCAGTACGAGATCATGCTGGCGGCGCAGGACAGCCACGAGTGCTGCAAGATCCATGGCGGCGTGGTGGCGCTCGACGCGATGACCGGCAAGCGCGTGTGGGAAGGCCATACGATGGATCAGGCGAAGCCCCTGCGTGATCGCGGCGATGGCAAGATGATCTGGGGTCCGTCCGGCGCGCCGGTGTGGAATTCGCCCTCGATCGATCTCAAGCGCAACCTTCTCTATGTCGGCACCGGCGAGGCCAACTCAGCGCCGGCTCACAAGAACACCAACGCGATCATCGCCTTCGACATGAAGGACGGCTCAATCAAGTGGTCGCACCAGGCAACGGCCGACGACGTCTACAATGTCGGCTGCAACCCGCGCGGCGGCGGGCTGAATTGCCCGAAGCCGAACGAGACAGTGTATCGCGATGTCGATTTCGGCGCCTCGACCATCATCGCCAAGGCGCCCAACGGCAAGGAGCTGGTCCTCGCGGGACAGAAATCCGGCACGGTGTGGGCGATGGATCCCGACACGGGTAAGGTCGTCTGGCAGCGCAATATCGGCACGGGCGGCGCCATGGGCGGCGTGCACTGGGGTCTCGCGGCAGACGACACGCACGTCTATGCGCCGATCTCCAACGCCGGCCGTTCAATCCCCGAGCAGGAGGTGGCCGACACGATCAAGCCGGGCCTCTATGCCGTGAATCTCAACGATGGCTCGATCGACTGGACCTTCCATGTCTCGGGCGCCTGCACCGCGGAAGAAAAGAAGTTCGTGCCGCGCTGCGCGGGGCTCTTCGGTCTCTCGGGCGCGCCGACCGTGATCGGCGACCACATCATCACCGGCGGGCTCGACGGCCGCGTCTACATGCTGGAGCGCAAGACGGGGAAGCTGGTCTGGCAATACAGCACGGCGCAGGCGTTCAAAACCATCAACGGCATTGAAGGCAATGGCGGAGCGGTCGACAACGCATCGATCGTCGCCGCCAACGGACTGGTGATCGTGAACTCCGGCTATGGCCTGTTCGGCCAGGGCGCGGGCAATGTGATGATCGCGTTCAGGCCGAAAAGCTAAGAACTAAAGTTTTGTATTGTCATTCCGGACGCACGCAGCGCGTGCGAGCCGGAACCCAGGGGCGACAAGCACTGGCGCTTGCCGCCCTTGGGTTCCAACTCTACGCGGCTGCGCCGCTTCGGCTGGAATGACAGTTGAAGACTGGCGGCTCTTGCTGAGCGTCTCCTGGCGGCTTGCCCTCCCCCATTCCGCCGCCTACTCACCTCCTCAATGGAGGCGCGCGTGACTGACAACAGCGACAAGGTTGTTCGCAACCAGCCGGCGGAAATGCCGGCGGAGCAAGGCCCGCTCGCCATCTACAAGGGCGCGCAACCGCCCGCGCCAAAATGGTTCGAGGATGCGGTCGCGACGCCTTACGAGACGGCGTTCGTCGACTGCGAGGGCGCGAAAATCCACTACCAGAGCTGGGGCGACCGGACGAAGCCGGGGCTGCTGCTGGTGCATGGCAACGGCGCGCATGCGCACTGGTGGGACTTCGTCGCGCCCTACCTGACCGACGACTATCATGTTGTCGCGATGACGTTCTCGGGCATGGGCGATTCCGACTGGCGACCGCACTACGTGATGGACGTCTTCGCAAAGGAACAGCTGGCCGTGTGTGAGGCGGCGGGGCTCTTTGATCGCGCGGAAAAGCCCATCATCGTGGCGCACTCGTTCGGCGGGTTCGTGACGATCCTGACCGGCGCGGAGTATGGCGACCGCTTCGGCGGCATCGTGATCGTCGATTCGCCCGTGAACCCGCCTGACCGGCAGCGCCATGGCCCGCCGCCTGTGCGGGGCGGCAAGGTCTATCCCTCGCTTGAGGCGGCGTTGGCGCGCTTCCGGCTCGCCCCGCCGCAGCCGTGCGAGAACCACTTTATCATGGACTACATCGCGCGCTGGAGCCTTGCGAAAAAGCCGGCGCAGGATGGGCCAGATGGAGAAAAGACCGGAGATGGCTGGGGCTGGAAGTTCGATCCGTCGATCTGGCGGCGCTTCTCCGTGTCGCGTCCGCCGCAGGAATTGCTGAAGGCGACGCGATGCAGGATCGCACTGTTCAAGGGCGAGAAATCGATCCTCTGGGAAGACGATGTCGGCGATTACATGCGCGACCTGCTGAACCGGCAGGTGCCGTTCATCGAGATTCCCGAAGCACGCCATCACGTGATGCTCGACCAGCCGCTGGCCTTCGTCGCGGCGCTGCGGACTCTGCTGCAGGAATGGCGATATTCGACATCGGACCGTGTCGTGTCGGTGGGTTAGCTCGGCGGGTTGCCGCAGCTGCCGTCGGTCTGAGGATTCCAGACAAGGGTGTTGGTCTGGAAGTCGGCTGGGAGTTCAACATAGCCGACATCCACCGTCTCACCGGGGCCCAGCAGGTGGGTGACGCCCATGGTATGGCCGCTCGTGCTTCCGCCGGTCAGGCTGTGCTTCACGCAGGCGCTGAAGCCGTTGGAGTTGCTGGCGCTGAACTGCCACCACTGCGCGCCGATGAAATCCTCCATCAGGTTACCGTAGACGGAGACGCCTGAGTGATTGATCGCTTCGCTGTACTGGATGCTGTAGGGCTCGAACGTCTCGCAGCCCGCCAGAAGAACGGCCAGACCAGCGCCGACCACAACTCTACGCATCCCTGCCCTCCGATTCACACCCCTCCCTGCCCGAGCGAAAGCGCAGATTCGCACCACGGGCAACGCGAATGAGCGCTGACGAAGTCGTCGTGAGCGCAAACCCGGTATTTTCTGCGATTTTTTAGGGGCGTGCGGCCGTTTGGGCGCTTTTCAGGCGCGCGTGATCCGGGTAGATCGGTCGTTCTCCTGATTTCCAGCACATGTGGAGACGACCCAAGATGGCGCACGCCGAATCCGCCAACAAAGGCCCGATCGTGACGCCGCCGGCGCACACCGACGCTTACATGGACATGGGCCCACGCCGCGGCATGTGGAAAGGGTTCGGCACGCTGGTCGCGTGGTCCAGCCTGCTGATCATGATCGTGGTCGGCTATGCGACTTTCACGCTGACCATGGGCGTTCCGTGGATCGGCGCGCTGATTGGTTTTGCCGTGTTCGGCGTTGCCTGCGGCATGCTGATGAACATGGGCGGCGCGTGGATCGCCACCGTCGTCGGCCTCGTCGTGCTGGCCGTGTTTGTCCAAACTCTGATCTGGCTGGGAGGCCTGATGCTGGGCTGAGCCCGGCAACCCACAGGGGGACTAATGAAGATCGCGGTCCTGAAGGAACGGCGGTTCAACGAGACCCGCGTCGCGGCGACACCGGAAACGGTGAAGAAGCTGGCGGTGCTGAAACATACGGTCGCCATCGAGACGGGCGCCGGGATGACCGCGGGCATCCGCGACGACGATTATATCGCCGCTGGCGCGACGATTGGTTCGGCGGCCGACGTGCTGAGCGGCGCGGACATCGTCTTCAAGGTGCGCGCGCCTGACGCCTCCGAGCTGGCGACATACCCAAAAGGCACGGCGATGGCCGGCCTGCTGGACCCCTATGCAGCGAAAGCGGAAGCGGCAGGTTACGCCGCAGCAGGCGTCACCGCCATCGCGATGGAATTCGTGCCGCGCATCACGCGGGCGCAGTCGATGGACGTGCTGTCCTCCCAGGCCAACCTCGCCGGCTATCGCGCCGTGATCGAAGGCGCGCAGCTGTATGGCCGCGCATTGCCGATGATGATGACTGCGGCTGGCACGGTGGCGGCGGCGAAAGTGTTCGTGATGGGGGCTGGCGTCGCCGGCCTGCAGGCAATCGCGACGGCGCGGCGGCTGGGCGGGATTGTTTCCGCAACCGACGTTCGCCCTGCGTCGAAGGAACAGGTGGCGTCGCTGGGCGCGAAATTCATCGCGGTCGAGAACGAGGAGTTCAAGGCGGCGGAGACGGCGGCTGGCTACGCCAAGGCAATGTCTCCGGAATACCAGAAGCTGCAGGCCGAACTGGTGGCCGTTCACATCGCCAAGCAGGACATTGTCGTGACAACGGCGCTGATCCCCGGCCGGGCGGCGCCGGTGCTGGTGACCGAAGCGATGGTGCGGTCGATGCGGCCGGGTTCTGTGGTCATCGATCTTGCAGTCAGCCAGGGCGGCAACTGCCCGCTGTCGAAACCCGACGAGGTGGTGGACGTGAACGGCGTGAAGGTCGCCGGCTTCACCAACCTGCCAGGCCGGATCGCGGCGGACGCCTCGGCGCTCTACGCGAAGAACCTGCTGGCGCTGTTGCCGCTGTTCACCGGCGAGAACGCAGCGTTCGCGCCCAAGTGGGACGATGAGATCGTGAAGGCCGCGGTCCTCACGCGTGATGGGCAGGTGGTGCATCCCGCGCTGAAGGATGGCTAAGGCATGTCGAAGGCCATCGGCCTCATCCTGACGATTACCGGCCTGATGCTCGGCTGGTATTTCGTGCAGATGACGATGGCCCCTGGCCCTGCGCCGCTGCCCAGCTTTGTCGTGGCGGCAATTGCTGTCGCAATGATTTCCGTCGGTGTACGGTACATTCTGAAAACCAAGAAGAAGAAGCCGGAAGAAGGATCGCCAACATGATGAAGCGCCTCGCCGCCCTGGGATTTGCCGCCCTCGTGCTCGCCTCGCCCGCGCTCGCTGCTACGGGAGCGGAGCAGCCCGATGGCCTGATCTTCCGTCTGGCGATCTTCGTGCTGGCGATCTTCGTGGGATACTATGTCGTCTGGTCGGTCACGCCCGCGCTGCATACGCCGCTGATGGCGGTGACCAACGCGATCTCGTCGGTGATCATCGTCGGCGCGCTGATCGCGGCGGGCGCAGGCGCGGGACAGGAGATGACCAGCGACCTGTGGCTCTCGAAGGGCATGGGCGGGGTCGCGGTGGCGCTTGCCTCCGTGAACATCTTCGGCGGCTTCCTCGTCACCAAGCGAATGCTTGCGATGTACAAGAAGAAAGAGAGGCCCGCCGTGAAGCCGGCCGAAAAGTGATGGCTGCGGCGTTCGATCATCCGAGGTTTGGCCCGATCGTCCGCACGCCAGACGAGCGGTTCGCCAACCTGTCCGGATGGATATTTGCGCCAAAGTACATCGACGACCTCAAGGGCCGCGAAGGGCTGCGCCTGCACTATATCGACGAAGGCCCACGCGATGCGGACGTGACGTTCCTCTGCCTGCATGGCGAGCCGAGCTGGTCATATCTCTATCGCAAGATGCTGCCGGTGTTCGTGGGCGCGGATCATCGCGTGGTGGCGCCCGACTGGTTTGGCTTCGGCCGCTCCGACAAGCCCGTGACGGACGCGGCCTACACGTTCGATTTTCACCGGGACACGATCACTGCCTTCCTCGACCGGATGGCGCTGACGAATGTCTGCCTCGTGGTGCAGGACTGGGGCGGCCTGCTGGGCCTCACGCTTCCCAAGGATCATCCCGAGATCACGCGGCTCCTGATCATGAATACCGGCATCGGAACGGGCGCTTCGCCTGGGCCGGGCTTCAATGCGTGGAAGAATTATGCCGCCGCCAATCCCGACATGGATGTCGGCGCGCTGATGAAGCGCGGAACGTCCGTGCTGACCGATGCGGAGAAGGACGCCTACAACGCACCGTTTCCGGATGTCACTTTCAAAGCGGGCGTGCGACGCTTTCCGCAGCTCGTGCCCGTCGATCCCGCGATGGAGGGCGTCAATCATGGCCGCGCCTCCGTCGCCTTCTTCCGTGAACAGTGGAACGGCGAGAGCTTCATGGCGATCGGCCTAGCCGATCCCGTGCTGGGCGAGCCAGTCATGCATGCGCTGCACGGCGTGATCCGCGGCTGCCCCGAGCCGATGCTGATCGCCGACGGCGGACACTTTTTGCAGGAGTGGGGCGAGCCGATTGCGCGCGCCGCCCTGACATCATTCGGGCTGGGCAGCCAGACACACCCTAGGGGACCGGACCACTCATGAACGCGAACATCGCCGCCCTGCTCTACCTTGCATCTGGCGTTCTCTTCATCCTTTCGCTGCGCGGACTTTCAAGTCCGGAGACCAGCCGCGCGGGCGCGAACAACGGCATCATCGGGATGGCGCTGGCGATCGGCACCACGCTCTGGATGCTATGGGACGGGTCTGGCGGGCTCGATGCAGCGACGCTGCTGATCATCGCTGGCGGTATCGCGGTGGGTGGGGTCGCGGGCGGGATCGTCGCGCAGAAGATCAAGATGACGGCGATGCCGCAGCTGGTGGCGTTCTTCCACTCGCTGGTGGGTCTTGCGGCCGTGCTGGTGGCGGCGGCAGCTCTGTATGCCCCCGAAAGCTATGGCATCGGCGTGACGGGGGCGATCAACACGGCCTCGATCATCGAGCTGTCATTGGGTTCAGCGATCGGCGCGCTGACGTTCACCGGCTCGGTGATCGCGTTCCTGAAGCTCAACGGCAACATGTCGGGCTCGCCCATCATGCTGCCCGGGCGGCATCTGCTCAACATCGCGTTTGGTGTCGCGATCGTCGTGCTCGTCGTGATGATGGTGCAGACGCAGGGCGCGCAGCCGTGGATGTTTCTCGCCCTCACCGCGCTCGCGCTGATCCTCGGGATCACGCTGATCATCCCGATCGGCGGGGCGGACATGCCGGTGGTCGTCTCGATGCTCAACTCGTATTCGGGCTGGGCGGCGGCTGCCCTTGGCTTCACGCTGGAGAACAACGCGCTGATCATCACCGGATCGCTGGTGGGATCATCGGGCGCGATCCTCTCCTACATCATGTGCAAGGCGATGAACCGCAGCTTCATCTCGGTCATCCTCGGCGGCTTCGGCGGCGAGACTGCGGCGGCGGCAACCGGTGGCGGACCTGCCAAGCCCGTGAAGATCGGCTCGGCGGACGATGCGGCCTTTATCATGAAGAACGCATCGAAAGTGATCATCGTGCCGGGCTACGGAATGGCGGTGGCGCAGGCGCAGCACGCGCTGAAGGAGATGGCCGAAAAGCTGAAAGCGGAAGGCGTCGAGATCACCTACGCCATCCACCCGGTGGCGGGGCGGATGCCGGGGCACATGAACGTGCTGCTGGCCGAGGCCCAAGTGCCCTATGACGAGGTGCACGAGCTGGAAGACATCAACTCCTCCTTCGCGCAGGCGGATGTGGCGTTCGTCATCGGCGCCAACGACGTGACGAACCCCGACGCAGAGACCAACACGGCGAGCCCGATCTACGGCATGCCGGTTCTGAAAGTGTGGAACGCCAAGACGGTGTTCTTCATCAAGCGCTCGCTGGCCAGCGGATACGCCGGCGTCGAGAACCCGCTCTTCTTCCGCGAGAACACGATGATGCTGCTCGGCGACGCGAAGAAGATGACGGAAGAGATCGTGAAGGGGATTTAGCGGCGGCTTGCAAACCACGGAGTCATTCTCGGGCTCGTCCCGAGAATCTCTGTTGGATCATCGTGGAGACTGTCGGGCAGTTCCTATGGTGAAAGAACCGAGATTCTCGGGACGAGCCCGAGAATGACTTCGAGAAAGTCCACTTTTGCGTGTCGGTATCGGCAATCTCTGCACGTCCTTTGGACACAACAGGGAGGCAGGCATGACGACGGAAACCAAGACGACAGGACGGAAGATGGTGATCGCGGGCTGGATTGTCAGCGGGCTGGTGGGGGCGTTTCTTGCCATGTCGGCGAGCTTCAAGTTCTTCACGCCCGATATCGTGCGCGAAACGATGGGCGGGCTGGGGTGGCCGGCTCACCACGATCTTCTGATCGGGATCATCGAGGCGGTGTGCGTCGTGCTGTATCTCGTGCCGCAGACGGCGGTACTGGGGGCGGTGCTGGAAACGGCGCTGCTCGGCGGGGCGATCGCGACGAATGTGCGGGTCGACAACCCGCTGTTCAGCCATGAGCTGTTTGGCGTCTATCTCGGGGTGATGGTCTGGGGTGGGCTGTGGCTGCGCAATCCGCGGGTGCGGGCGCTGCTGCCTCTGCGGGGCTGATGGCGTTGACCGGCCGACGCGGTGTAGGGTTCCCGAAAGGACGGGGAGGACCGCGTGGACATTCTGATCGACAACATCCAGTGGGTGCTGCTGGCGGCGGGTTTGCTGACCGCCAGCATGATCCAGGCGACGATTGCGCCGCGGGCGACAGTGCGCACATATTTCGGAGATGCGCCGCACAGCCCGCAGTTCGATCTCGTGGTGCGGAACTGGGGCATGCTGATCACGGCGGCGGGCGCACTGCTGATCTGGGCGTCGTTCGAGCCTGGTGTGCGACTGGCGGCGATTGCCTTGGCGATCGTGACGAAGACAGCGTTCATCGCCCTGATGCTTGGATCTGGCGTGATGAGGCGGCAAGCCTGGGTGGCGCTTGTGGTGGACACGATCATGGTCGCGCTGTTTGCGGCTTATCTGATCGCGACAACAGGACGGGCTGAATAGATGGGACTATACTCGCGATACGTTGCGCCCTGGCTTGTGGACTGCGCCTGCGGAACAAAGCCGATCGCATATCAGCGCCGGAAGATTGTTCCACTGGCGAGCGGCGTCGTGCTGGAAATCGGCGCAGGCGGTGGCCGGAATTTCGCACTCTACGATCGCGCGAAGGTGCAGCATTTGATCGCTCTGGAGCCTGACGCGACCATGGTGAAGCGCGGAAAGGAACGCGCGCTCGAAGGACTGTCTCTGGAATGGCTTCAGCGCGGCGCGGAGAATGCGGGCGTTGCGGATGGCTCGGTGGACACGATCGTGACGACGTACACCCTGTGCACCATTCCGGATGCGGTGGGCGCGCTGGCGGCATTGAGGCGTGCGCTGAAACCCGACGGGCGGTTGCTGTTCTGCGAACACGGGCTGGCGCCGGATGCGGAGGTTACGAAGTGGCAGAAACGGATCGAGCCGGTGTGGCGACCACTGGCGGGCGGATGCCATCTGACGCGGGATGTGGAAGCTATGATCGCCGCGGCGGGATGGCGGATCGATCACGCTGAACGCATGTACCTGCCCGGAACGCCGCGGTTTGCCGGATACAATGTCTGGGGCTCGGCTCGACCGGCTTGAGCGGAGTTTGCGGGCGCCCGGTTCCTGAGCGCCTGCGGATTCGGCAAGCGGCGCCCGGCGCGAATGCAGGTTGGTCCTGCCGGCGCATGATTTGGGGTTCGCTGAACGATTGCCGTTGCGACTCGCTGGCGAATGCGGGCCGATGGCCATGACGCACTCGCGGGGCTCCCCGGCATTTCGCCCTCCGCATGTGCGCCTCGCGCAGGACGGCGCGCTGCTGGAGGACGCTAGAATGAGACATCCCGACACGATTTCGGCGGATACGATTTCCGAAACGCCTGCTCCGAAGGCTGCGGAGCCGACGGCGACGTCCCGCCGTGCGCTGCTGCGCGGACTGGGCATGGCGAGCGTGGGGGCGGCGGCGCTTGCAGCTGGCTGCGCCAAGACGGAAGCGGTCGCTGCGCCGGCGCCGGTTGCTCCGGTGGTCGACAAGTCGATGGCGATCATGGGCGCGAACGAGAGCCCGTTTGGTCCCTCCAAGAAGGCCGTCGCCGCGATGATCGAGAAGGCAGCGCTGACGGCGCGCTATGCCGATGACGAAGGCGAAGAGCTGAAGGCGCAGATCGCGAAGATCGAAGGCGTAGCGCCTGAGCAGGTCTTCCTCGCGAACGGCTCGGCGCCGATCCTGTCGGCCTTCGGCGAGATGATCGCGATGAAGGGCAAGGGCCAGCTGGTCACCTCGGAAGCAACTTACGAAGGCGTGCCGCGCACCGTGAAGCAGTACGAAGCCGAGCTGATCATGACGCCGCTGACGGCGGATTTCCGCGTCGATCTCGATGCGATGCTGAAGAAGGTGTCGTCGAAGACGACGGCGACCTATGTCTGCAACCCCAACAATCCGACCGGCAACATGGTTGACCCGGTGAAGCTCAAGGCGTTCGCAATCGAGGCGTCGAAGACGGCGCCGTGCTTTATCGACGAGGCCTACCTGCACCTGTGCGACGACTACGACGCCAACGTGATGACCGGGCTGATCCGCGAGGGGCACAATGTGGTGGTGTGCCGGACCTTCTCGAAAATCTACGGCATGGCGGGGCAGCGGCTCGGCTATGGCATCGCGCAGCCGGAGCTGGCGCGGTCGATCGCGATGACCACGCGGGGCGGCGGCATCAACCATGCCGGCATCGTCGCGGCGATGGCGAGCATCGCGGATGCCGACTTCGTGCCGACCATGCGGCCGAAGTTCAAGGCGGGTCGCGAGCGGCTTTTCAAAGTGGCGAAGGATCTTGGCCGCAAGATCGCCGCTGATCCGCAGGCGAGCTTCGTGTTCTTCGACGTCGGCATGCCGGCCAAGGATTTCGCTGACAAGATGAAAGCGGAAGGTGTCAGGGTCGTCGGGCGGACGTGGCCCGGCTACGACACCTGGACGCGCATCTGCGTGGGCGAAGACTGGGAAATGGACCGCTGCGAGGCCGCGTTGAAGAAGGTGCTGGCGTAGGGCGCACGGGCGCGATCCCTGCCGTGCGGCGGGTTGGGGACTGGTGCGCGCGCGGCGACGGTCAGGCGCGCGCGAAGTTACAGCACATCGATGGTGTCATTCCCGACGCGCCCTTCGATAGGCTCAGGATAAACAGCGCGAGCGAGAACCCAGAAGCTGGGTATGACGGATGTGCACGTCGCCCCTGGGTTCCGGCTCGCACGCTGCGCGTGCGTCCGGAATGACGGGAGATGGCTTTGGTTGGAGCAGAATCACCGGAGTCACGCTCGGCCTTGTGCCGGGCGTCTTGGTTGATGGCTTCGTGGGGATCGATGCTGAGTCCCCGCGGTGTGCCAACAGAGATTCTCGGGACGAGCCCGAGAATGACGCCGTGGGTGGGGTTGGTTCCTTGAGATGAAATGCCTGACGTCGCCTGGGGCAGGTCTTCGTGCGCGTGTCCCGTGTGCCAATCACGGCCTCTGCGGTTGAAGATCATCCGAAGCGTTGTTCTGGCGCCTTGCACGAGGCTCACGAATGCGCACAGCACCGCCTCCAGCCAAAGCTGGATGAGCGGCGGGTTGCCTGATCCTTGTGTGCGGTTCGTGCTCGTGTCATGCGGGCCATTATAGCTGCGCATTTTTCCCAGCCGATCCTGTGCCTCTGTTTCCCCCAAATTTTTGAGCGAAGTCACTGAATTCACGGGCGAAGATTTTTGAGTTTCCCCCAAATCGTGACAACGACTTTCCCCCAAACTCGGCGCCAGTTCTGCGGAGCGAGGGCGGCGCCTCAACCCGTCCGAAGCTGCGAGAGCAAAGAGCGCGCGTCGTCGATCAGGGCGTTGAGCTGGTCGTGGTCCATCGCGGCCTGGGGGAAGTCCACGACATTGCTGGCGCCGCGGCCGGATGGCTGGAGCGTGTCCAGCTGGTGGCGGTAGCGGGCGATGGAAGCCTTCAGGAACTGGATCGCGTCGGCTCGGGTCGGGCTCATGGGAGGCAGTCCGCTTATCGACGGTTGTGACGGCTGGTTTTGCGGATTCGGAGGAGTGTCGTTTCCTAGCCCCCCTTCATACCAGCGTTGGTTAATCGATTCCACGGCTGCAGGCGAAGGAGAGATACTCCGCGCAATGAAGAATTTTTCGCGACTGGCGCAAAACGCGGCGCTGGCGGGCGCGAAAGCGCTCATCTGGCGTGCGCCGGGGCAGCATTGCGCCACGCTGGCGTTCGAGGGGTAACGATTGTATAGGCCCGCCCCATGGCTACCACCCTCTCCCAACCCAAGGTCGGCATCGTTTCGCTCGGCTGCCCGAAAGCCCTGGTCGATTCAGAGCGGATCATCACGCGGCTGCGCGCCGAGGGCTATCAGATCGCGGCGGATTACAAGGGGGCGGACCTTGTCCTGGTGAATACGTGCGGGTTCCTGGATTCAGCGCGGGCCGAGAGCCTCGACGCCATTGGCGAGGCGATCAACGAGAACGGCAAGGTGATCGTGACCGGGTGCCTTGGTGCGGAGGCCAGTGTGATCACGACACGGCATCCGGGCGTGCTGGCCGTCACGGGGCCGCACCAGTATGAGCAGGTGATGACGGCGGTGCACACGCACCTGCCGGCGCCGGACCATCCGTTCGTGTCGCTGGTGCCCGAGAGCGGCTATCGGCTGACGCCGCGCCACTACGCCTACCTGAAGATTTCAGAGGGCTGCAACAATCGCTGCTCGTTCTGCATCATCCCGAGCCTGCGGGGCGACCTTGCCTCACGCCGGATCGATGCGGTGCTGCGCGAGGCGGAACAACTGGCCAAGGCGGGGGTGAAGGAAATCCTCGTCATCAGCCAGGACACGTCGGCCTACGGGCTGGACGTGAAGTACGCACCGTACAAATGGCGCGACCGCGAGAGGCAGACGCGATTCAGGGATCTGTGCGAGGGGCTGGGCGAGCTTCAGCGCGAGAGCGGCGTGTGGGTGCGCCTGCACTATGTGTACCCCTATCCGCACGTGGACGATGTGATGCCGATGATGGCCGACGGGCGGATACTTCCTTATCTCGACATCCCCTTCCAGCATTCGAGTCACGCCGTGCTGAAGCAGATGCGGCGGCCGGCGAATATCGACAGGACGGCGGAGCGGATCGCGAAGTGGCGCTCGGAAGTTCCTGATCTGGTGCTGCGGTCGTCCTTCATTGTTGGTTTCCCGGGCGAGACGGATGAGGATTTCGAGCATCTGCTGGGCTGGATGAAGGAGACCCGGATCGAGCGCGCGGGCTGCTTCAAGTATGAGAATGTCACAGGCGCTTCGTCCGCCGCCCTGCCCGGCCATGTGCCTGAGGAGTTGAAGGAAGAACGCTGGCATCGCTTCATGCAGGTGCAAAGCGAGATCGCGGATGCACGCGCTCAGGCGATGGTGGGCCAGACGATCGACGTGATCATCGACGAGATCGACGAAGATGGCGCTGTTGGCCGTTCGAAGGCGGATGCGCCGGAGATCGACGGCTCGGTGTTCATCGCGGATGCGACCGGGCTGAGCCAGGGCGATGTCGTGAAGGCCAAGGTCCACGCCGGCGAGCAGGTGGACCTGTGGGCGAGCGTCGTCAGCTGATCGTTCGCCGGCGAAGGATTAGCCAGCGCTTGCGTTTCCGGCATGGTCCTTGACCGGCACGCAGATCGCGTCGGACTTTTCGCCGAGCTCTCCGAAGGTCAGGAATCTTTCCATGAGTTCGGAAAGGCGTTCGTCACTGAGGCCAACGCTTTGCTGGTGCGCCGTGATCGCTGCGAGGACGCCGTCGGGATCCGCAATTGCGCCGTCGGGTCCGATGAAGTCAACGAGCGCGCCGATCACCTGGTATTCGTCTTCTTCCGTGGCGCCAGCAAAGAAGCCAGCGACACAGCTGCATTCCGAAACCGATCCGGTCGGCAGGCGCATGCACCAGTTGTAGACTTTCAGCGCGGCCGCACCCGCCGCGCCGGGCTGTTGCGCGGCGACCGGTGTCACCGGGATGATGAGCATGGCAGCAACAGCCAGTGCGTGACGTTTCATGGCCCATCCCTCCCAGACATTCGGCCTGAGCTTGGACAAGAGTTCGCCAGCCGTCCACATCGCGGCGCAAAACCTTCCGTTCCCAGCTTATTGTTTTTCGATATGAACTAAGCTATTGGTTGTTTGTGGCCGCCTGGGTCAGAGGTGCAACGCCCGGCGCTGTGCGACCACGACAAAAGCAACGCGCACAAGAAGGGTAGACCCATGCACCGCACACTCATCATCCTCCCCGCAATTCTCGCCTTTCCGCTGGCCGGCTGCGTCGTCGGCTCGGCGACGGGCCAGACCTACGCCGAATCCCAGCGGCACACCTATGCGAACTTCGACAAAATCGACCTGTCGGCCGGCGTCACAGCTGTGGTGCGGCAGGGCGCGTTCGACGTGAAGGCCGAGACGACCAAGGGCGAAGGCTTCGACAACCTGATCGTCGAAGTGAAGGGCGACACGCTGCGGATCAGCCGCAAGTCGACGTTGCTGAGCTGGGGCGGACCGGAATACCGCGTGACGGTGTCGACGCCGGCTTATTCCGCGCTGGAGGCGTCGTCGGGCTCGCGCATGGAGGGGACGGGCCTCACGCTGAAGGATCTCAGTGTCGAAGTTTCATCGGGCGCAAGCATGGAGCTTGGCGGGGCGTGCAATGCGCTCGATCTGGAGATCTCGTCGGGCGCAAGTTTCGATGGCGAAACCCTGCGCTGCACAACGGCGATGGTGGATGCTTCGTCGGGCGCCCGTGTGGACGCGTTTGCGTCCCAGTTGGCGGATGGCGAGGCGTCTTCGGGCGCAAACGTGACATTCCACGGCCAGCCGCAGCAGGTGCGCGAAGACACGTCGAGCGGCGGATCGGTGCGGGCGCGCTGAGACCTGAAGCCAGACAAGCTCATCCCGCTCCGATGGGGACCGGAGCGGGATCCAGGGTGGCATTCGCCTCTTGTTTTCGAGTTCGGGCGATCGGCCGGGCTGGGTGATCCTGGGTCCCGCTACGCTGGCGAGACGAGCGTTCTCCCGGGGGAGACTGGCCCTCGGAGCTACCGCCCCACGGGGTTGAGGATCATCACTCGCGCCTGACGCGGAATGCCGAGCTCGGCGAAGGACCATGTCATCCGGCGGCCTTCGGGGACGAGCGCCTTGCAGTTGTCCGGACGGTCGCGGCGGAAGCCGACGTCGAATTCATCGTCGCCACGGTCGCGGACGACGAAGTCAAAATCTTCCTTCTGCGTGCAGCCGTTGGAGCGGGCGATGATGGTGATTTCCGGATCGCGGCCGCTGACCTCGGCGCCGTAGAGATAGCCGAAGTCGCCGTGAGCGCCCCAGTCGGATTCGCGCACGTCGGCGTCGACGATGACGCAGCCGGAGAGCATGGCGGCGGCGATTGCGGATGCGGCGATGTAGGTGAGTTTGTGCATGTCCTGCCCCTGTTGATCTGTCCGAGATTGATTATCGATATTCGATATGAACCCGGGATGAACAATGGTGTCAGACTCACCGATGCTTGTGGACGCTGAATTTCATCCGCTTACGGACGGTCGTTTGTCCGCTGCAGGCCGATGGCTGGCTGTCCTCCTGGCGCGCGCGCCATTCGGCCTCCAGGCCACCTTCCCCGCAAGCGGGGAAAGACGCGCTGCGGGGTGAACCTCCTCCCATGGGTGATCCGCGGGGAGGTGCAGTCGGAATGGGATAGCAAGGGGCGGTCGGGTTGAAGGACCTGGCAGCTCAAGCCGCGGCACTTCGGCGCAAGCTTTCGGAAGAGACGAAAAGTCCAGCAGCGGCGGGTATACAATTTACGCGCAGGTAAAGCAGTGCTTGACCGCGAGACAAACGGTTGGTGAAAGGACACGTCCTTGGCCCGTCCCCCAACCTTGGGCCAGGGATGGAGGGGGCGCCGGGCAACCGGCGCCCCTGACTGCTTAAAGTGTCTGCTTCAGGCGTCTGCCCTGGATGGCAAGGCCCGTCCCGGAGCCATCCAAGCATGTTGGAATTACGCTTCGATCCGCGCGCCGGCCATTCCCCAAATTGGGGGTAACCGACCGGTATCGCGCCCTTGCTACACGATTTCGAACTGGTCGGGCCGATAGCCCGGGTCGGGGTATTGCGGGTTCATCGTCTCCAGCTCCGATCGGATCAAGCGGGCGACAATGGCGTCGCGGCGGGAGCGGCTGTCGGCGGGCACCACATGCCAGGGCGCGTGCGCCGTCGAGCATCGCTGGATCGCGGTCTCGTAGGCGACCTGGTATTCGTCCCAGAGCTTGCGGTCCTCCAGGTCACCGGGGTTGAACTTCCAGCGCTTCTCCGGAACCTCAAGGCGTTCACGCAAACGCTCGCCCTGCTCCTCTTTCGAGATGTTGAGCATCAGCTTCAGCACGCGCGTGCCGTTCTCGGCGAGCAGTTTCTCGAAAGCGTTGATCTGCTCGTAGCGCTGCTCGACCTGCTTGGGCGGAGCGAGGTTGCGCACCTTCACGACCAGCACGTCCTCGTAGTGCGAGCGGTTGAAGACATGAACATAGCCGCGCTTGGGCGTGCGCTGGTGCAGCCGCCAGAGATAGTCGTGGGCGAGTTCCTCGTCCGTCGGCTTGCCGAAGCCGAAAACGTTGACGCCGAGCGGGCTGGTGTAGTGGAAGGCTTCCTTGGTCGCGCCGTCTTTTCCGGATGTGTCGATGCCCTGCATCACCACCAGCAGCGCGCCGGCCTTCGAGGCGAACAGCGCATCCTGAAGGGTGTTGATAGCGAGGGCGTCGGCTTCGAGCGAGGCTTTCGCATCTTTCTTGGACTCGAACAGCTCGTCGCCGCGCGTGTCGCGACCCTTGAGCGAGAAGGTCTTCCGCATCTTCGGATCGACGAGCGTCGCGGCGCGAACGGCTTCGGTCTCGGGGTGCTGTGTCATCCGCCGACTATCGCGCCGGAGCGCTGGGGCGGCAATCGGCGCGCGGCGGATTCAACTAGGCGGCGAAATCGACGTCTTCGTAGATTTCAGAAAAGGTGAGTTCGGCGGCGATCGACGGCAGTTGGAGTGTCGCGCCGGGGTTCAGCTCGCTTTCCTTCCAGCCGTCGCCCTCGCGCAGCCAGACTGTAAGCGCCTGAGTCTCGGACTCGACGTAGACAATCTGCTGGATGGAGAGGGTCGCCTGAAAATTGGGGAGTTTGGAGTGGAAGTCCTTGTGGCGCGTTGTGCGCGAAAGCACCTCGAACACGATCGTCGGAACAGCGCTAAACATGGACGCACCCTGCGCCCGGCCGCAATCGACAGTGACATCGGGATAGTAGATGTCTCCGTCAGCTTCCGTCTTCAAGTCGGAGTTAAAGGCAAAGCAGGGCTTGCCCTTCAGTCGTGCCTTCAACGCTGCTGCAATGTTAAGAGCGATTGCGCTGTGATTTCGACTGCCCCCTGCCATCGCCTGGGGTATGCCATCAAGCAGTTCGAACCTTTCCTGCTGCCGCACCTCCCAGTCGAGGAACTCAGCGATGGTCAGGCGTTTCCGTGGGGTCGCACTGTCGGCCATGCCTGAGCATAACACAAACCGGCCCAAAAAGCGAAAGGGCGGCCGGTTGCCCGTGCCGCCCCTTCTCGTGTTGGTAGTGATGGTTCGCCTTACGACGAGTAGAATTCGACCACCAGGTTCGGCTCCATGCGGGCCGCGTAGGGGATGTCGGAGAGCGCGGGCATGCGGACGAACTTGGCCGTCCCCGCCTTCTGATCGACTTCCAGATAGTCCGGCACTTCGCGCTCGCCCGAGCTCATGGCTTCGATCACGAGGGCCATGTTGCGCGAGCGCTCACGCACCTGCACGACGTCGCCCGGCTTCACCAGCATGGAGGCGATGTTCGCCTTCTTGCCGTTGAGGGTGACGTGGCCGTGGTTCACGAACTGGCGGGCCGCAAAGATCGTGGGCACGAACTTGGAGCGGTAGACCACCGTGTCGAGACGCGACTCGAGCAGGCCGACCAGCAGCTCGGCGGTGTTGCCGACGCGGCGGGCAGCTTCCTCGTATGTCTTGCGGAACTGCTTTTCAGTGATGTCGCCGTAGAAGCCCTTGAGCTTCTGCTTGGCCATCAGCTGGATGCCGAAATCCGACGGTTTGTTTGAACGGCGGGCGCCGTGCTGGCCGGGGCGGGACTGGCGCTTGTTGATGGGTGACTTTGGGCGACCCCAGACGTTTTCACCAACGCGGCGGTCGAGCTTGTACTTGGCGTTCTGGCGCCGAGACATGGTAACCTCAATTTCGGCGCGCTCCGGCGGGGCCCCTTTGGCTCCCACGATTGCAACGGCGGCGGCGCACCAATCCGTAATGTCCGGCCCTTGCGGACGCGGAAGCGGCGGAAAGACAGGATTGTGGGGTCAAAGTCAAGCGGTCGCTGACCTGTGACCGCTCGCGAGGTTCTGTCTCATTGCGGGGGCGCCAGGATCGGCCCTAGAAGACCCGTAACGCCGCGGAAGAGCGGCCAGATCCGGAGGTTCCCGTGAGATTTGCCCTTGTCCTCGCACTTGGTACGGCATTGGCGACCGCAGGGATGGCCCAGGCCCAGACGACGCCTGTCGCGCCGGGCACGCCCGTCGTGAAGGACGGATACAAGGCCCCGCGCACGGCTTTCGGCCAGCCGGACCTGCAGGGCGTCTGGTCGAACGCGTCGCTGACCGGGATCAACCGGCGCGCCGACTATGGCAACCGACTTACGCTTGACGAGGCCGAGATCGCCAAGCTGGAGGCCGATGTGCAGGTCGAGATCGAGGAGGGTGATGCCCCGACAGATCCGAACGCGCCGGCGGATTACAAGGCGCCTACCACCGTCCAGCGTCCCGAATTCGCCGCCGCCGGGGGCGAAGTCGGGGGCTACAACCGCGGCTGGCTCGATCCGGGCAACAGCGTCATGCGCGTCGGCGGCGTGGGCCGCACATCTATCCTCACGACCGAGAATGGTCAGTTCCCGCCGCGCAAGGCTGGCGCCGCCACCTCGCCTGCCCCGCAAAATCCGGCCGGCTCGAACTCGTTTGACTCCTATGAGCGCCGCTCCGCGGGCGAGCGCTGCATCGTCTCATTCGGCCGCAATGGCGGCCCGCCGATGCTGGCGAACGGGTTCTACAACAACAATTACCAGTTCGTGCAGACGCCGGAGAACGTCGTGATCACGGTGGAGATGAACCATGATGCGCGCATCGTGCGTTTGAACTCCAAGCATCGCACCGACAATGTGCGTCCGTATTTCGGCGATTCGATCGGCTGGTGGGCTGGCGACACGCTGGTGGTGGAAACGACGCACATCCCGCGTTCGCAGCAGTTTGCGGGCTCGTGGGAGAACCTGAAGATCACCGAGAAGTTCACGCGCGTGGCCGAGGACCGGCTGCACTACACGTTCACCGTTGAGGATCCGACGTTGTGGGAGAAGCCGTGGGGCGGCGAATATGAGTTCCACCCGCTCGGCAACCCGCTGTTCGAGTACGCCTGCCACGAGGGCAACCACGCCCTTCCGGGTATTCTCGGCGGCGCCCGCGTACAGGAAGCGCAGGAAGTGGCCGATGCGGCGAAGAAGGTTTCGGCGACCAAGCCCAAGGTTCGCAACTAGTCATTGAACGACGTTTGCGCGGGCTCTCCTGAGCGATCAGGAGAGCCCGTCTGATTCACGGCAAGCCGCAAACTCGCGGGTTTCCGTTCGAGCGCGCATGCGCGACTTATCAGCCCCTTGAAAAGCGGCGGCATATCGCAAATGTGGGCGCCTTGCGCGCCAGGGACCGGCGCCATGGGAGATGCCTTTGCCCGACCTGTTTCCGCCAGAACTCTTTTCACCCGACACGGCGGGGGCCTTCTTCACGATCATCTGGATCGATCTCGTCCTGGCTGGCGACAACGCCGTGATCATCGGCCTCGCCGCAGCCGGCCTGCCCAAGGAGCAGCGCAACAAGGCGATCATGATCGGTATCCTGGCGGCGACGGGCCTGCGCATCGCATTCGCGCTGGTGGCGACACAGCTGTTGGCAATCATCGGACTGCTGATCGTTGGCGGCATCTTGCTGCTTTGGGTGTGCTGGAAGATGTGGCGAGAGCTTCGCACGCCTCACCACACCGATGAGGAGGCGATCACCGGCGTGGATCTGGACGGCGACGGCAAGATCGCCGGACATGCGATCGGCAAGAGGAAATCGCTGCGCGAGGCCGTCATCCAGATCATCGTCGCGGACGTCTCGATGTCGCTGGACAATGTGCTGGCCGTCGCAGGGGCCGCGCAAGGCCACCCTCCGATCATCCTGATCTTCGGCCTGGCGCTGTCGGTGATCCTGATGGGCGTTGCCGCCACTTTCATCGCGCGCCTGCTGCAACGGCATCGCTGGATCGCCTATGTCGGTCTGGTCATCATTTTCTGGGTCGCGCTCAAGATGATGTGGGACGGCTATGGGCAGGTGCAGGCCTGCAACCCGTCCTGGTTCGGGATGGGTTCGGAGATGACGACAGCCTGTCCGTTGCATCCCAACTATGCGCCGACAGGACACTAGCGCCTAAAACGTCCCCGACACATTCAGGCGCGCGATCGGGCCGAAGGTGCGGTAGCGCTCTTCGACGAAGTCGATCGGGTTGGTGCGCAATCCGCCCTGGTAGACTTCCCGTTTGAAGTTCTCCGAGCTGTCATTGAGGTTCGCCACCTGCACGCGGACCTTCATGCCGAACACGTCCTTGTTCTCGATGGACGCGAAGACAAGCGTCGGCGACTGCCAGCCTCGCGAGATCTGGTCGAGGCGGTAGTTGGCGTAGTTCTGGAACTCCTCGACGCCGGCCACCAGCGTCCACGGCGTGTCGGGAACGTCCCAGCGCAAGCTCGCGAAGGCGGTGACTTTCGGAGAACTGCTGATCTGGCGCGGGATGCCGGTGAGCGGATCGTCGAGTTCGCTGTCCCGGTAGCGGTAGTTGAATTCGAGTTGCAGACCCTTCGCGCCGATCTGATCGAGATTGATGGTGCCGGATGCAGTGATCGACGCGGCCCATGCCTTGTCGACATTGCCAACGCCCTGCCCTGCGATCTGGCCGAGATTCTGGATCGGGTTCTGGACGGGCTGGCCATTTGCGTTGATCGGCACGCGGTCGACCACGTCCTCGATCCACTGGTACTCGCCCACCAGCTTCACGGCGCCCCATGGGCCGAGCTTGTGGTTGAGTTCGGTGGACAACACCCATGCCTGTTCCGGCACAAGCTCGGCATTGCCGGAAGACTGGTTGTTGTTCTGGATATCGACCGAGGAAAGGAAATCGCCGAAGTCGAGCTGGCCGACCTTGCGCTCCCCCTTGATGCTGAGATCGAAATCATCGGCAGGTTTCCATGCCACCGACACGAAGCCTTTTGGCCGCACGAACTCGCGCGTCTGGCCATTGGCGCCCGTCTGCATCAGTTCTGAGTATTCGACGCCGAGTGAGCTCTGCATGCTCCATGCGCTATCGAGCTGGCGGCTGTAGGAGAGGTTCGTTTCGGCGCGACGTTCCTCGACGCGCGCCGTGCCGTCGGGCAGCGGGCTCATCAGGTAGCTTCCGTCTGGCTGGCGCTCGCCGAGGTCGGTGCCGAGGTCGAGGAAGTTGAAAGCGCCTTCGGCGGCGAACTGGATATCGCCACCAAAAGCCGCGAAGCCGTATTCGCCGCGACCGATGCTCTCGCCGGATTCGGCGTGACCGAGCACGCGCACGCCCGAGTCGTCGATGAAGGCGCCGGCCTGATCGTAGGATTCGACGGTGACGGCGTCGTCTTCTTCCTGAAACCGTTGCAGCGCGATCAGTTTCAAGCGGCCCGGGCCGAGGTCGAATTCGTAGTCGGCGCCAAACTCGCCCTCCATCTCGTCTTCGCCGATGTTCGAGAAGCGATCGGATGGCGCCGCGTTGACGGGATCGCGGAAGGAGTCTTCGCGGCCGACAAAGTTGAACGCTCCCAGCGACAGGTTGAGATTGGCGATGGCGCTGTCGGGCGCTTCGTAGGTCAGCGTGGCGGCAAGGCTTGGACCATCACCGGAGCCTGAGAAGCCTTCGCGGCGGACGTCCATCAGATTGCCCGCTCCGTCCCTGATGAAGCCCGGACCGTCATTCCGGTTATTGAATTCAAAGGCGCCAAGCTCGGCCGACCACGACCAGCCGTCTTCCGTCTTGCCGTTCGCCGAGACCGACCCGCGAAACCAGGATGGCTGCCCTCTTTCGCGGAATTCCGGATTCCAGTTCCAGTTGCCGCTGAATGCATCGACCCTGGCAATCACGTTCGCCACCTGGCCCGACAGGCCGGGAATGTTGAGCGTGGCGCCATCGACGATCTCGATGCGCAGCACGCTTTCTGCCGTGATGCGGCCAAGCGCGGTGGCTGCGTCATTCGCCTTGCCCGACACGCGCCGGCCATTGATCAGTACGTTCTGGCTGGCCTGCCCGAAGCCGCGCTCATTGTTATCGCCGCCGGTGATGCTGAAGCCGGGGATGTTGCCGACCATGTCGGCGGCGGATTTCGGTGCGAACCGGACGAAGAAGGCGGGTTCGTAGACCTGCGAGCTATGCGCGAAAGTTGGTGACGGCGTGAAGGGGTTGGGCGGCGTATCGTGGGGGTGCTGAGTCTCCACTTTTCCATCAAAGGAATGATACGCCGTGACAAAAAGTAACGTGATTGCGCTGCCCCAGCCAGGGGCGTT
>JANOKS010000044.1:0-3608 GCA_031419455.1 Alphaproteobacteria bacterium
CACGAGCAGAGAGACGGAGCGGTCCGTGACAGCCAGTATGTTGCGCAGCAACAGCAACTGTTGCTTGGGTAAGGTGCCGAACGCTGCTGTTGAGGAAGGTTCCCTGGTCGTTGCGCTTGGCGTATCGGACATTGAGAGCGCCGGCGCGAACCCATCGCCTTCACTTTTGAAATTTGTCGTCTAGCCCTGATAGCACCCGCCGCGAGCATTTGGTCGCCCGTTGTAACCGATGGAGATCCCCTTGCGGGAGGACCGGTGTTCGATTGCCGTTCCCTTCGCTGTTGTGGACCAGGGCGAAGTTACGAATCGGGGGGTGTCAACGGCGGAGAGAAAATGCATCGCTCGGGCGGAGTAAAAGTACAGCGCTGGCGGTGAGCGCAGGTGTTAACGCGAAGGGCCCCCAATTGGGGGCCCTTCGCGTTTGCGGCCAGTTTTGAGGTGCGTTCAGGGGTCGAGGATCTCGCCGGTTTCCGGATCGATGGCGGGCTCGGGCGCGGGTTGTGCGTCGACGGGCGGGGAAGCGACGCGGCGGCGGGTTTTGGATTGCTTGAGGCGGAAGCTGTCGCCGTTGAACTCGAGGATGTGGACGTGATGGGTAAGCCGGTCGAGCAGTGCGCCGGTCAGCCGCTCGGAGCCGAGGACGGAGGTCCATTCGTCGAACGGCAGGTTCGAGGTGACGATGGTCGAGCCGCGTTCGTGGCGCTGGGAGAAGACGTCGAACAGGAGTTCGGCGCCGGTGCGCGAGAGCGGGACATAGCCCAGCTCATCGATGATCAGGAGCTTCACCGCTTGGAGTTGGGCCTGCAGCTTCAACAGGCGTCGCTCGTCGCGGGCTTCGCTTAACATGTGGACGAGGCCGGCGGCGGTGAAGAAGGCGACGGATAAGCCGCGCTGGCAGGCGGCGAGCCCGAGCGCCAGGGCGGTGTGGGTCTTGCCTGTGCCGGAATTGCCCAAGGCGATGACGTTCTCGCGGTTGACGACAAACTCGCAGCGGGCCAGTTCGAGCACCAGCATCTTGTTGACGCTTGGGATGGCGGTGAACGCGAAGGTGTCGAGGGATTTGACGGCGGGAAAGCGGGCGGCGCGAATACGGCGCTCGACCATGCGGCGTTCGCGATCGATGAGTTCCAGCTCGATCAGGCGCATCAAATAGCGGGTGTGATCAAGACCTTCAGCGGCGCATTGGGCTGCGAGCCTGGCGTACTCGCGCAGGATGGTCGGCAGCTTCAGTTGCTTGAGATGATGAGCAAGGAGGATCTCGGGTTGAGTGCTCATGCCGCCATTCCGGTTGTTTGGCCGGTTACCTGGCCGGTTTTTGGGGCGCCGGTCAGCGCCAGATAATCGGCGGCCCTGGTTGTCTTGACCTCAGCTCGCGGCAGATGCGGATAGGCGGCAAGGTCAAGCTTGACGGTTCTGCGCTCGATGCGGGCGATGACCAATTGCTTGACCGCATCGAAGCTGATGGCGCTGAGCGACAGCGCCGCCCGACACGCGGCGGCGACATCTGCAAGCGCGAAGATCTCGATGAGGCGCAGCACCTGGATGTACTCGCGCCGGCCGCGCGTCCCCATGCGGCTCTCCAGAAGCCTGCGGAAGGTCGCGAACTCCTCCGGCAAGCTCCAGTTCTCAAGCGGCGCCGCCTGATCGAGCGCGTTAGTCTTGCGCTCCAGAAGCTCGAGATAGTGCAGCGGATCGAAGATCAGATCGGCCTTGGCGTAGGCGCGCGCATGCCGGGCGATGATCTCGGACCCACAGACGATCACCACCTCATCGACGAAGCCTTTGACCAGGACCTCGCGATGGCCATACCGAGTGGGAACCGAATAGTCGTTGGTGCGGTAGCGCACGAGTGAGAACGCGCTGACGCGCGTCGCGACTTTCTCGCACGGCTCGAAGGCGCCGAGCGGATCGTTGCGGAAGACGCCGATGTCTGCGGCCATGCGCGCGCCGATCGTGGCCTCAAAGCCGCGCAGGACATCGTCCTGACGGCGGGTGCAGCCCGTCAAGAGCATGGCGTTGAGCGCCTCGAAGCTGGCCGCATGAGGGATCGGAACCATGAAGTTCTTGCGCGCGTACTTGACCAGGCCTTCGACATTGCCCTTGTCATTGCCTTTGCCGGGGCGGCCGAAGCGATCGGCGAACAGGAAGTGGCTGACCAGCTCGCTGAAGGCGCGGCTGCGCACGCGGACGCCATCGCCCAGGATGCGCGCCACGGCGATCTTGAGATTATCGTAGAGGATCGAGAGCGGCACGCCGCCGAAGAAGGCGAAGGCCGCAACATGGCCGTCGAGAAACGCCTCGGTCGTCTCGGCCGGATAGGCCTTGACGAAGCAGGCATCCGAGTGCGGCAGGTCCATGCAGAAGAAATGGATCTTCTGGCGCACCCCGGCGATCACCGCGACCGCCTCGCCGAAATCGACCTGGGCGTGGCCCGGCGGGTGGAGCAGCGGCACGAACATCTCGCGCGCCGTGATGCGGGCGCCGCGGACATAGTCCTTCACCGAGGTGTTCCCGCCCGTGTAGTCATGCTCGTCTCGTAGTCGCTCGAATATCCGCTTGGCGGTGTGGCGCTGCTTGACCGGCGCGTGCATGTCCGCCGCGAGGATCGCATCGATCACGCCCAGGAATGGATCGAGCTTCGGCCGCGCCGGCGGCCTGGAGCGGCGATAGCCCGGCGGCGCAGAAAAAGCGCACATCTTCTTTATCGTTCGCGGATCCTTGCCGAAGCGCTTCGCCGCCTGGCTCCGCGACAGCCCTTCGACAAACACCGCCCGGCGCACTGCTTCGTAGCTTAACACCTTGTACATCCCCGACCCTTCGAACCGCCAAAGCGGCCCAAAGGATTAACGGCGAAGCATTTTTACTCCGCCCGCGGACGACACGCGTCGCCGCCTCAGTGATGTAGTTTTACTCCGCCGCGCACAGAGCCTTAAGTGTAGCATGATTGCATGTTCGTTGAGCGGTTGAAGTACCCACCCAAAAAGTGAGTGTTTTACGGACAGGTACCTAAGTGAATTTTGCGGATACTGAAATTTGGATCGCTTGGGGAGCAAGCGTATGACAACGAGAAACGACGCGTTGGCCATGAGGGATGAATTGGCGAAGCTCATGAAGGAAGTAAATCCAGGCCCTGAGGCTATGCGCTATCTTGATGCGCAAGGTCTGGATTTGGCGGGAATGGTTCGAGTTTTGAAACTCATGCGGACGCTTGAAATCGACATCGCGCAAGACCAATTGCCCAAACACGCGAAACAATAGTTGGGGCAGCGCCAACATCGTTCGTTCGGCGTGTTAGCATGACGGATGTATGCGTCGCATCGCTATCGCTAACCAGAAAGGAGGGGTCGGCAAGACGACAACCACCTCCAACCTTGCATACGCGTTCCAAAAGGAAGGAAAACGCGTGCTGCTCATTGATCTTGATCCGCAGGCAAGTCTTTCGATTTCGCTAGGTCTCGACCCGAAGCACATCAAAGACTTGGAGGCGGCGAACCAGACCATCTACTTCGCGCTCGTCAAGGGCCGCCCGCTTGAGGAGATGATCGTCGATGGCGTAGACGGCCGCCCCGACCTTGTGCCAGCAAGCATCCGCCTCGCGGCGGCGGAAG
>JANOKS010000045.1:0-17821 GCA_031419455.1 Alphaproteobacteria bacterium
CCGAACTGCTCCGCACTCGCGTTGGCCCAGAGGTCGCCATAAATTCCGCCACCTTTCAGCAACGCCCCCACCTCAATATGGGGTGCAAATCCGCCAGTGATAGAATCTGACCATCGCCCACGCGTCTTGAGATATGTCGCGGTTTTAGATCAGAAGGTGAATGCATGCCCGCGGCGGCTGGCGAAACACAGTCTCTGCCGATCTCAACACCTCGAATAATTGCAATCTCTGGCGTCACTTTGGCAGCAGGTAACACACCGCCATGCCCTGGTTTTGCACCTTGGCTGATTTTTAGTTCAATCATTTTTATCTGTGGATCGCGCGCTGTGGCCGCGAAATTGTCGTCATTGAAAGTGCCATCGGCGCTGCGACAGCCAAAATAACCCGAGCCAATTTCCCAAATTAAATCGCCACCCGTCTCGCGGTGATATGGGCTGACTGACCCTTCGCCCGTGTCATGCGCAATGCCACCCTTTTTTGCGTCAAGATTCACAGCGCGAATGGCGTTGGCTGAAAGTGCGCCATAGCTCATAGCAGATATATTAAGTACAGACGGCGAGTAGAGTTGGGTGCATTTGCGACTACCAATAGTAATGCGGAATAACTCGGTGGCAAGAGGCGCCGGCCTGATTGAATGCAACATCCATTCATGCCCCTCGGCATAAACATCGCTCTGCGTGCCAAATGGTTTTTTATCGAGTTCGTGTTTTGCACGTTGATAAACAATAGCGCGGCGCTCCCGTGGGAAAAGTCTGCCATCTGTATCGCCTTCAAAGAAATACTGGCGCATCTCAGGGCGAATTTTTTCAAAGAAAAAGCGCAAGTGACCAATGATCGGATAATTGCGTAAAACGGCGTGACGAGTTTGGATAAGATCACGAATGCCAACCAAGGTGAGCGCGCCAGCAGTCAAAAAAATGGCCCATTGCAGCTTAGGATAATAGGGTATGCCCTTCAGCGCCAGCGCCGCCAAAACAGTAATAATAATACTATATGTAAGAGCTAAAAATAGCCCGCTAAAAATCGCCTTGAAATCCGCCTTGAAATCCATGTGTCGTCCTTTCATGGAAGTTTTCTACATTAGGAATATGGCGAAATAATGTTATTCCTATTAATAGGATAAAATCATCCACCAGGAACCCTGGGCAGAAGATATATCTCTGATGATGCAGGTAATTTTGTATCAAGCTGATCACGATAAATTTTACCGTCAATCGAAACCGCCACACCGCGCTTGATGTGCGGCTCCATGCCGGGATATTGTTCCGCTAACTTACGGAAAAGCTCACGGATGGTTGAGGCTTCGATGAATACAGAAGAGGCGCCGTCAGCCATTGGCCGCAGCGCCCCCCAAAGATGTATTTCTAACTTTGCCACGTTTATTTTTTGGCGTTTTTAAGGGCTTTCAAAATGCGTGGTGGCGACATTGGAATGTGATGCATCCGAACGCCAGTTGAGTTTGTCAGAGCAATTGATACGGCCGCCAATGGTGGAACGATTCCGGTTTCGCCAACCCCGCGCACGCCATATGGGTGATGCGGGTTTGGAATTTCCAAAATCTGCGTATCAATCATCGGCAGGTCTGAGCAAACTGGAATACGGTAATCCAAGAAGCCCGCATTCTGCAAACGCCCGTTAGAACCATAAACATATTCCTCGTTTAACGCCCAGCCAATGCCTTGTGCGGCACCGCCTTGATACTGGCCTTCAACATATGATGGGTGCATGGCTTTGCCGGCATCTTGGATCACGGTATAGCGGGTGATCGTGGTCTTGCCGGTTTCCTTGTCCACATGCACATCGCAAATATGCGTGGAGAATGAAACACCTGCGTTATCTGCAACGATTTCAGAGTGACCAGCAATCGGCCCACCTGTGCCTGCCGCCGCAGCAGCGATTTCTTTGACACTTAAGGGAGCCAGATTGCCACGGCTTGTGCCTTTGGCCTTCGCGTGGCCATCGACCCATTCCACATCATCAACCGAAATTTCCCACATCTTGGCAGCGCGTTCACGCATCACTGTCACCGCATTGCGCGCGGCAAACACAGCAGCCATGGACGATGAGAATGTACCACGGCTGCCATCGGTCATGTCATTATGGCCAAGCGAAGATGTGTCAGCCACGACCACGCGCACTTGCTCATAAGCCACACCCAGTTCTTCAGCAGCAGCCAGTGCTAACGAAGCACGAGAGCCACCAACGTCCATTGTGCCTACAGCAACTGTTACACTGCCATCAGGCGTCACGTTCAAGTCAACACAAGTTTGGCCACCGAAGTTAAACCAGAAACCGCAAGCCATGCCACGGCCCGTGTCCTTGGCCAAAGGTGCGTGCATGTGTGCATGCTTTTTTGCGGCTTGCAAAGTTGGTAGGATGCCGATTGGACCATAGACTGGACCGTAAGACGACTTAGTACCTTCCTTGGCTGCGTTCTTGATACGGAAATCAATTGGATCCATGCCAATGGTTTTGGCCACTTCATCAATTGTATTTTCAACAGCAAAGCATGCTTGCGGTGCAGAAGGTGCACGGTAGGCCGCAGATTTAGGCCTGTTGAGCACGCAATCTTTGCTGAGAGATTTAACGTTCTTAATGTCGTAGCAAGCCCAAGTGGTCATCGCACCAAATTCGGCCCAATTTGCTGGAAATGCACCACCGTGATAGCGCAGTTCAGCAAAAGCAGCGGTTATTGTTCCGTCTTTCTTGGCACCAATCTTAACATCGATGGATGTCGACGAAGTTGGGCCTGTGCAGCGGAACACTTCCTCGCGGGTCATTGTCAGTTTCACAGGGCGGTTGGCTTTGCGTGAAAGTGCGAGTGCCAAAGGCTCAGCCCAAATATGCGTTTTGCCACCAAAGCCACCACCGATTTCAGAAGCAGTCACGCGCAGCTTATTGGCATCAAGGCCCAGCAAAGCTGCGCACTGGTTGCGGTACACAAAGTGGCCTTGCGTGCACACCCACATTTCAGCAGCGCCATCTGGCGAAACTGAAGCGAGGCAGGAATGTGGCTCAATGTAACCTTGGTGGGTTTGCTCAGTCTTGTATGACTTCGAGATAATCACATCAGCTTCAGCAAAACCCGCATCCAAATCACCGTGCCCATATTCGGCTTGTTTATTGAAATTCGAAGCCTTGGTCGGCTTTGGTTCGATGCCATCGGTAAAAATATCATCATGCAACAATGGCGCATCAGGTTTCAAAGCATCATCAACTTCGGTCACATGCGGCAGAATTTGATAATCAACTTTAATCAGCTTCAAAGCAGCTTTTGCAGTTGCAGCATCAACAGCTGCAACAGCAGCCACAGCATGGCCGTCATACAAAACTTTTTTGCGAGCAATGCAGTTATCCAAAATATCGCGCATACCGCGATCACCATTGGTAAGATCGGGCAAATCGGCCGACGTGATGACAGCCTTTACACCCAAAAGCTTTTCAGCTTTTGAAATGTCGATTTTCTTGATGATCGCATGTGGATGCGGCGAGCGCAGCACGAGGCCCACAAGTTGTCCTGGCATCGTTGCATCAGCGCCATAACGGGCACGGCCAGTCACTTTATCGACGCCATCAGGGCGGCGCACGCGCGTGCCGATAACTTTGAATTGCTTTTGAACGAGATCTTGATCGAGTGGCATAATTTTATCCTCTCATTTCTTTTGCAGCGGCCTGAACAGCCCGCACGATTTTATCATAGCCAGTGCAACGGCAAAGATTGCCTGCAAGACCGTAACGAATTTCTTCTTCTGTCGGATCAGGGTTCCGGCGCAACAGCGCTTGCGCCGCCATCAAGAAACCTGGTGTGCAAATGCCACATTGGAGCGCTGCACCATCGATGAAGTGTTGCTGCAATGGATGCAACTTGGCACCTTCAGCCATGCCTTCAATGGTTTCAAGTTTTTTGCCATCCATCTCAGCGCCCAGCACGAGGCATGAACACACGAGACGGCCATCAAGAATAACACTGCAAGCGCCGCAATCGCCCGTGCCGCAGCCTTCCTTGCTGCCCGTCAGCCGCAGCTCATCGCGCAGCGCATCAAGCAGCGACTGACCGCCGCCGGCGAGAAACTCCACCGGCTCGCCATTCACCGTCGCGTTCACAACTATCCGGCTCATGCGTTCGCCCTGCCCTTCGCAATCATAGCCGCGCGCCGCGCTAGCACGGATGCAACCTTCGTCCGGTACTCCGCCGTCCCGCGCTTGTCGCTGATCGGCCTGCAAGCCGCCGCAACAGCCGCCTCCATCTTCGCCAGCGCCTCGTCACCCAGCGTCGAACCAACCAGCGCAGCCCCGGCCGCCTCGACCAGCAAGCAAGTCGGCGCCACAGCGCCCACGCTCACACGTGCAGCCGAGCACACACCCGATGCATCGAGCGTCAGGCTCACGCCAACTCCGACAACCGCGATGTCCATCTCCGTTCGCGGGATCAGCCGCAGATACGCATCACCCGACCGCGCCGCTCTTGCGGGCAGCCTGAACGCCACCAATATCTCGTCAGCAGCAAGCAGCGTCTTCCCCGGCCCGGTCTGCACCTTCTCCACCGGCAGCTCACGCGAACCGCCCGGCCCCTCAATGATGCACACGGCGCCCGCCGCGATCAGCGCCGGCACGCCGTCAGCCGCAGGCGACGCATTGCAGAGATTGCCGCCAAGGCTCGCGCGGCCCTGAACCTGCGTCGACCCGATCAGGTTCGCCGCCTCGACCACGCCCGGCCACGCCGTCCTCAGCGCCTCGTGCTCGCCCAGCGCAGCGCCAGACGTTGCAGCGCCGATGACAAACCCGCCGCCTTCGGCCCGAATGCCCATGAGTCCCGGAATGCGCTTGAGGTCGATCACGACCTTCGGCTTCGCCCGCCCACCGCGCATCTGCACCAGCAGGTCCGTGCCCCCGGCCATCAGCCGCGCCGAACCCGCCGAAGCGCGCAGCGCGCTCACGGCGTCGGCGACACTTGCAGGCGCGAGATAATCGACACCACTCAAATTGCGCTCCCGTTCGGTCAGGGAGCCACTATGTGAGCGAACGCTCAGTAGAGCAAGTACGGCTTCCGTTCGGCGATCCACGCCTGCTCATCCGGCACGGTGATCGCATCCAGATGCGCCGCCGTGCTGCCCGGATCGTCGACCCATTCACGCAGCTGCTTGCCGCCATTGATCACGTCGATCGCCAGCTCGCCATTGGTGTACTCGTACTTGAAATCGAGCCCGCGCCAGAGATCGTATTCCGGATACAACCGGCGGATCGCCTTGAAGCCCAGCGCCTGCACGCGCCATGGCTTGAACGCCTCATGGTCGTAGCTCGGATCTTCCGTATGTATCTGCACGCCATTGCAGAGCTGCTTCATGTGCTTGTGAAACGTCGGCTCGAACCAGCACTCGCGCAGGCGGCAACCTTTGAGCCACTCCGGCGCAAACGCCTGCATCTCCGCAATCACCCGCTTCGCATCGATGTCCGGCGCACCGAACAGCTCCAGCGGCCGCGTCGTCCCGCGTCCTTCGGAGAGCGTCGCGCCTTCAAGCATCACCGTGCCCGCATAAGCCCGCGCCATCCAGAGGTTCGGCGCATTCGGGCTCGGGTTCACCCATGTCCGCTCATACAGTGGCCAGCCAAACCCCAGACCTTCATCCGGGCGGTAGTCCTCCATCTCGATGACGCGATACCTTACATCAAGCTTGAAGTGATCGATGAACCATTTGCCCAGTTCGCCAAGCGTCAACCCATGCCGCATCGGGATCGGCCCGGCACCGACAAAGCTCTCCCACCCGGCGCGCAGCGTAAGCCCTTCGACAGGCCGCCCGATCGGGTTCGGCCGATCAAGCACCCACACTTCCTTGCCGTGCTCGGCCGCCGCCTCGATCACATAGAGCAGCGTCGTGATGAACGTGTAGATCCTGCACCCCACATCCTGCAGGTCGACCAGCGCCGTATCGAACGTGCTCATCATCTGGCCAGTGGGGCGTCGTCCTTCGCCATACAGGCTGAACACCGGAATGCCGTGCACCGGATCAGTGAAATCCGGGCTCTCGATCATGTTGTCCTGCTTGTCGCCGCGCATGCCGTGCTGCGGCCCGAACGCCGCGCTCAGCCGCACATCGTCACACGCCGCCAGCGCATCCAGCGAATGCGTGAGGTCAGCCGTCACCGATGCCGGATGCGCCACCAGCGCCACGCGCTTCCCCTTCAGCGGCGCCCGCAATGCCGCGTCCGCGATGAGCCTGTCGATACCGAACTTGACGGGCATGCCTGTTCTCACTCCGGCGCTGGCAGGTCGATCACGAATCCCTCGGGCGCATGGAAGTCCGGATTCCCTTCCGGATGCTGAACGGCCCAGTAAGCCTTCCGCTCATCCGCCGCTTCGATCACCGTACTGATCGCGGCTCTCCACGGCGCGTCCATCGGCGGGAGGCCATCCACGCCTGAAAGGTCCAGCTCGGCTTTCAGCACAAACTGCCGCCCGAACATCATCGTCCCGATCGGCGCTTCGCTGACGCCATCGATGTTCCGCATGCCCGACCGCCGGCTCCTGAAACTGTAAGCCGCCCACTGTCCCGTCGGCGCGAAGTTGAATTCGACATACCCCGGGGCCTCGGCCTTCAGGATGAAAATCTCGAAACACGTATGCTTCCACAGCTCGTCTGCACGGCTGGGGTTCGACAGCTCCGGGATCAGCAACGCGTCAAGATCACCCGTCAGCCGGTACACCAGCTCAAGCTTCTCTCCAGGCTTCCGGCGCACCTCCGCCGTCAGGCTGTCCACCGGCAGTCGCGGCGAATCGGAATGGGGCTGCAGCGCATGGCTCATGCTCCGACCCTAACGCCAGCCCAGCCCCACGCCTACTGGCGAGACGCGATCAGCAGGTAGGCGATCAGGTCCAGCCGCTCATTGGCATCCGCGATCCCATTGAGCCGCATGGACGTCCCGGGAACGAAACTGTCCGGCGATTGCAGCCACTGGTCCACCAGCTCCGCCGTCCAGGCTGGCGCGGCAAAATTCTTCAGCGCTGGCGAGTAGGTATAGCCGGCCGCTGCGGCCACCCCGCGATCAAACACGCCATGCATGTTCGGCCCCACCTGGTGTCCCTTGTCCTCCGGGAGGAAGTGACAGGCGCCGCATTTCTTGCCGAACAGCTCCCTGCCCTTCGTCAGGTCAGCCGCGTTGTATGGAACAGGCAACTCCGCTAGCGCCGGCGCGGGAACCTCGGACCCAGCCGTCGCTGGCGTCTCCCCGCCACAGCCCGCCAGCGCGACCAGCAGTGGAATCATGCAAACTGCGCGCATTACCTAACTCGCTGGGCCTAACTCGCTGGAAACGACTCTTTCGCTAAACTCGCTGTCCGTCAGGACTGGCCAGCGGCATCGACGGCGTCACATCATCCGGAATGCCGGACTGCGCAAGGGAAAAAGCCATGACCCTCTCAAGCTGGAAACAGGTCGAAGCCGAAGCCGCCCGCATAGCGGCCACCGACCTCCGCACCCTCGCCAACCGCAGCGACATGGCGCCGTTCGTGTGGACAGCGCCCCATCTCGAAGCCGACGTCGCCAAGCAGCCCATTGACGCCCCTGCCATGGCCGCAATGCAGACCCTCGCCGCCGAACGCAAGCTTCAGGACAAGATCATGTCCCTCTTCTCCGCCGGCATCGTCAACGCATCTGAAAACCGTCCCGCCCTCCACTGGGCATTGCGTGGCGGCGGCAAGGGAGTCCCGGCTGTCGAGGCGATGAATCGCGAGGCCGAAAAGGCCTCCGCCTTCGCCGACCTCGCGCGCAAGGGCGGCCTCGGCTTCCCGCTCAAGACCATCCTCCACATCGGCATCGGCGGCTCCGACCTCGGCCCCCGCCTGATCTGGGACGCGCTGCGTGACTACGGCTCGACAGGCCCCGACATCCGCTTCGTCGCCAATGTCGACCCTGAAGACTTCCATGAAGCCACCGCGCACCTTGAGCCCGCCACAACGCTTGTCCTCGTCGTCTCGAAATCCTTCAAGACGCCCGAAACCGCCTCCAACGCACAGCTGGCCCGCGACTGGCTGGTCGAACATCTCGGCGAGAAACAGGCCAACGATCACCTCGCCGCCGTCTCCTCAGCGCCCGACAAGGCAAAGGCATGGGGCGCAAGCGAGGACCGCATCTTCCCGATGGATGAAGCCGTCGGCGGCCGTTACTCCGTCTGGTCATCCGTCGGTCTGTCGTTGCAGATCGCCCTCGGCGCCGAACGCTGGTCGCAATTCCTCGCCGGCGCCGCAGCGATGGACGCGCATTTCCGCGACACGCCGCTCGCCCAGAACACCCCCGCCCGTCTCGCCATGATGGACGTCTTCCTGCACACCGCCCTCGGCATCCCGAACCGCACCGTGCTCGCCTACGCCCATCGCATCCGTAAGCTGCCCGACTTCCTCCAGCAGCTCGAAATGGAATCCAACGGCAAGAGCGCAGCCGACGACGACGCCGGTCTCGTCGGCCCAACCGCCCCGATGGTCTGGGGTTCCGTCGGCACGCTCGGCCAGCACTCCTTCCACCAGCTGCTCCACCAGGGCATGCGCCAGACCGCCATCGAATTTATCGCCAGCCGCGACGCCGGCGGCGGCGACTGGACCCGCGGCCGCGCCCTTCTCGCCAACGCCTTCGCGCAAGCCGAAGGCCTCCTTGCCGGCCGCTCATCCGGCGAAGCGAGCAAACAGCTGGCCGACCAGGGCAAGACCGGACCAAAGGCCGACGAACAGGCCCGCCACATGGACATGCCCGGGAACCGCGGCTCCACCACCGTCCTGCTCGACGCTTTGACGCCGGAGGCGGTCGGCGCCCTCATCGCCCTCTACGAACACCGCACCTTCGCCGCCGGAATCCTCTGGGGGATCAATCCCTTCGACCAGTGGGGCGTCGAACGCGGCAAGGTACTGGCCGAAGAACTCGACAAGGCGCTCGCTGGCGGCGACCCGGGCAAACGCGATCCGTCCACACTCCGCCTCGTCCAGCGCACGCGGCGCTAGACTTTCGCCTTCACAAGGCGGACTCTGCGGTCCTTCCATGGGGATGGACGATGCGCCTTGCTCTGCTGTCATGTCTCGCTCTTGCCGCATGCGCCGGGACGCCTGACACGCGCCCGATCAACCTGCCGCTCGCCGCCACGCCCTCACCTAAGGCGGAGATCGACATCGCCGGCGATGGCGACGTCATCGCGCTCGCCCTGTCCGGCGGCGGCGCCCGCGCGGCCTCGTTCTCGCTCGGCGTTCTCCAGCAACTGCGCGACACGAAAGACTCAACCGGCGGCCGCCTGATCGACCGCGTCGCCCTCGTCACCGCCGTCTCCGGCGGCGCCATCACGGCGGCATGGTTTGGCCAGCACGGACCCGACGGTCTCGATGGGCTCCGCGCCGCCGCCCTCGACAAGGACTGGCAGTCGCAACTCCACACCACCTGGATGTCGCCGCAGAACTGGGAGCGCCTGATGCAAGGCGGTCTCAACGGCCCGGACAAGCTCTCGACCTGGCTCGACAGGCAAGTCTTCAACGGCGCGAAGATGCGAGACCTCAACGCCCGCCCCCGCATCGTCATCAACGCGACCGACCTGTACAGCGGCGCACCCTTCGCATTTGAGGCGCCATGGTTTGACGCGATCTGCAGCGACCTCGACGCCGTGCGCCTGTCCGACGCGGTTGCCGCATCCATGGCCGTGCCCGTCGCCTTCCGCCCCATCGTCGTCCGCACCTACGGCCGCGAATGCCCACATCAGCTTGCTCCGTGGGTCGCCGCCGCCGAGACCAGCCGCTCCGCGCCCATGCTGCTGCGCGAGACCGCCCGCTCCTTCCGCTTCTTCCGCGACAGCGAGCGCATGGACTACATCCACCTCACCGATGGCGGCGTCGCCGACAATTTCGGCGTCTCATCCATCGTCACGCTCCGCGCCGCATCCGGGACGCCGCATGGCCCCTTCACCGCCCGCGACGCCGTGAAGCTCAAACGCTTCACCTTCTTCATCGTCAACGCTGAACGGAACGCCGAAGGCGATTGGCCCAAGCGGGAATCGGGGCCCGACGGCCCGCAACTCGTCGAAGCGCTTCTTGGGGTCTCGGTGAATGCTCCCAAGCGCGCCGCCGCCGACGCCTTCGCCGGCGAGATGGAAAAGTGGGAGCGAGACGTCATCGCCTGGCGCTGCAGTCTCACCCCCGAACGCGCAGCCTCGCTCGGCGCTCCCGAAAACTGGAACTGCAGCAACGTCGATTTCCGCCTCGACATCATCGCCTTCGGCGACCTCACCGACAAACGCTTCGCCGATCTCGGCAAGGCTGCCACGGCCGTGAGCCTGCCAAAGGAAACGATCGACACCCTGATAGCCGGTGGCCGAGAAGCCATCGCGCGCAATCCGGAAGTGCTTGCATTGACGCGTTGAAGCGTCAGCGACCCAGCCTCACTCCGAACTCATCACCCGCACGCGCGACTTCGCCGTTCGACCCGCCTCGTCCACCACGTGCAGCTCATAGAAACCCGCCAGTCCCGGCCGCCACACTGCATCGCCAGCCACGTTCCGTCCCAGCGGCCGGCCATCGACATACCAGGCGAGCCGGCCATGGCCCTCGGCCGAGAGAACGTAGGACACATGCTCCGTGTCCTTCCATACCTCCGCCCCGTCCGGCGGAAACATGATGTGGGGTGGCGCGTTCGCGCGCTCGAACCGCGCCAGCGCATCCGGCGGCAGGTGCTGTCCCGGCAACTCCTCATGCAGGCTCGGCCCTGAGCTGCGCTTCGGCATGATCCGCGAGATCGTATCGTAGACCTCGAACAGCACGGGCAGCGCCGCATCGCGCCCCGTCACCCCCGGCCGCGGCGCCGAGTCTGCGCGACCGATCCAGACGACGACCGCGTGTCCATTCCCCACCCCCGCCGCCCACGCATCGCGGAAGCCGTACGACGTCCCCGTCTTCGCCGCGATCACCGGCGCTTCCTGCGTCAGCTGCGCTGGCATCCGGCCACTTGGCGCGGGGGACGCCGCGAGAATATCCACGATCTGCTTTGCCGATTGCGCCGACATGATCTGCGTCGATGGTTTCTTCGACGTCTTCGCGGCGACAACTTCCGCCTCCAGCCAGTTCAGCGGCAATGCATGACCGCGGTCACCCAGCGCCGCATACAGAAGCGCCAGCTCCCGCACCGTCAGCCCCGCCCCGCCCAGCGCGATCGCCAGTCCCGCATCATCATCGGCCGACAGCGGCATCGACAGGTCCGCCCCCGCAAACGCCAGCGCCGCTGCGAACCGTTGCGCGCCCACCGCATCCAGCGCCGACACGGCGGGAATGTTCAGCGAGTGCTGCAACGCTTGCGCGACTGTTACATCGCCGCGAAACGAGCGATCGAAATTGTCCGGCCGATAGCTGGAGAACCGCTTCGGCGTGTCCGCGATCCGCGTGTCCGGCGCCGCAACGCCATCGTCGAACGCCAGCCCGTAGATGAATGGCTTCAGCGTTGATCCCGGCGACCGTGGCCTGTCCGTGAGATCGATCCACCCGCCCGCCGTGCCACGATTGGCCGAGCCGGCCGCAGCGCGCACTTCCCGCTTGGCGATGTCCACGACCATGATCGCGACCTGCACGCCCTCGCGCGCCGGCCCAGCCGCCCGCGTCGCCAGCGCCTCCACTTCCTTCTGCAGCGCCATGTCGATCGTCGTGCGGATATTGTCCGGCGAGGCCGCGCGCCGCAGCGCCTCCTCGGAGGCATGCCAGGCCAGTGTCGGGAAATCGCCACGCTTCGGCGCGGGATACTCCGCCGACTCCGCCGCGAGGTCCTTGGCGAACACACCCTCGTCTGCCAGCCGCATCAGCACGCGCTCGCGCGCCACGATCGCCGCGCTAGGCCGCAAGTCCGGACGACGCGCTTCGGGCGATTGCGGCAGGGCGATCAGCATCGCGATCTGGTCCGGCGATAGATTATCCGGCTCCCTCCCGAAATATGCCCACGACGCAGCACGCACGCCTTCGAGGTTGCCGCCATAGGGCGCCATGGTGAGATAGAGTTCGAGAATCTCTTCCTTGTTCAGCCGCCGCTCGAGTTGCCACGCACGAAAAGCCTCGATCGCCTTCGACACGACATTTCTGGGCCGAGGTTCAAGCAGCCGCGCCGTCTGCATCGTGATGGTTGATCCGCCCGACACCACTTCGCCAGATGAGACCAGCGACCCCGCCGCGCGCCCCAGCGCCAGGAAGTCCACCCCGCCATGCCCCATGAAGCGCTTGTCTTCATAGGCCAGCAGCGCCTCGACGAAGTCAGGATCGATCGCGTCGAGATGCGCCTGCACCCGCCACTTGCCATCCTCCACCGGAAACACGCGCATCACCGCCCCGCGCCGGTCCATGACCACGCCGGATACGACGCTCGCCCGATGCAGCGGCGGTGGAAACAGCACATCGATCAGCAGCACCGGCACGAGCACATAGAGGGTGACCAACGCCGCCCGCCGCCACCATTCCGGCGGCCACCACAGGCGAAAGCGCCACCCCTTTGGGCGAAGCGCCTTCCTTATCCTGTCAGTCCAGGTTGCGCTCATTCTCGTCCGGCCTGCTCATGGCGAGCTACCTGCTACCGCTTCGCCACAGTGATTGTCCGCGAGGCTGTGCGCGCAAACGTCTCCGGCCGATACATGTCTTCGGCCACCACGCCCGGCATCGTGAACGTGCCCGGCGTCACGGCGCGAACCATGTAGGCCACCGTCTCGCGGCGCTGGTCGAACAGGTCGAACGACGCGATGAAGCGGTCATCCCGCGCCTCCGCAATGTTCGGCGCCGCCAGCTCGCCGAGGAAGGCGTACGGACCACTACTACCAGCATCCTCCGGCCGCAGCACCGCCTCGATCTCGAAGCCCGCCGGCAGCAGGTCCGCGATGATCAGCGGCGTGCGCCGCATCTCGGTCGCCGCCACTGTCAGCGCGACGATGATGCGGTCGCCCTGCCGGAACGTGTCGCCGTTGATGGCCTGCCCACCGGGCGTCCACAGCTGCTTGTTGGCAAGCATCCCGTCGAACGCAGGGTCCGGCGCCGTCGCCGGCGACCCGCGCGAGACAGCCGTGACATACAGTTGCCCCTGCCCGTTGTTGGTGAAAACCGGCGGCCGCCCGATCTGCGCATCGCGCATCCGGTAGACGCCATTGCCGGAACCATCTGCCTGGCCCTGCACCGCGACACTCACCGCCGACTGGCCGCCCGACAGCGCGTTCGCCGCGAGAAGAAGGAACGCCTTCTCCTGCGTCGTCAGCCTGTCCGGCTCCGGCAGGTCCCGCGCCACGCGCTCGGCCAATCGCTGCACCAGCGTCGTCTGCTTGGCTTCCTGCGCGACAGACAACACGCCCGCCAGGTCACGACGAGGCGTCTGGTAGTAGTCGCCCGTGTTCGTGTACCCGAGCGCACGCTCAGCCGACTCGAAAGCCGACTTCGCCCGCGCATTGTCGCCGATCATGTAGAGTGCCGCGCCGATCTGCGCACGGGCCAGCGGGCTCTGGATCTCGTTCAGCCGGTCGTCGTGCAGGTAGCGCAGGCGCGCGCGATCCATGCGGCGGGCTTTCGCCAGCACATAGGACGCATACGCCACCGAACGGTCCATCATCTGTTTCGCGGTGTCGGTATGGTAGCGGCTCTCATGGACTTCAAAGTCGTAGCCCGACGAGTAGCGCGACTCCCGAACCGCAAACTCCTCAAGTGCGTCATACGCCTTGTCGAGCGCCGCATCCGGAACCACGTAGCCTGCGGCCTTCGCGCGGAACAGGAAGTCCGTCGCATAGGCGCCGAGCCACGGGCTGGATAGCGCGTCCCCCGTCCGCCACAGGCCGATGGCGCCATCCGCGCCCTGCCGGTTCAGCAGCGTGTTCACCGCCTCCTGCACCTGATTGCGCAGGTCCGCCGGAGTCTTGCGCCCCGCCAGCGCCGCAACCTGCGCCGCATAGAGCAGCGGCAGCGCACGGCTGGTGATCTGCTCAGTGCATCCGTAGGGATACTGCTCAAGCGAGTCGAACAGGGCCGCCGCATCCATCGGAATGGGCGAGAACGACACCTGCACATAGCCCGAGCCCGGCACGAACGATGACAGCGAGTTGGCCGCAGGCGAGAAATTCGCCCCCGGCTGAATCGTCGTGCGGATCACATTGCTCGCGGGCAGCCATGCAGACCGCGTCTGGATCGGATAGCTGCGCGTGACCGCATAGCCGCCCGGTCCCGTCAGGTTGAACGAGATGTTCGAGATGCCTTCAGCGCCCGAGGAGAAGGTCGCCTCGCGGTCTGTGCGCTGGCTCCTGGCGAGGTTCGCCGAGAGCGCGCCGGTTGTCGCCCGCACCGGTCCTGTGGCCTGCAGCGCGGCGTTGTAGACGCCCGCCTCGCCTTCCACATTGTCCAGCGTCAGCGTGCCCGTCGCCGTGTCGCCCGGCGCAAGGAAGCGCGGCAAAGCCAGCAGCGCCGGCACCTTGTCGCGCACGGTCACCGGCTTGGACGCGGAGCCCACGCCCGAATTGGACCAGGCTACCGCCATCAACCGCAATTCGCCATTGAACGCCGGCACATCGAACGTCACCGACGCCTTGCCGCCATTCAGCTTCACCGGCGCCGACATCAGGATAACCGACTGCGTCGGTACCACCGTCAGCCCCGCACCACCAATCTGGTCGCCGCCCTGGCGGATATTGCCAGCCGCGCCCTGGTTGGGGTCGAGCAGGCGGCCATAGTCGTCGCGCAGTTCCACGCCCAACCGCCGCTTGCCGAAGAAGTAGTCCGCCGGATCCGGCGTCTGGTGGCCGGTCAGCAGCAGGATGCCTTCATCCACCGCCGCGATCTGGACATAGCCGTTGTCGTTCGGCCCCGCCGCTGTGACGTTGATCGTCATCTTGGTGTTGGGCCGCTGGACGGCAGGCGCCGCGATATCCAGCTTGAATGTCCGCGGGTTCACATCCACCGCAACGTGAGCAACGCCAACCGCACGGCGCGGCTTCGGCGTCTTCACCGCGTCACGCGGCGTATAGACAGTCGCCATCACATAAACGCCCGCGCCCCACTCCTTGGTCACCGGCAGGCGAACATTGGCGCCCTTGTTGGCTTCCACGGTGATGGTGCGGGTAAGGATCACGTTCTCTGACGCCACCACGATCTCCGCCTCGCCCGAATAGGGCGGCATGATCGTGACGTTGAGATCGCCACCGATGGCCGGCAGCGCATCCGGAACCTGCACGCGCACGCGATCCGGCGCCTCGACGCCTTCCTGCGGCTGGCCGCCCCAGCCTGACCAGAAGCCATAGGAAGCTTCCCCGCCATTGGCCTCTTCGGTCACGTAGATTTCGTAGTCGCCATAGTCGAGCTGGCGCGTCTTGATCGTCCCGCGGCCGCCTTCAGCCACAGCGATCCGGCCGCTCTCAAGCTCCACGATCCGGCGCGACTGGCGCCACTGCCAGGCGCCGCCGCCTTCGCGATACCAGTCATACTTCCAGTCGATGCGAACCATGCGCCAGTTGATGTTCCCCGCCTTGAGCGCGCCGGTGCGATCCACCGACACCACCTCGAACGCGGCCGCCTCGCCTTCGCGCGAAGAGCTGTCGTCGAACGCTGGCTTCACGCCCACATAGCGCGCCTCCGGCCGGTAGGCGACGCGGACATCGTCCCGCACCGCGCGTCCACCCGGCTCAATCGCCGCCATCACCGCACGCAGGCGCAGTGGGCGCGAGGAGTCCGCATTCTCCGCAGCACGCGGATCAAGCGAGATCACAGCACGACCAGCCGCATCCGTATTGGCTTGCGCCAGGTCGAAGGTCGACTCGCGGAACTGCTCGTCATGACGGCCAAACGCGAAGCCCTTCAGGTCAGGGAACGGATTGGGGTCCGCCTCGACGCGCACATTGCCTTCCACCGGCAAATCAGCGCCCGGCGCACCATAGAGGAAGCGCACATTCGCCGTGATCGGCCGCGCCTCGCCCGCCCGCATCGGCGTCGTCGTGTCGGCCGTCAGATCCATCGCGATGCGTTGCGGAACGAAGTCCTCGACCGAGAAGTTTTCGCTCCCGACAACGCCGACGCCATCCACTTCCGTCGAAATCCGCCACGTCCCGCGCGCCGCAGTCTTCGGCACCGGGAAGGCATAGCTTACCGCGCCATTGTGCTCGCGCGTGTCCTTGAACCGCAGCCGCCCCGCCTCGATCCCGTTCGGTCCGAACACAACGACGGACCCCGCGCGATTGCTCAGCGACACAGACGAGGCGTCGCGGATCAGCGAGGTGATGTAGGCCGTCTCACCCGGGCGATAGACGCCGCGCTCGGTATAGACGAACGCATCCGCCGCCTGCGACGGCGCGCGCCCGCCGACATCGCGCTCGCTCAGGTCAACCGGCGAACGATCAAGATCGAGGATCGCGAAATCGCCATTCGGCGCATAGGCCATCACCATGCGCGGCGCGACATTGCCCTCGCCCTTCATGATCGGGCCGGAGAAATTCACGCGACCCGTGCCGTCCGTATTGCCGCGCGCGAGGATCTCGTTGTTCCGCGCCACCAGTTCCAGCTTCACGCCGGACACCGCCTTCGCAGACTGCAGCGACCGCACCGTCGCCGACATGCCGTCAACGCCCGTGTAGGTGGTCAGCGCCAAATCGGTGATGACCAGCCAGCGCTTTGCCCGCGCTGCTTCGCTTGGAATGTCGCCTGACGCATCGATCTGGTCGAGCTCGACGAAATACGCGCCAGGCTGCAGTTTCGGAATCGCCTTGGCGATTGGAAACACCGTCGTCCTGGCCGCATTCGGCGATCCCGGCGTGTCGATTTCGCCCGTCCACAGCTGCTCGGCGACGTCATAGACCTCCGACCCGTAGTCCATATACCCATAGCCGCCCGCGCTGTGCGAATAGCCATGCGTGATCGTCTTGAACGCCAGCGCGCGGTCCGTGATGCGCGAGATGGTGACCTTCACCTTGTCGACGTTCACCGTCTCCAGCGCGAGCCCGTCTGCATCGATGCGCGGCAGGATCACGCCGTCGCCCTTGAAGCCGACATAGGCAGGCCGGTCGCCGAACGCGATCGCCACATCCTCGTCGAACGGCAGCGTGCGCCCGTCGCCCGCCGGCAGGCCAGAGCGGATGCGGATCTCGCGGTCTGCGCCAAACGTCAGGCCGCCAAGGCACAGGCTTGATCCCTCGACCGACAGCGCGATCTCGGGTCCATTCCCCATATCCACGAACGGCCGATAGTCGGTCTGCGGATTGAGCCCCGCAGAGAACCCAAGGCACGCCTTGGGCAGGTCGCGCGTCACGTCGATCGTGTAGCGCAAAAACTCGAACTCGCCCGAGCCGCCCCCGGCGCGCGGCGCGTTCGCCTGTCGTGTCTCCAGCTGCGGCCCCTGGTCCTCGCCCAGCACGGCCTTGGCGTCAGTGCCGTTGGACGGCCCGCCACAGGCGGCAATCGAGATTGCAGAAAGCACGCCCGCGGCAGCTACTGCCACGGCGCGCAAAATTTTCGTGGAAACCACGACGTCCCTCCTGAACCCCCAGCCACATCACTGTGTGCTGCGTTCACCATATCCTGCGCGCACCACTAGGGAAGATGCCGCAAGCCTCAAGCTGCTGAAAAAGAGTGAGTTTCGTCAGCGCTGCCCCGTCGTCATCGAATCGCGGGGAGCGAGCATGGTGCCGGATGAGGGGATTGAACCCCCGACCTTCGGTTTACAAAACCGCTACCCCGAAGCAGAGGAGGTCGACTTCTCAAGGCATTAGATAGTCGACCGGCCCCCGTGTCTCAAGAGTGTCTCGGGGAAGGAAGTGGTGCCGCTTGTCTGGATTGAACAGACGACATCCAGTTTACAAAACTGGCGCTCTA
>JANOKS010000046.1:0-59956 GCA_031419455.1 Alphaproteobacteria bacterium
CCCGACAAAATCTTCGAGATGCGCCGGAAATAACCCTCCCTGATCTCGAGCCTCGCCCTCCACGAACCGCTTCATCGCAAGTCTCCCGCGCCATCGCGAGAATCATGAACCGCTTCGTCGTTTTCACACAGCCTCGGCCCAAAAGCCGTCTCTTGCTTAAGCCTGCAACCTGTAGCCGCCGCTTTCCGTCAGCAGCAGGCGCGCATTCGCGGGGTCGGGCTCGATCTTCTGGCGCAGGCGATAGATGTGCGTCTCCAGCGTGTGTGTGGTGACGTTTGCGTTGTAGCCCCATACCTCGGAGAGCAACTCCTCCCGCCCGACCGGCTTGCCGCCTGCGCGATAGAGATACTTGAGAATGTTCGTCTCCTTCTCGGTGAGACGGATCTTGCGTTCCTTCTCGTCGATCAGCAGCTTCGCCGACGGGCGGAACTCGTAGGGCCCCAGCCGGAAGGTCGCATCTTCGCTCTGCTCGAACGTCCGCAGGTGCGCCCGCACGCGCGCCAGCAGGACGGAGAACTTGAACGGCTTGATGACATAGTCGTTGGCGCCTGAATCCAGCCCGAGGATCGCGTCCGCATCCGTCGACTGGCCGGTCAGCATCACGATCGGCGCGGCGATGCCGTGCTTACGCATAAGACGGCAGGCGTCGCGACCGTCCATGTCGGGCAGTTCGACATCGAGGATGATCAGGTCGGCCCGCGCCTCCTCGGCCTTCTTGATGCCTTCGCCCGCCGATCCGGCATGCTCGATCCGGAAACCCTCGTGCAGCTCGAACTGCTCGGCCAGGGCCTCGCGCAGTTCCTGATCGTCGTCGACCAGCAGGATCGTCTTGGCGGCTGTCATCTAGGCGTCTCCCGGCCCTGCATTCTGCGTGCACGGCTTACCAAGTCTAGGTACGATGCTCCAGCCGAGGAAGCCATCACGAAGCGGACATGAGGCATGACGGGCGCGTCCTTCACTGCGGATTCAACGGGCAGGCTATGCTGGCCCGGCGGTGAGGCGCGCTGCGCGCTGGGCAAAAGCGGTGTTACGCCGGCAGAATCCAGGCGTGAGGGCGATGGCGCGACGCCGCTGGGGGCATGGCCGATGCGCCGCGTCTTCTGGCGTCCCGACCGCCTCGCCCGCCCCATGACCGGCCTCCCGATCGAGGCGTTGATCCCCGAAGCGGGCTGGTGCGATGATCCCGCCGACATCTTCTACAACCGCCCGGTGGTTCTGCCCTACCCTGCCGCCCACGAGAAACTCTGGCGCGAGGACCATGTCTACGACCTGATCGTCGAGCTCGGTTACAACGACGATCCGGTGGTTCCCGGCAAGGGCAGCGCCATCTTCCTCCACCTCGCCCGCCGGGACTTTTCCCCCACTGAGGGATGCGTGGCGTGTGCGCAGGACGACCTGCTGGCGCTGCTGGCGGCGGCGAAGCTGGGGGACGTGCTGCAGATCGTGGCCTGACGCCCAGCGTTCCCCCACGACAAATCGACATCCGGCCCGTACCCCGCTAGCAAGCGCGCATGAACAGCCGCACGCTTCTCTTTCTCGCCGGCGCCGTCATCGCGCTGTCCCACCTCGCCAATGAGTGGGTGAACCTCGCGCATCCGGGCGGCCTCGTCTGGAAGGCTGCCGGCATCGTGCTGCTCGGGCTCTACGCGCTCAGCCAGCGAGCGTGGCTTGCGGGGGCCGCACTGCTGTTCTGCGCGGCGGGGGATGTGCTGCTGGAACTGGTGTTCGTCGCGGGCATGGGCGCCTTCGCCGTGGGCCACATCTTCTACGTCCTCGCCTTCCTCGAATGGGGCCGCATCCTTGGGGCCAACAAGCGCGACTACCCCGTCGCCGTCCTTGTCGTCATCGTCTCGCTTGGCCTGCTCGCCTGGCTCCTGCCCGGCATGGGCGAGCTTCTGATCCCCGCCCTGATCTACCAGGCGATCATCACCGCCATGGTCGCGACCGCCTTCGTGGTGAAGGCGCCGATGCTGGCGCGCCTCGGCGCGGTGATCTTCATGCTCTCCGACACGCTGATCGCCGCAGAGAAGTTCGCAAACGTGGATGTCTTCCCCGGCAGCGTCTGGATCACCTACGCCGCCGCCCAGATCATGATGGCCTGGGGCATGAGCCGCGTCGCGCCATATCGCGATCGGGCGGCGCGAGAAAAGGTGGCGGCAGCCTGACGTCAGCGCCCGTGGCGAAAGACCCCCACCTGTCCGCCCCCTGAAAGGGGGCGGACAGGTGGGGGTCTCTATCAACCCGCACGCTTTCAGTTGCGCGCCCCGAACAGCGCCGATCCCACCCGCACGCTGGTCGCGCCGAACATCACGGCCAGCTCGTAATCCGCGCTCATCCCCATCGACAGTTTCCCCACGCCACTGCGCGCCGCGATCTTGGCCAGCAGCGCAAAGTGCGGACCGGCAGGCTCCTCCGCAGGCGGAATGCACATCAGGCCCTCGATCGCCAGGCCATAGTCGCGCCGTACCGTTGCAATGAAGGCGTCGGAGTCCTGCGGCGCAACGCCAGCCTTCTGGTCCTCCTCGCCCGTATTCACCTGGATGTAGAGACGCGGCGCGCGGCCCGCTTTGGCGCACGCATCGGCCAGCGCGCCGGCCAGCTTCTCGCGGTCAAGCGTCTCGATCACGTCGAACAGCGCGACAGCCTCCTTCGCCTTGTTCGACTGCAGCGGTCCGATCAGCCGCAGCTCCAGATCGCCGAACTCCCCGCGCCGGTGTTCCCAGCGCGCTTCCGCCTCCTGCACGCGGTTCTCGCCGAAGACGCGCTGGCCCGTCGCCAGCATCGCCGCGATGCGGTCGTCGGGTTGCGTCTTCGAGACCGCAACCAGCGCTACAGACGCAGGATCGCGGCTCGCGCCCTTGGCGGCGGCCGCGATGCGGGCAAGAACATCGCCACGGGCAGTCGCAATGTCAGTATCGGGTCGTTCGTCCATGTCCGCCTCTCAAACGCACTCTTCCAAAGCGCAGGCCGCGATCCGCCGCAAGCTCATGGCCGCCGCGCGGAGCGCAAAAGGCGCGAAAGCCCGCAATGGCGCACCCCTGCCCCGTGCGTTCTTCGTCACCGACCCGGTACGCACGCCAGACCTGCTCGCCATCGTCCGCCGGCTTCCCCGCGGCATGGGTGTGATCTGGCGGCACTATGGAGAGGCCAAACGGCTCGCCACGGGGCTTGCCCTCGCGCGGCTTTGCCGGAGACGCGGACTGATCCTGCTCGTCTCAGCCGACCCGGGGCTTGCCGCACAGATCGGGGCGAGCGGCGTTCACTGGCCTGAACGTCTGCTGCGGGGCGTTCGCCCACGTGTGGGCATGATCGAGACAAGCGCCGCTCACTCACGCGCCGCCATTGCCCGGGCAAAGCGGCTCGGCATCGACGCTGTCATCGTCTCGACGATTTTCCCCAGCCGCAGCCCCACAGCCGGTCCAGCGATGGGCGCGCTGCGCTTCCGCCAGCTCAACCGCCAGGCGCCGCTTCCGGTTTATGCGTTGGGCGGCGTCGACGCCCTCAACGCTGCAAGCGCAATGCGACACGCAGCCGGATGGGCCGCGATCGACAGCGTGATGGCGGGGTGGGGAAAGCGCTGGAAGGAGCCGTTCTAGAAGGAGAACGCCGACTCGATGCGCACGGAGGCCTCCGAGCCTTCCTTGCCGAAACGCGTCGCTGGATCGGACAGGGACTCGGCAACCGAGTCGCCCTTCACGGTGACGCCGCCGCCGAGGCGGAAGCGCGGGGTCACCTGATAGGTCACGCCGGCGGTCATTTCCTCACGCGGGAAAAGCTGGGTGGGCAGCTGGTTGGCGGAGCGGCTGGTCAGGTCGAGCGTGACATCCCAGTTGTTCGCCGGCTTCCAGGTAAGTTCCAGCTCGTCCTTGGTGATCGGGCCAACCGGCAGCAGCGAACGCTCTGAGGCACCCTTGTTCAGGCCAAGACCAAAATTGAACGGCGAGGTTTGCGCAGGCTGCTGTGTCGTCTGGCCGACGCGCGCGGCCTGTGAGAGCGGCTGGGCTTGCGGCTTGCCGGCAGGCTGCGCCGTTCCCTGCGCAAACGCAGGGGCTGCCACCAGCGTGGCGGCGAGACACAGAAATGATGTGGAAATCCGCATGTCCACCCTCTTGCCCGACATAATACCCGCGACTCAACCTACAAAAGTTAACAGCAGTTAAGTGGTTGCCTCCCGGGGCGATTTGGCCGGAAGGTGTCACTAATTCCTCACAGTGAGTTCCACCAATAGTCCGTCATTACTGGCATTTCTGTGGCCGGTGCTGATTCCTGCCGGTACCGGAATGTCTGCTTCAGCGGCGCTCCAGGCGATACCGACCTCAAGATTTTCCGAAATCTCGCGACTCAGGCCGACAAGCCAGGTCGCGCCCTCTAGATCCAGCAGCGCATCCTCGGCCCAGCCGGCCTCCACGCCCAAGCGCCAGCCCTCGACCTCCCGCACCAGCCCGACCTCCCAGGCTTCGTAATCACCATTACCGGCGTCCCAGGCATTGTTGCTGGACAGCCAGCGGGCCCCGCCCGTCCATCCGTCATGCTCCAGTTCGAGGCCCGCGCCCCAGGCTTCGTAGTCGCCGAAGGTCGCCAGACCCGACGCCGACGTGGCGTTGGAATAGGTCACCGCCCCGCGTACCCTGAGATCCTGTTCGGCAAACTGTCTCGCGAACGACACCGCGCCCTCCCAGACGTCCTCCAGGTCCGCGGACGCGAGGCCCACGCCGCTGAAATCCGGATCATGGTCCGCCGTCCGTTGATTAGCGTCGGGCGTGTAGGACACGCCCAGCCTCAGTCCCAGCCAGCGAGGAGAGAGATAGCTCGCCTTGGGCGACGATCCAGTGACGTCATTGCGCGCGCGGACGACGCTCAGCGCCGTCGGATCAAGGCCCGGCGAATAGGCGGAAACCCGGTTCAGCACGCTTGGCGCGCGCGCATCCAGCCGCGCCGCAGCGCCTGCATCCCAGCCAAACACGCCCTCCCCCCACGGCCCGGTGAGGGACGCCGAGGCGGCTTCGATCGCGACAAAACCATCCTCGTCCGTCCGCTGCCCGCCCACCGCAAGGCCGGTCGATGGCGCAACAGGCGACAGCCCGCCAGCAGCCGGACACCCCGGCGCTGCCGCGGGGCAGGCGCCGAACGCCCCGGCAAACGCCGGCCGCGATGGCGCGTCGCGGTCGAACCGCACCGACCCCAGCCACCCCAGCGTCAGCCCGTTCTCGAACGTGTCGGCGCGCGACACCTCAAGCATGGCCGATCCCAGCAGGGCGTCTCCGGCCGGGGCGATCGGATCACCCTCGTCGATTGCAGACGCGACAAGCACGGCCTCCGCCTTCATCTGCCATTCCCCGTCATTCGCCACATTACCTGATTGGGCGAAAGCAGGCGCCGCGGCGCCAAGGGCGAGCGTCGCGATCGTAAGCGTCGGGCAAATAGGTCGCCGCATGCCAGAATTCCTCCGCAATCTCGGTTCACTCCAATCCCTATATGAGGCGGTGTTGCGGCGGGCCTAACGGCGCCCGGCCCTTGCGCGCGGGACCGGCCAGCAGCTAAGGAAGCGGCTCTTCAAGGCTTCCCTTGGGGGCGCGCAATGCGCCGGATGACGGAGTGACGTGGTGATGTTTTCACGTGTGGCGACTGCCGCCCTATTGGTTTCCGCCGGCCTGATGGTCTCCGGTTGCGAAATCTTCGGCTCTTCCACCGCCAACACGGCTGAGTCCTCCAGCTCGGAAATGGGCCCGGAGGAAACCGGCAGCCTCGGCGTCAACGCCTATCTCTGGCGCGCCACGCTGGACACGCTGTCCTTCCTGCCGCTCGCCTCGGCCGATCCTTACGGCGGCGTCGTCATCACAGACTGGTACGCCAACCCGTCCAAAGCCGACGAGCGCCTCAAAGCCACCGTCTACATCCTCGACACGCGCCTGCGCGCCGACGGCATTTCCGCCGCCGTGTTCCGCGAGACGCTGGTCAGCGGCGCCTGGATCCCCGCTTCGGTGAGCCCGGACACCAATGTCGCGCTCGAGAACGCCATCCTCGCCAAGGCGCGTCAGCTTCGACTCGGCGGCGTCGAATAAGCCCCGTCGCCTTTCGTTTGGCGGCGGGATATGCAAACCCCCGCTTCTGAACGGACACGAGCGACAAGATGGCCACGCGCTACAATCCCAAAGAGACCGAGCCGAAATGGCGCGCAGCGTGGGAGCGCGCGCAGGTCTTCCGCGCCAAGTCCGCGAGCGAAGCGGGCGACATGCCCAAGGCCTACATCCTCGAAATGTTCCCCTACCCGTCGGGCAGGCTGCACATGGGCCATGTCCGCAACTACGCGATGGGCGATGTCGTCGCGCGCTATCGCATCGCCAATGGCTACAACGTCCTGCACCCGATGGGCTGGGACGCGTTCGGCCTGCCCGCCGAGAACGCCGCCATCGAGAGACAAGCCCAGCCGCGTCAATGGACGCTGCAGAACATCCAGGCGATGAAGGATCAGTTCGCCCCGCTCGGTCTCTCCTTCGACTGGTCGAAGGAAGTCACCACCTGCGAGCCTGACTATTACGAACAGCAGCAGCGCATCTTCCTGAAGATGCTGGCCAACGATCTCGTCTACCGCCGCTCCGCCAAAGTGAACTGGGATCCGGTCGAAAACACTGTGCTGGCCAACGAACAGGTGGTGGACGGCCGCGGCTGGCGCTCGGGCGCCGTCGTCGAACAGCGCGAACTGGAGCAGTGGTTCTTCCGCATCACGCGCTATGGCGACGATCTGCTGGCCGCGCTGGAGACGCTTGACCGCTGGCCCGACAAGGTCCGCACCATGCAGGCCAACTGGATCGGCAAATCGCAAGGCGCAAAGATCTGGTGGGACATCGCGCACGCGCCAGCCGAACTTTCGCGCGAGAAGGATGCCCACGGCCGCAACCACGCGACCGATCCCATCGAAGTCTTCACCACCCGGCCCGACACGCTGTTCGGCGCAGCCTTCCTCGCCTTGGCGCCCGATCATCCGCTGACGAAGGAAATCGCGAAGTCGCGTTCCGACGTTGCGAAGTTCATGGCGGATGCCGCCTCCAAGGGCACATCCGAAGCCGACATCGAGAAAGCCGAAAAGGTCGGCATCGATCTCGGCATCCGCGTGAAACACCCCTTCGACGCCAATTGGACCCTGCCCGTCTGGGCCGCCAACTTCGTGCTCTCGACCTATGGCACGGGCGCGATCTTCGGCTCCCCCGCGGGCGATCAGCGCGACATCGAGTTTGCCGAAAAATACCAGCTGCCCTTCAAACCCGTCGTGCTGCCGCCCGGCGCCGACCCAACCACCTATAAAGTGCGCGGCGAAGCCTACACAGGCGAAGGCACGATCTACAATTCGGAATTCCTCGACGGCCTCTCCACGAAGGACGCGATCACCGTCGCGATCAAGGCGCTGCTGAATCGCCAGGCCGGCGAAGCCACCACGCAATATCGCCTGCGGGACTGGGGCGTCTCGCGCCAGCGCTACTGGGGTTGCCCGATCCCGGTCATCAAGTGCGCCGCATGCGGAACCGTGCCGGTGCCCGACGACCAGCTGCCCGTGCTGCTGCCCGACAACGCCGACTTCTCCGAGCCCGGCAACCCGCTCGCGCGCCATCCGACATGGAAGCATGTCGCGTGCCCGAAATGCGGCGGCGCAGGGACACGCGAAACCGACACGATGGATACCTTCGTCGACTCGTCCTGGTACTTCGCGCGCTTCTGCGATCCGAAAGCGAAGGAGCCGATCAATCAGCAAGAGGCCGCCTACTGGCTGCCGGTCGATCAATACATCGGCGGCGTCGAGCACGCCGTCCTCCACCTGCTCTACTCCCGCTTCTTCACGCGCGCCCTTCGCGATTGCGGCCTGCTCGATCTGCCCAGCGGCGAGCCCTTCGCCGGCCTGTTCACGCAAGGCATGGTCACGCACGCAACATACAAAACACGCGCCCAGACAGTTGGATTTGAAGACGTTGATCAGCGGTTGGATGGCGACTTTGTTCGAGGGACGAACATTCGTGTGGCGAAACTCAATGAGGGCTCGTTTGCCTTGGATTCTCAATGGGTTCTGCCCGAAGAAATTCGTACAATCTCTGATCTCGTTTTGTTGGGCGACACCGAGATCGAGGTAGCCCTTGGGCCATCAGAAAAGATGTCCAAGTCCAAGAAAAACGTCGTCGATCCGATCCAGATCATCGCCGACTATGGCGCCGACGTCGCGCGCTGGTTCGTCCTGTCCGACTCGCCGCCCGAACGCGACTTTGAGTGGACCGACGCCGGCGTGCGCGGCGCCTGGGGCTCGATCCAGAAACTCTGGGCGCTGGTCGAAGCGGCGCCTGCCGCCGACGATGGCCCCGCCACAACTGGCGAGCCGCTCGACCTGCGCCGCCTCGCCCACCGCACCGTGCGCGATGTCACGCACGGAATTGAAAAGTTCCATTTCAATGTCGGCATCGCCCGCATGAACGAGCTGGGCAACGCGCTGCGCAAGGCGGAACAATCCACTGTTCCCGGCATGGCCACCGCCCGCCGCGAGGCGCTGCGTCTGTTCGCCCAGATCGCCGCGCCCTTCGCACCGCACCTCGCCGAGGAATGCTGGGCGCTGCTGGGCGGTACGGACATGGTTGCGACAGCCAAATGGCCGACCCCCGACCCCGCCCTGCTGGTGTCCGACACCGTCACATTACCCGTCCAGATCAACGGCAAGAAACGCGCGGAAATCACCGTTGCCGCAGGCGCAGACCCGGCCGCCGTGGAAGCCGCCGCACGCGAAGATGATGCGGTGAAGCAACACCTCTCGGGCCTCACCGTGCGAAAGGTGATTGTGGTCCCCGGCCGTATCGTCAATATCGTCGCATCATGATCCGAGCAGCGTTCATTGCCCTCGCCTTCCTGCCGCTGGCCGCCTGCGCCTTCTCGCCCGTGTATGGCGGGGGACAGGGCGCCGCCTACGCGAATGCCGGCCCCATCGCGATCAACGAAATCCGCGCCGTCGCCAACGCCGGCGCAGCCTCTGGCCGTACCGGACACTTCCTGCGCCAGGAGCTGGTCCGCTCGGTGGGCCAGGGCGTGCCCGGCTTCAGCGCCGGCACGCTCGACGTCGCCCTTCGCCAGCGCATCGACCGCCTTGCCTTCGCGCCCGACCAGGCCGCCTCACGCTCCGACTATATCGGTATCGCCACATGGACATTGCGCGGCGCGACCGGCGACATTCTTGGTACCGGCACGGTGCAGGAGCGCGCCAGCTTCAACTTCGCCGACGCTGCCTATGCCGACCTCGCAGCGCAGACTGCGGCGCAGGAACGTCTCGCCACGCTGCTCGCTCGCGCCGTTCGCGCCGAGATGATCATGGCGGGAGGCAAGACGGTCGATCCCAAAACCGGCCTGCCCCCGGTTCAGGCGGCCAAGCCCGCGACGCCTCAACCCGCGCCACCCTCGCCCGCACAGCCTCAACCCGCACAGCAATGAAACTCGCGGGCGCCCGCGCGCTCGCCTTCTGCGACAAGCCGCAGGGCAAGGCGCGCATCGCGCTCATCTTCGGCGGCGATCCCGGCCTCGTCTCCACCGCCGCAGACATGCTGGCGCAGCGCTGGGTCCCCGGCATCGACCCGTTCAACCTGGTCAAGCTGTCCGACGACGACCTGAAGCGCGACCCGCAGACGCTTGCCGACGAATTGGTCGCGCGCTCCCTGCTCGGCGGCGACCGCCTCGTCCTTGTCCGCATCGACCGCGAGACAAGCGCAAAGCCTGTCATCGAAATCCTCGGCGACATCGAGAAGGGCCTGCTCAATCCCGAAGCGGCCTGGATCATCGAAGGCGGCGACCTCGGCAAGGCGAGCAAGCTGCGCGGCGCGTTCGAGGCGTCCGACGCGGCGCAGGCGCTGCAGCTCTATGCCGACGACGAGACGACGATCAACGACCTGGTCACCCGCCGCCTCGCCGCCGCCGGCGTCGCGATGGAAGAGCCCGCCCTCGCCGCCTTCGTTGCGGAACTGCCGGGCGACCGCCGCCTCGCCCTCTCCGAACTCGAAAAGCTCGAACTCTACGCTGTCGGCCTCGGCCGCGCGGTCACTGCGCATGACATCGGCTTGCTGGCCTCGGCCGAACAGCCGCGCGGCGCAGACGACGCCGCAGACGCCGCCATTCTGGGCGACACCGCGCAGGCGACGCTGTCGATCAACCGCTATCTCGACGCCGGCGGCAATCCGATCTCGGCCCTGCGCACGCTTCACTTCCGCATGATGCGCGTCATCGACGCCGTGGGTTCAAGCGCCGGTTCCGGTATGCGCCTGCGGCCTCCGGTGTTCGAGAAGGAATGGCCCGCCTTCTCACGCGCCATCCGCGACTGGCGCGGCCCGACGCTGCAGCGAACCATCGCCCGCCTCTACGAAGCCGAGAAATCCTGCAAACAGGCCGGCGCGCCCTCGGACGCCATCATCCGCAACCTGATTCACCGCATCGCAACGCGGACGATCTGAGCAGGCGGCGCCTACTCCAGCCCATCACTCGACACCGCAACACGCGGCCGCGACAGCAGCCGGCAGATCTCGTCCAGTTGCTCCAGCTGCGCATACTTGATGCGCACTTCCCCGCCCTTGCCGTTCGTGTGGCGAATGTCCACGTCGAGCCCAAGCGCGCGCTGCAGGTCCAGCTCAAGCGCCTTGGTGTCGACGTCCTTGTCAGCGCCCGCCGACTTGATCTCGAGCTTGCCGCCCGACACCTTGTCCGCCTTCGACAACGCCTCGGTCTCGCGCACCGACAACTGCTTGGCGATCACGCTCGCCGCGAAGCCCGACGGATCGGACGTCTTCATCAGCGCCCGCGCATGGCCAGGCGTCAGCCGCCCCTCGCGCACATGCTCGCGTACATCTTCAGGAAGCGACAGCAGCCGCAGGGTGTTCGAGACATGCTCGCGGCTCTTGCCGACCTGTTGCGCGACGGACTCCTGCGTCCGGCCGAAGCGGTCGATGAGCGCCTTGTAGGCCTCCGCCTCTTCCACCGCATTGAGGTCCGCCCGCTGCACGTTCTCGATGATCGCGATCTCGAGCATCTCGCGATCGTCCATCTCGCGCACGACGGCCGGCACCATGGTGAGGCCCGCACGGCGCGCGGCGCGCCAGCGGCGCTCACCCGCGATGATCTCGAACATTTCCGGCTGGGCAGGATCGGGCCGCACCAGGATCGGCTGGATGACGCCTTTGGTGCGGATCGACTCCGTCAGCTCTTCCAGGTCCGCCTCGACGAATGTGCGCCGCGGCTGCTTCGGGTTCGGCACGATGCGGTCGATCGCGATCTCGGAAGACGACGCCTCGTCCGTGGACGGAGCATTCGCCGCAGCCTCGGGCTCGCCGCCCTCGATGGCGTTGCGCGCGCCGGCATAGTCGCCCAGCAGGGCCGACAATCCGCGCCCCAGTCTTGCCTGCTTCATCGGTTGGGTCACGCTGCCGCCCTCTCGCGTTCACGCTGCATCAGCTCCTGCGCGAGCATGATATAGGCCTCGCTGCCTGAGCATTTGTGGTCATAGAGTATGGCCGGTAGTCCGAAGGACGGGGCCTCGGACAAGCGTACATTGCGGGGTATGACTGTCTGGTAAACCTTGGAGCCGAGATAGGTGCGCACTTCGGTCGCGACCTGGTCGGAGAGGTTGTTGCGCTTGTCGTACATCGTCAGCACGACGCCCTGCACTTCGAGATCCGGATTGAGGCCCGACCGCACCAGCTCGATCGTGCGAAGGATTTGGCTGAGACCTTCCATCGCGAGAAACTCGCACTGCAGCGGCACCAGCACGGCGTTGGCCGCAACCATCGCATTGATCGTCACGGTCGACAGCGACGGCGGACAATCGATCAGCACGGTGTCGTAGGTCGCGCCCGTCTTCGCGAACGCCGCGAACGCTTCGCGCAGCTTGAAGTTCTTGCGCGGATCGTTGTGCAGCATCGTCTCGACGCCGGCGAGGTTCTCATCGCCGGGGATCAGATCAAGGTTCGGCACTTTCGTGGGCACGATCGCGTCCGCCATGCCGCCATCGCCGACCAGCACGTCATAGCTCGTCTTGGCGCGCGCCATCGGCTCGACGCCAAGTCCTGTCGAAGCATTGCCCTGCGCATCGCAATCCATCACGAGCACGCGCTTGCCCACCGCGGCGAGCGCGGTGCCGAGATTGATGGCGGTCGTGGTCTTGCCCACTCCGCCCTTCTGGTTGGCGACGGCGATGACGCGCATCAGGCCCTCCGGGGTTCAATCGACGAAATCTTCAACACGCGCCCTTCTGGGCTGGAGAGGCTTGCCCGCTCTCCGACCGCGAAGGTCCAGGAGCGGCGCGCCTCCGCCAGTTCAGCGGCGGTGTCCCTACCTTTCATCAGCAGGGCCTTACCGGAAGGTTTAAGCCAGCGGTAAGCATACCCCATAAGTTTGGGCAGCGGCGCCAATGCCCGCGCCGTGAGCAGGTCGAAACGATCCCTGTCCAGGGACGCCGGCGGGTCCTCGATCCGGGTATTGAGCACCCGGGCAGGCAGGCCCAGTTCGGCGATAGCCGCTTCAAGGAACTCGGTTTTCCGGGGACTCTTCTCAACCAGCGTCACCAACACCCCCGGCCGCTCCACCATCGCCGCCGCGATCACCAGCCCGGGAAAACCGGCCCCTGAGCCAAGATCGACAATTTTTTGATCCGCCGGCCCGATCTGCTCCAGCAGTTGCAGGCTATCCAGCACATGCCGCCGCCACAGCTGGCGCCCCTCGCAGGGGCCGATCAGGTTGATTCGCTCCCGCCATACATCGAGTAAGGCGAGGTATGCCCGCACGCGCGCCAGTGTTTCACGTGAAACACCGGTCATACCGGCGACATCCGCGGGGCCGAAACCGTCTTCGTCGTGCGCGGGCCAGGGCATCAGAAAGCCGACCCGTAGCCGTCGAAAATCCGGAGGTCGCGCCGCGAGACCCCCTCCGTCATGCGCGCGAAGAGGCGCGCATGCCACCTCCCCCAGTCGCGTGGCGACTGAGGGAGGAAAGAACCGCGCGCACGGTGCTTTCCTCCCTCACTTGCAAAGCAAGTGGGGGAGGTGGATCGCCGCGTCTTCGCGGCGAGACGGAGGGGGTCTCTCGGCATGTCTCCGAACTCACCCCTGCGCTGCCCCGGAAGGCGCCCGCCCAACCTTCCGCGCCGCCCGCTTCAGATGCCCGAGCACCGCCGTGATCGCCCCGGGCGTCATGCCCTCGATCCGCGCCGCCTGGCCCAGAGTCGCTGGCCGCACCGTCGAGAGCTTGTCCTTTGCTTCGTTCGAGAGGCCCCCAATTGCGCGATAGTCGAGATCGGCCGGCAGCCGCATGTCCTCATCCTTCCGGAAGGCGACGATGTCCGCCTCCTGCCGGTCGAGATAGCCGGCATAAGCCGCCTCGATCTCCATCTGCTCGGCAACTTGCGGCGTCACGTCCGCCAGCTCCGGCCACACGCTGCGCAGCCGCGCGAAATTGACGCCGTCATAGGCCAGGATCTCGAGCGCGTTGCGCCGCTTGCCGTCGAAATTGATCATGATCCCGTGGCCGCGCGCCTCGTTCGGCGTAAGCGTCAGCGCGTTCAGCTTGGCGCGCGCCCCATCGATGGCCGAACGTTTCACGTGAAACGCACTTTCACGGAAATTTCCGACAACCCCTGCTTTGACGCCGTCTTCCGTCAGCCGCTGGTCGGCATTGTCCGCGCGCAGGCTCAGCCGGTATTCGGCCCGCGACGTGAACATCCGATAGGGCTCGGAGACGCCCCGCGTGACGAGGTCGTCAATCATCACGCCGATATACGCCCGGCTCCGGTCGAGGATGTACGGGTCATTCCCGGCGGCAAACCGCGCGGCATTGAGACCTGCCACAAGCCCTTGTCCTGCAGCCTCCTCGTATCCGGTCGTGCCATTGATCTGGCCTGCCAGATACAAGCCCGGCAGGCGTTTCACGGCCAGGTCCGGCGTCAGCTCGCGCGGGTCGACATAGTCGTATTCGATCGCATACCCGAAGCGCTTGATCTCGACATTGGCGAGCCCGTGGATCTTCCGGATGAAGGCTTCCTGCACGTCTTCCGGCAGCGAGGTCGAAATCCCGTTCGGATAGATGGTGTCGCCATGTTCGGTGCCGGGCAGGCCTTCCGGCTCAAGGAAAATCTGGTGTTTGTCGCGGTCGGCAAACCGCTTCACTTTATCTTCGATCGACGGGCAATAGCGCGGGCCGCGCCCCGCGATGGCGCCCGAATAGACGGCCGACCTGTGCAGGTTGTCACCGATCACGGCGTGAACCTCGGCCGACGTCCAGGTGATGCCGCATGCGATCTGCGGCACGGTGATCCGATCATTCAGGAATGAGAACGGGATCGGATCGACATCCGCCGCCTGCATCTCGAGGTCAGACCAGTCGATGCTGGAGGCCCGAAGCCGGGCAGGCGTTCCGGTCTTCAGCCGCCCCATTTGCAGGCCCAGTCCATACAGCCTGTCCGACAATCCAATCGCTGGCGCCTCGCCGACGCGACCCGCAGGAATCCGCTTCTCGCCAATGTGGATAAGGCCTTTGAGGAAAGTGCCTGTCGTCACCACGACAGCGCCTGCCCGCCACGACCTGCCCGATTGGCCAATGACGCCAGCCACACGCCCGCCCTCAACAATGAGATCTTCGACCCCATCCTCGATCAGCGTGAGGTTCTCATACTCGGCCAGGATTGACTGGACGGCCTCGCGATAGAGCTTCCGGTCCGCCTGCGTCCTCGGCCCGCGCACCGCCGGCCCCTTGGACCGGTTGAGCATCCGGAACTGGATGCCGCCAAGATCGGCCGCCCGGCCCATCACGCCATCGAGGGCATCGACCTCACGAACCAGATGCCCCTTGCCCAACCCGCCAATGGCCGGATTGCAGGACATCTCGCCAATAGTGATGAGCTTGTGGGTAACCAGCGCCGTCCTGGCCCCGAACCGCGCCGCCGCCGCCGCCGCCTCCGCGCCGGCATGCCCACCGCCAATGACGATGACATCAAACGATTCTGGGAATGTCTCAGATGGCGCGGTCATGCGGCGGCTGCCTGTGAATCAAGGCGGTCATGTAAGGGAGCAGGGCCGCCCCGTCGAGTGTTTCACGTGAAACGCTCTGGACCGCCGGGCAGTCGGCGCGGAGCCCCGAGCCTGCCCCATCGTGTCCACTCGAACTGGAAACTGCGCGGTTTTCGGGGGAAACTCGTTGTCACGATTTGGGGGAAACTCAAAAATCTTCGCCTGTGATTTCAGTGACTTCGTCCAAAAATTTGGGGGAAACAGAGGCACAGGATCGGCGGGGGAAAATGGCGCTGTATAATCGCGCCCATGACATTCGCTGAGACCCACGACGCATCGACACAAGGCGAGGCCCCAATATGGGCCTGGCCTGTCTATGCATTTGTGGCGTGGCTCGCGATGCTCCTCAACTACATCGCCCGGTTCAGGCGCGCCCGCCGCTTCAGACACGACTGGCGCGAAAGCTGGGAAGGACTCCGCCAATCCGAATGGCTCCGCGATCAGCTGATTGCGCAGGGCGTAGCGCAACTCCTCGACGGCCACCCTCTCCACCTCGACGAGACAAAAATCCAGCTAACGCCGCCAGCAAACTACGGCGGTCCATGCCCGCGCACACCGTTCGACATGAACCGCCGCTTCCTCGCGCTCGCCCGCTGGGCCGCCGATCCCGAAGCGATCATCCGCGAGCGCTTCGAGCGCCTCACCAAACGCCTCGCAGCCCATGCTTCGACGGACGCCGCAAAGCGGCCGTCCGTCGAAGCACGAGGGCGTGCTCACCACAGCCCGCGGTCCGCCCGGTATCTCCTACTGCCTATTCCCCACTGCCTATTGCCCCGAAAGCGCCAGCTTCCGAGACCGCCTCCGCACGCCCGACGTTGACATCCCCCCATGCCTGCATCATCTACCGCCCATCCTTGGAGACCCGCACATGAAGCCCGCGAAGCACGCCTGATCCCGCGCGTCGTTTCCACTCCAGCTTCAGTGCATCCATGTTCCCCAGCATCACGCTCGATCGCATCGCCGCCAAAACGCCTGGCGACCGCACACTCTTTGAAGACCTCACGCTCACCATCGGCCCCGAACGCGTCGGCCTCGTCGGCCGCAACGGTTCGGGCAAGTCCACGCTGCTTTCACTGATCGCAGGGCAGGCCGAGCCAGCGTCCGGCTCCATCACCATCGCGGGCCGCGTCGGCGAGCTCGCCCAGCGCTGGCCCGACGACACGATCTCGCTCGCCGAAGCCCTCGGCGTCGCGAATGACCTTGCGCGTCTTGAGCGTCTGGCGCGCGGTGACGGCTCTGCCGACGACATGGCCGAAGCCGACTGGACGCTGGAGCATCGCATCGCCGAAACATTGGCGAAGGTCGATCTCCCCGAACGCGACCTCACCCGCGCCATCAAGGGCTTCAGCGGCGGCGAGCGCACACGCATAGCCGTCGCCCGCCTGTGGCTGGAAGCGCCCGACATCCTCCTGCTCGACGAGCCGACCAACAATCTCGATGGACCGGGCAGGGCGGCCATCCTCGCGCTTATTGATGAGTGGCGCGGCGCGGCCCTCGTCGCCAGTCACGACCGGGACCTGCTGGAACATGTCGATCGCATCGTCGAGCTGACGCCGGTGGGGATCACCATCTTCGGCGGCGGCTGGTCGGCTTTTGCAGAATCGCGTGAGGCGCGCCGCCAAGCTGCGGCCGGCGCGCTCGACAAGGCGGAAGTCGACCTGCGCCGCGTGAAGGATCAGGTGCAATTGCAGCGCGAGATGAAGCAGCGCAAGGACGCCGCCGGCAAGGCCGGGCGCGCCACGGCCGGGCAAGGCAAGATGCTGCTCGACTTCAAGCAGGATCGCGCCGAAGCCTCGCTAGGCGCGGCCAACCGTCTGGCCGACCGGCAGCTCTCCGCGGCGAACGAAGCGTTGGACGAGGCGAAAGCGAAGTTCGAGGTCTTGGTCCCGCTCAACGTCATCGCGCCAAGCGTGAACCTGCCCTCGCAGAAACTCGTGCTGCATGTCGAGGATGTGGCGGCCGAGGCCGGCGGCCGCGTGCTGTTCGGTCCGCTCACCTTCAAGGTCACCGGCCCCGAGCGCATCCACGTCACCGGCGGCAATGGCGCCGGCAAGTCCACGCTGCTGCGGCTCATCGCCGGCGAGCGCGCACCCGCCTCGGGGTCGATCCGCCGTCTCGACGGCCGCATCGCCATGCTGGACCAGCACGCAGACACGCTCGATGACGAATTCACGCTGCTCCAGAACATGCGCGCCGCAAACCCCGAGCTCGACGACAATACTGCCTACGCCGCGCTCGCCCGCTTCGCCTTCCGCAACAAGAAAGCGCATCAGGTCGTCGGCACGCTCTCCGGCGGCGAGCGCCTCCGCGTCTCGATGGCCTGCCTGCTGGCCGCAGCCACGCCGCCCCAACTGTTGTTGCTTGACGAGCCCACCAACCACCTCGACATCGATTCAATCGAAGTGATCGAGCAGGCGCTGATCGCCTATGATGGCGCACTCATCGTGGTCAGCCACGATCCGGTGTTCATCCAGACGATCGGCTGTACGCGGGAGATCAGGCTTTGACCCCGCCCAGCTTGCAGATGTGTTTCCACTCCGCGTCGCTCACCGGCTGCACCGACAGGCGGGTGTTGTTGACCAGCACCATGTCCTTCAGCGCCGGATCGGATTTTGCGGAGGCGAGCGTCACATGCGTCTTGAGCGGCTCAAGCGCGCGAATGTCAGGCGACACCCACGGGCCGCTTTCCGCGGTCGGATCGGGATAGGCCGTCTTCACGACTTCGCAGATGCCCACAACGGCCTTGGCTTCGTTCGAGTGATAGTAGAACACGCGCTCGCCCGGCTTCATCGCCATCAGGTGCAGCTTGGCGCCATGGTTGCGCACGCCAGTCCACGCCGTGCCTTTCTTCCCCGCCTTCACGAGGTCATCCCACGAAAAGACATCCGGTTCGGACTTCACCAGCCAACAGGCCATCCCCATCTCCTTCAAGTCGGATGCTCAACGTCCTTGCCGTCCAGCCGCCGTGCATCGCGCAGGCCCGGAAACATCCAGGCCCATGCGCCGGCAACGAAGATAGCGCCAACCCCGCCGATCACCACAGCCGGAACTGCGCCAACAGCGCCAACGCCGATCACATGCGCCATCGTCCCGGCGCGGAATTCGCCAAGTTCGTTCGACGCCGAGACAAAAACGGAGTTCACCGCATTCACCCGCCCACGCACATCATCCGGCGTCCAGAGCTGCAGCAGCGTCTCGCGGATCACCACGCTGACCATGTCCACGGCGCCCAGAAGAATGAGCGCAAGGATCGAAAGCCAGGCGATGGTCGAAAGCCCGAACACCACGGTGAATGCACCGAACAGGGCGACACAGACGAACATGATCCGGCCGGCATGGTCACGGATCGGGAAGGCGGCCAGCATCGCGGCCATTGCAATCGCGCCAATCCCCGGCGCGGCGCGGAGCCAGCCAAGGCCCTCCGGTCCCAGCTTGAGGATTTCCTCAGCATAGATCGGGAGCAGGGCGATCACGCCACCCATGAGGACCGCAAAGAGATCAAGGGAAATGGCGCCGAGAATGATCTTCTGCTTCCAGATAAAGCGGAACCCGTCGAGCATGTTGGAAAGCGTCGGTCTTTCCTTTGGCGGCGCCTTGGGCGGTTTCGGAATGGCAAAGACCAGCAGCGCGCCGATGATCATGAACACAAAGGCGATGGTGTAGGCGATTTCGGGTCCATGCCCGTTCAGGAATTCGCCCAGGTCCGCCTGCCCATTGCCAGCCAGCCAGTTGGCGAAACCCGGCTCGCCCAGCCCGAGCAAGAGTCCGCCGGCAGCCGGCCCGACAATCGTCGCCGCTTGCCAGGCTGAGGAGTTCCAGGTCACCGCATTGGCAAAGTCATGAGCCGGGACGAGAGACACGACGAGCGAAGACGAGGCGGGACCGAGAAAGGCGCGGGCAATCCCGAACACGACGAGGACGCTCAGCATCAGGACGGCGGTGATCATTCCGCTCCCGGTCAGAAACGCCATGACGGCCGCGCAGGCAGCGGCGAGCAGAACCGAGAGCCCCATGATCATCCTGCGTCCGAACTGGTCGGCCGCTGTGCCGGTGACCAGCACAAGAAGGGCGAGGGGCAGGAACTGAACGAGGCCGACGAGGCCGGTGTAAAGGGCGGATTTCGTAAGAGCGTAGATGTGCCAGATGACGGCGACCGACAGAATCTGGGCGCCGAATGTCGTGAAAACCCGTGCCATGAAATAGAGCACGAAGGAACGGTGGCGGAAGGCGGCGAACCTGCCTTCCACCTGGCCTTCCGGTGGCCGGTCCGGGGCGCCTTCGGCGGTTGTCTCGGTCATATGGGCGAGGGGAGGCGTTCAGGGATTCTCATCAGTCTGGTCCATTGGCGGCGCCTCTGCCCGGCTGGCAAGGGGCCTGGCCAAAGATACGGAAATCGCCCCATGGAACGCAGCGTGCCGAGTGGAGTGCCCGCTCTTTCGGCGCTCCGGCGTTGAAATCCCCGGATTCGGTCGAATGGCGCTACCGAGGCGCCGCCCGGAATCCGTGCGAAACGCAGTGTTCCGGCTGGCGAAATCATTATTGACAGTGCGCTATTGCGTTAGCGATTCCGAAACGCGAGACAGGTTAAGGGGAGCAGTCAGAATCCGCGCGAGTTGAGTCGCGCATCCGGAGCTCCGCGCCCATGTTCGGCAAACTGTTCAGCCTCATGTCGACGGACATGGCGATCGACTTGGGGACGGCGAACACGCTCATCTACGTCAAGGGCCACGGCGTCCAGCTCGATGAGCCCTCCGTCGTTGCCTATGTGAACCAGAACGGGCGAAAGGTCGTTCATGCGGTCGGCAAGGAAGCCAAGCTGATGCTTGGCAAGACGCCGATCTACATGGAAGCGGTTCGTCCCATGAGGGACGGCGTCATCGCCGACTTTGAAGTCGCCGAGGAGATGATCAAGCGCTTCATCCAGAAAGTGCAGGTCCGCCGCTCCTTCATCGCGCCCGTGATCATCATCTGTGTTCCCGCTGGCGCGACCCCTGTCGAGCGCCGTGCGATCCAGCAGTCTGCCCAGATGGCCGGTGCGCGCCAGGTGCACCTGATCTACGAACCCATGGCCGCGGCCATCGGCGCCGGCCTGCCGATTGACGAACCGTCAGGCTCGATGATTGTCGATATCGGTGGCGGAACGACCGAGGTCGCCGTCTTGTCGCTTGGCGGTCTCGTCTACTCGCGCTCGGTCCGCGTCGGCGGCGACAAGATGGACGATTCGATTGTTAATTATCTCCGCCGCGAAGAGAACCTGCTGATCGGCGAGGCGTCGGCCGAGCGAGTCAAGAAGGAAATCGGCACCGCCAAGGCCCCGGAAAACGGCAAGGGCATGTCGCTCGACATTCGCGGCCGCGACCTGATGAATGGCGTGCCGAAGGAAATCGAAATCACCGAAGCCATGGTTGCCAAGTCGCTGGCCGAGCCGGTCACGCAGATCGTGGACTCGGTCAAGACCGCGCTCGAAGCCATGCCGCCTGAACTGGCCGCTGACATCGTCGACAAGGGCATCGTGCTGACGGGCGGCGGGGCGCTGTTGCGGAACCTCGACGTTGTGTTGCGCGAGCGCACCGGTCTGCCCGTCACGGTCGCTGAGGACCCGCTGAAATGCGTCGTGCTCGGCTCTGGGAAAGTGCTAGAGAATCTCGACAAGATGAAGGGTGTTCTCGCGCCGGAAGTCTAGGGCTTCCCGGGCTGAGACGCGGGACATCGGTGTCCCCAAGACGCCGGAGCCTCGGGAGCCAAGATGGCCTGGTATGGCAACAGACGATCCGGACAGCCGCGCCCTGGCGCGCGGGCGATCGTCGTTGGTCTTGGCATATCGATGGTTGCCGCGCTGGCGATCCAGACATCATCGACAGTTCGCTCCGGCATCGAAACATCACGCAAGTCGATGGACGGCACAACGGCCAGCCTTGCTGGCGTGGCCTCCGGCCTTGCCGGCTGGTCGTTCGGCTTCGGCCGCAGCAAGGAAGACGAAGTCCGCATCGCCGAGCTTGAGGCGCAGGTTCGCGACCTGCACCGCTGGAAGGATCTCGGGGAGACGATGGCGCTTCGCATGGAGCGCTATGAGAAACTGCTCGACCTCGTCGGCGAAACGCAGGGCCAGTCGGTGACCGCGCGCGTCGTGGCCGAGGAAAACGGTCCCTTCGCCGCTTCCCGGATCGCCAACGCCGGCGCAGCGAATGGCGTGCGCGAGGGATTTGCGGCGATCAACGAGTACGGACTTGTCGGCCGCGTCGTGAGGGTGGGGGAATACACCTCGCGCATCCTGATGCTGACCGACTTCGCAAGCCGCATCCCCGTGATGGGCACGCAGTCGGGAGACCGCGCGCTGCTGGTTGGCGACAACGGCACGAGCGCGCGCCTGCTTGAACCGGAGACGCCGGACAAGATCATCCCCGGGGAAGTCTGGGTCACGTCGGGCGACGATGGAAAGATGCCGCTCGGCGTGCGCGTCGGAACGGCGCGCAAGGTCGGCGAGGAGTGGGTGCTCGATCTTGCGCTCGAAGCCCGTGCGATCGATTTCGTCCGCCTCGTGCCGCCGCCGGACTTTGCCGATCCCGATCTCGTGCCACCGCTTGGCGGGATCCAGAAGAACACCGACTCGACCCTGCGCACGGTTGCCGTTGCGCCGATCGCTCCGGCGCCATCCGCCCTGCCGTCCGGCGCGGCTGTCCCGCCCGCCGCCTCGCCGCCGGCGAGTCCCGCAGGCGCTACCGCCGCTGGGCAGGGAGGCGCACAGTGACGACTGCCTGGCGTCTCTGGGTGCTGATCCTCGTCGTGCTCGCCGCGCTCACGACAGCGTTCGGGATGCGCGTCGGCCTGGGCACGGTCTGGTGGCCGATCGCAGGGCTCTGGCTCGCAGCCGGATTTGCCGCATTCGGACTGTCAGTCTGGGTCGCGGGCTGCCTGATCATGCTCGGCCTGGTCATGGACTACATGGGCGAGGCGCCGATCGGGTCGTGGCCGCTGGCGCTGCTCTGCGCTTATGGTGTCGCGCTGATCGCATGGGATCGCCAGCCGCCAATCCCGGTTGTGGGCGCCGAGGCCATCGCGGTGGTCGGCGGCTTCATTGCGGCGAGCCTCGCGCTTGGCGTCGCCGGCAGTATTGCCGGCCATCCGGGCTTTGCGCGCGCCGCCCTGACGGGTGATTTCATCATGACCGCGATCCTGTATCCTCTTGCACGCTTCGTGATCCTGCCGGCGAGCATCCGGGTCGCCAGACGATGAGCGCCAGAGAATGAGCCCGAGAGAATGAGCCCGAGAGCATGAGCAGAGACTGGAAGAACCTTTTCCCCTCGCGCCGCATGATCTTTCTCAGCGGCGGCGGCGTGGTGTTCCTCGGGCTCACGGCGCGGCTCGCGGAGCTGCAGCTGTTCCGCCAGCAGGAGTTCGAGACCAAGGCGCGTGAGGTTCGCATCAAGCTCGAACCTGCGCCGCCGCATCGCGGCACAATCTACGACCGCAATGGCCGCGAGTTGGCCAGCTCCAAGCGCAATTTCTACGTCACCCTGCGGCCCGAGGTTGCAAGCGGTGCGCCGGACAAGCAGACGCGTCAGGTCGAGATCGGCGATGTGATCGAGCGTATCGGCCGGCTGCTGCGTCTCAGCGACGCCAAGAAGCGTTCGCTCCTGCAGGATGCGACAACGCCGCCCGCGCACCGTGACATCCTCGTGGCGGACGACCTGACGTGGGAAGAGTTCGCTCAGGTCAACGTGATGGCGCCTGAGCTGAACGGCATCAGCGCGGAGGTCGGCGAGCTGCGCTCCTACCCGCTGCAGGCGGCGTTCTACCACACGATCGGCTATGTCCAGAAAGCCAACGAGGCCGACATCTCCCGCATGGTGGATGCGGAGCTCGCTGCCGCAGGCGAGGCGGCGGACTCACCCGAAGGCAAGAAGCGCGCAACGACGGTGCGCCGGCTCTACAAGCACCCAGCCATGCGCGTGGGCAAGCAGGGCATCGAGGCTTATGGCGAGATGGCCATGAAGGGCGAGCCCGGCAACGAACGCCTGCTGCAGAACGCTACCGGCCGCGTGATCGATCGCCTGCCGAGCGAAGACCTTGCGGGCGTCCCGGGCGCCGACGTCGTGCTCTCGATGGACGCCGACATCCAGAACTTCGCCATCCAGCGCTTTGCGGCCGATCCTGCGACCAAGGCCGGCAGCGCCGTGATGATCGATGTCGCGACCGGCGAAGTCATCTGCATGATGTCGACGCCCGCGCCGGACCCCAACCTGTTTGTCAGCGGAATTGCCTCTGCGCCATACAAGGCGTTGCGCGAAGCGGAAGAGAACCCTCTTTATCACAAGGCCTATGACGGCGTTTATCCGCCGGGCTCAACGTTCAAGATCGCTGTCGCGGCTGCGGCGCTCGAGTCCGGCAGGATGAACGCGAACGAGACCGTCTACTGCTCGGGTAAGGCCTGGTACTACAACCGGTTCTACAATTGCTGGCGCACTGAAGGCCACGGCACGGTGAACCTGCACACGGGCCTGCAGAAATCCTGCGACTGCTATTTCTACTACGCCGCGGAAAAGACCGGCATCGAGGAGATCGCCAAGGTCGCCAAGCGGCTCGGCCTCGGCCATCGCTATGAGCTTGGCATCACGGGCGGCAAGGCCGGTGTGGTTCCCAACAATGAGTGGAAGCTCAACGCCCCCCGCATCAAGGAGCGCTGGTATCCCGGCGACACCATTTCCGCGGGCATCGGGCAGGGCTATGTGACCGCAACGCCGTTCGAGCTTGCGGTGATGTGCGCGCGCGTGGCGGCGGGGCCGGGCATGCCCGATCCGCATCTCATCGTGAACGGCATCCGCGTCCCCGATCCCAGCATCACGCCGATGGGCGAGTTCAAGCCCGGCGTTCTCGAAGCGGTTCGCGCCGGCATGTTCGCTGTAACGTCCGAAGGCGGCGGCACGGCTATCCGGTCGGGCGAACTCGACCCCGAGGGAAAACTGCCTGCGCCCTATACGAATGCGCGCATGGCCGGCAAGTCCGGCACGGCGCAGGTCATCAGCCTCGACAAGCTGCGTGACTCGCGCGGCAAGGCCATCTCGAACGACAAGCTGCCCTGGCGGCTGCGCGACCATGCGCTGTTCGTCGCCTACGCGCCGACCGACAGGCCGCGCTATGCGGTCTCGGTCATTGTCGAGCACGGCGTCTCAGGCTCCAGCACGGGCGCGCCGATCGCCAGAGACCTGCTGGCGCACGCGCTCAGGACAGACCCGGGCGCCAAGAAGGCCTTCGTTCCCCGCGCGCGTGACGTCGCCTCCGCCGAAAGCGGGAAGCAGCCGACATGATGCTCCGCAAGGACACGCTGCTCTACAAGGTGACGCAGCTGCACTGGTTCCTGCTGCTGACGATCATCGCAATCGCGATGTTCGGCTCGCTGATCCTGTTCTCGGCGGGGTCAAGCGCGCATGATCTGGAAACAGGTCTGCTGAAGATCGATGCGCGCTATGCGGTGGATCACATCTGGCGCTTCACCATCATGCTGGGCGTGGCGCTCGTCGTGGCCCTGCTGCCGCTGAGGTTGTGGGCGTCGCTTGCCTATCCTGGTTATGCGTTGGGCGTCGTGCTCCTGTTCGGGGTCGAGGTGGCGGGCAACATCGTCAACGGATCGCAGCGCTGGCTGACGATCGGGCCGCTCACGCTGCAGCCGTCGGAACTGATGAAGATCGCAGTGCCGCTGGCGGTGGCGCGCTACTACCATCAGGTTTTCGCGGCGGGCCGGACCGGGCTCTGGGTCCACTTCATCGCGTTGGTCATGGTCGTGATCCCGGTGGCCTTCGTGCTGAAGCAACCGGACCTCGGGACTGCGTTGATGATCATGGGCGCCGGCTGTTCGGTGATCTTCTTCGCCGGCATCAGCCTGCGCCTCGTCGCCGGGCTCCTGGTGTTCCTCGCAGCGATGACGCCGGTGATCTATTTCTTCGGCCTGCACGACTATCAGCGCCAGCGCATTGAGACGATGTGGGATCCCAACGCCGATCCGCTCGGCGCGGGCTATCAGCTTCAGCAAGGCACGATTGCCATCGGCTCGGGCGGCCTTGCTGGCAAGGGCTTCATGGAAGGGGCCCAGAAGGAGCTGGAATACATTCCCGAACAGCACACCGACTTCATCTTCACCATCGTGGCCGAGGAGTTCGGATTTGTCGGCGCCATGGTGTTGCTGGCGGCCTGGGCGATCGCGATCGTGCAGGGGATGAGCATCGCGGGAAATTCCCGAAGTTCGTTCGGGGCTCTCTTTGCGTCAGGCTTCGTGTCCACCCTGCTGCTGTATGTGAGTATCAACATCGGAATGGTGATCGGCCTGCTTCCGGTCGTGGGCATACCCTTGCCACTTATCTCATATGGCGGCACGGCTATTGTCACGGTGATGATCGGATTCGGGTTGTTGATGGCTGTACACCTCAACCGCGCGAACGATATGACCCTTCGCGGCCTGCTCTAGCTCCGGCGTTCTGCCGGGCTGCGCAGGAAGCGCAGACTTGGGCGCGGTTTGGGGCGGAACAGGGCGGGACATCATGACGATTGCCGGGCGGATCGACCGCAAGAGCGAAACCTGGTCGTCCCGGTTCGGGTTCGTCATGGCGGCCGTCGGCTCGTCCATCGGCCTCGGCAATCTCTGGCGCTTCACCTACACCACGGGCGAGAATGGCGGCGGCACATTCGTGCTCGCCTATCTGCTGTGCCTCGCTCTGATCGCGTTCCCGCTGCTGGCGGCGGAATACGCGATCGGCCGCCGCTCGGGGCATTCGGCAGTCGAGAGCGTGCAGGCGCTGGCGCGCGCGTCCGGCAGGAGCGAGTGGTGGGGCGGCGTCGCCTGGCTCGGCATGCTGTCGGCGTTTTTCATCCTGACGTTCTACTGCGTCGTCTCGGCCTGGTTCATGGCCTACATCCCCTTCGCGGTGACTGGCGTGTTCGCGCTGGATGGCGGATCGATCGAGGCGTCGGCGGCTCGCTTCGAGGATGTGACGGGCAGGGCGAACCTTCCACTGCTGCTGGTCTATCTCGCCATCTTCATCGGCGCCGCCGTCGTGGTGGTGGGCCGCGGGGTGAAGCGCGGGATCGAGCGGGCATCGACCATCCTGATGCCAGTGTTCATCGGGGTACTGCTGATCCTGCTGGGCTTCGGCATCGCCGAGGGCGCGTTCGGTGAGGCAGTGTCGTTTCTGACCCGCGTGAGAGCGGAGGACTTCTCCTTTTCCATGCTGCTCGACGCGCTGGCGCAATCCTTCTTTGCAACCGGCGTCGGCGCAGCAGTGATGATCACCTATGGCGCCTATCTCAAGACCGATGCGGACGTGCCGCGTTCCTCCGCCATCGTGGCGCTGGCGGATACCGCAGTCGCGCTGGTGGCGGCGTTCGTGGTGTTCTCGCTGGTCTTCGCGGTCGGCAGCGAGCCCAGTTCGGGCTTCAGCCTGCTGTTCGTGAACCTGCCGATCGGCCTCGCGCAGATGCCGTTCGGCGCGATCATCGGCGGGGCGTTCTTCCTGCTGGCGCTGTTCGCGGCGCTCGCCTCGTCGATTTCGCTGCTGGAGGTGGCTGTGTCATGGCTCGACGAACGCACCGGCGTCACGCGCTGGGGCGCAGCGGTCGGCGTGGGCTTTGCGGTCTTCGTGATCGGCGCGGGCTATGTATACAGCCGCGAATACATCGGCTTCGTCGATTTCGTGGCGTCATCGCTCCTGATGCCGATCGGGGGGCTACTGATGGCGATTTTCGCCGGTTGGGTCATCGAGAAGAAGATGATGCAGGCCGAATTCGGCATGCCTTTCTTCCGTGTCTGGAGCGTGCTGGTGCGCTGGGTCATCCCGATTGCCATCGGCGTCATCCTTGTGCTTGGCATCCGCGAGAAGCTGGATGCAGCGGGCGCGGGGATGGTGATCGACAGCGCGCTGACGACGACGGATTGAGATCTGTAAGCATGAGCGTGGGCTCGCCGGCGCGGTCTAGCCGACCTTCTCCGCCAGCCAGTCGCTCGCCTTCACCAGCTCGCTGATGATGCCTGGCTCCAGCGAGGAATGCCCCGCGTCCGGCACGATCTTCAGCTGCGATTTCGGCCAGGCCTTGTGCAGCTTCCAGGCTGAATCCAGCGGTGTCACCACATCGTAGCGGCCGTGCACGATCACGCCCGGCAGGTCGCCGAATTTCGTGGCCTGCTCGAGCAGCCAGCCATCCTTCTCGAAGAAGCCCTTGTTGACGAAGTAGTGGCACTCGATCCGCGCGAACGCGTCGAGGAAATCCGCTTCGTCGAATCGCGGCGGGCGTTGCTTCGGGCCCTGGATCGACAGCGTCTCGCCCTCCCAGCGCGCCCACGCGGCGGCGGCTTCGGCGCGCGCCTGCGCATTCTTGCCGGTAAGACGCTTGTGGAACGCCTTCAGCAGGTCGCCGCGTTCGGCCTCGGGAATCGGCGCCAGGTAGCGATCGAACGCATCCGGGAACACGTTGCTCGCGCCCTCCTGGTAGAACCATCTGATCTCGTGTTCCGTCAGCAGGAAAGCGCCACGCAGAAGCAGGCCCATCACCTGTTTGCGGTGAATCGCCGTGTAGGCGAGGGCGAGGGTCGACCCCCACGAGCCGCCGAACACCAGCCACTTCTTGACGCCTAGGTGCGCCCTTAACGTCTCGATGTCGCGGACGAGGTCCCACGTCGTGTTGTCGCGCAGTTCCGAGTGCGGGGTGGAGCGGCCGCAGCCGCGCTGGTCGAACAGGATGATGCGATAGCGGCGCGGGTCGAAAAACCGGCGCATTTCCGGGCTGGAACCTCCACCCGGTCCGCCATGCAGGGCGACCACCGGAATGCCGTCGGGATGTCCGCTCTCTTCCCAGTAGAGTTCGTGCATGGCGCTGACCGCGAGGCGGCCAGTCCGGCGAGGTTCCATTGACGGGTAGAGACTGCGGCGGGGGCGATCTTCATTCATCGTTGTTTCATCTACCGGCAGCCATCCTTGCGTCAACCAATACAGTCGAGTTTGTTTTTTGATGCGACGCATCTATAACGTTCTGAGAATCCACGAACTTTCGGGGTCAGGCTCGGTGCAGACGTTGCGTTCGATCGTCCTTTGCCTGGTGCTCTCTGCTTCGGTCGCCGGCTGCGCGACAGTTTCCGTCTATGAACCGGTCACCGCCGAGGTCTCGCTGACCGAAGAGCAGTCATTGCTGCACAAGGCGTCCGAGGCGTTCAGCAAGGATACGCGGGACAAGAAGCTTGCGACGGGCGAGGCGAGCCTGTCCCAACTCGCCGGTATGCTCAGCGGAAAACGATCGGACGAGAACGCCTACTGGCGAGCCATCGGCGCGGACAGGTCATCGCCGGCTACGGTCGTCACGCGGGTTCGGGACGACATGAACACGGCAGCGCGCGGGCTGTCCCGGCTGGATGGCATGGCGCGCGGGCTGATCGGAACGGGCGATCTGGTTCGCGACGATGTCTCCGCCTTCGAGGGCGCTCTGATCCATGCGCGGCAGGCGCGCGATTCATTCTCCGACGCCCTCGCGCAGGCGAACAAGCGGGCTGACGCCGAATACCAGGTCTCGCTCGAACTGGCCCCGCTCGACGAAGCCCTGCTCAATGCACGGGAGACCGCCGACGACCTCGCCGCGGCGCGTGTGCAGGCGGGTGAGCCGTTCGGGAGCTGACCGCTCCCTAGTCCTGCAAGTCCTGCTTCTGCGCCACTGCGGCCGATAGCCCGAGCAGCAGCCAGCCGGCGATGAACGCCACCCCGCCTACCGGTACGAGGAAGCTAACCACATCCAGGGGCGTCGGGGTCATGGCGATGCCCCCGAGCATGATCTTTCCGATCTGCACGCCCGAGAACAGCGGCACGCTGAAGATGAACGCCCATCCGGCCGCATACTGCAGCAGGTTCCTGAATGGCAGGATGGCGGCGATCACCGCGGCGAGCGTGTGTGCAAATCCGTACAGAAAAGCGCCCTGCCAGCGCGCGGTTGCTTCCGACGGCACGAGCGCGTGTCCACCGGCAGCCCCAGCCGCAACCAGCAGCAGACCCAGTAGCGCCGCTGCAACGATCAGTGCACGCATCAATGCTCCGTGGGAACCTTAGTCTTTCGAGCAGGTAAACATCATCACACGCCCAAAGTTAAAGCGAGACCGTAGGCGAGATCGCGTGTGCAGGGCCGCAACCTCCGCGCGAACCGCGTCGCGCACGGCCCGGTTTGGTGTTTCCTACATATTTGTACCGTAAGTCTGCGCAATGGCGATCAATTCGACACGATTTCAGGTGGATGCCACCGCCGAGGGGAGACCGGTTCTCCTCATCGCGGGCGACTGGACCGTGTGGACCGTCGCCGGGATCGAAGAGCAGCTCCGAAACACCAAAATCCCCTACGACGCGATCCTGGACGTCTCCGAACTGGAACAGATCGACACGTCGGGAGCGTACCTGATCGACCGCGCGTTCGGTGCGCTGGAAGGCGTGGACGACCCGATCGAAATGCGCGGGAACCACCCGACCATCGAGCGGCTGATGAGCAAGGTGCGCAAGGCGAGCCCGGCCGCGCCGCCCGACCCGATCCGCCCGCCGGGACTGATCTTGCTACTCGACCGCGCAGGTCGCGGCGCCGTCAACGCGTGGGAAGAATTCCTCGGACTGCTGTCATTCATCGGCGAAACCATGGCGACGCTCGGACGGCTGGCGGTCAATCCGCGCCGCATCCGCATTCGTTCGGTCGTGGCCATCATGGAAGAGGTCGGCCTCGACGCCCTGCCGATCGTCTGCTTCCTGTCCTTCTTCATCGGGCTGGTGATCGCGTTCATCGGCGCAAACCTGCTGGCGATGTTCAACGCATCCGTTTTCACAGTTGAACTTGTCGGCATCGGCATGCTGCGCGAGTTTGGCGCCGTGCTGACCGCCATCCTGCTCGCGGGCCGGACGGACAGCGCATTCACCGCACAGATCGGCGCAATGAAGATGCGCCAGGAAATCGATGCGATGCGCATGATCGGCGTTGATCCGATGGAAGCGCTTGTGGCGCCGCGCCTGATCGCGCTTCTGGTCATGACGCCGCTGCTGACCTTCGCTGCAACCCTCTCCGGGATCGGTGGGGGCATGATGGCCGCCTGGGGCGCAATGGATATCTCGCCAGCCATGTTCATCACGCGCTTTCAGGAAGTCATCCAGCCGATCCACTTCTGGGTAGGGTTGGCCAAGGCGCCGGTGTTCGCACTCGTGATTGCGATGGTCGGCTGCCGGCAGGGGATGCTGGTGGAGGAGGATGTCGTCTCGCTCGGCCGCCGCACGACGTCCGCCGTGGTGCAGGCGATTTTCCTCGTCATCGCGATCGATGCGATGTTTGCCATCCTTTATTTCCAGCTGAACATATGACCGGCCAGGCAGACATCACGCGGACACAGAGCGCAGAGCCAGGCGAGGGCGACGTGGCCGTTCGCGTGCGCGGGCTCGTCAATCGCTTCGGTCCCAAGACAGTGCACGAAGGCCTCGATCTCGATCTGCGCAAGGGCGAGATTCTCGGCGTCATCGGCGGGTCGGGCACCGGCAAGTCGGTGCTGCTGCGTTCCATCGTCGGCCTTCATACGCCGAATGGCGGCGAGGTTGAGGTGTTCGGCCAGAAGCTGAACGCACTTTCGCGCGCCGAGCGAGTGAAGGTCGAGCGCCGCTGGGGCGTCATGTTCCAGGATGGGGCGCTGTTCTCCACCATGACGGTGCGGGAGAACGTGATGGCGCCCATGGTGGAGCACACGAAAATCCCCGAAGCGCTGATGCGGGAACTCGCCGACCTGAAGATTCGCATGGCGGGACTGGAGCTGGAGGCGGCCCCCAAGCGTCCTGCCGACCTGTCCGGCGGCATGCGCAAGCGTGCGGCCCTTGCGCGCGCCCTGTCGCTCGACCCGGAGCTTCTGTTCCTCGACGAGCCCACCGCAGGCCTGGATCCGATCGGCGCGGCCAAGTTCGACGAACTCGTTCGCTCGCTTAGCCAGTCGCTCGGCTTAACTATATTTCTTGTGACACACGACCTCGACACGCTGGCAGCCACCTGCGACCGGATCGCGGTGCTGAGTGACGGCAAGGTGCTTGCAATTGGTCCACTTGATGAAGTCCGTCAGAATCCCCACCCGTGGATCCAGGAATACTTTTCAGGCCCGCGTGGCCGGGCTGCGGTGAGATAGGCCATGGAAACGAAGGCCAATTACGTGCTGATCGGAGCGTTCGTGCTGCTTGCAGCCGGCGCGCTGGCGCTGTTCACGCTGTGGATCGCGGGGAACCCGTTCAGCCGCAGCTACAAGGACTACGACGTCATTTTCAGCGGTCCGGTGAACGGGCTGTCCGAAGGCGGCGAGGTCCGCTTCAACGGCATCAAGGTAGGCGAAGTCACCACGCTTCGACTCGACCGTCTCGACCCCAACCGGGTGATTGCGCACATCCGCGTCGAGGGGCAGACGCCCGTTCGCACGGACAGCGTCGCCCAGCTCAACTTCCAGGGCATCACCGGCGTCACCTTCATCCAGATTCTTCCTGGCGATCCGGCAACGCCGCTGATGACGTCCGTGAGCGGAGAGACGCCGCAAATCCCGACCAGCCGCACCCTGGTGGACGAGCTGTTCTCAGGCGGACAGGATCTTCTCAGCGTCTCCGGCGACACGATCAAGAAGGTCAACGAGGCGCTGTCGGAGGAGAACCTCCTGCACCTGACCTCGACGCTCGCCAGCATCGACACCACCATGGCGAAGATCGCGCAGGACGACGGCATCATCGACGAAGCGACAAAGGCGATGAAGAATATCAACACTGCAGCGCTCGCGCTCGAATCCGCCGCCAAGGCGTTTGACCAGGCAGCGGTCTCCGTGACGAATGATGTCTCGGGCCTGTCCGAGGAAGCCTCGACGGTCCTGCGCAAGCTCGATCCTGTCCTCGACGATGCACGCACCGCGATGGCCAGCGTCAATGAGACGGTCGCCACGATCAACACGCAGATCACGCCGGCCGCCGCCCGGGCCTTCCGCCAGGTCGGCAACACGGCGACGGACTTCCAGACCGTGATGGGCCGGCTGCAGCAGCTGCTCGCCCAGATCGAGCAGGATCCGAGCCGCTTCGTCTACCAACAGCCCTCGCCGGTGGAGCGCTAGATGATCAAGCCCGTCCTGTTTGCCGCTGCTGTGGTGTCAAGCGCCGCCCTTGCGGGTTGCGTCTCGGTTCTTCCCGTTCCCATGATTCCGTCCGCCCTGATCGCCCTGCCGGCAGAACGCGCGGCGACGCCATCGTCGCCGCTGCTGGCTGATGTCGCCGTCTATCCGCCGGAAAGCTCGCGCGCTTTCGCCGGCGCGGACATCGCGGTGCGGCAGGACCAGGAGCTGATCTATCTCAACGATGTGCGCTGGTCGGACAACGCGCCGTCGCTGCTTCAAGGCGCGGTGGTCAATTCGCTCACCAAGGCCGGCGGCCCGGGCCGGGCCGCGCCGTCCGGCCTCGGCGCCGACGTGGACTATGAGGTGCGCTGGCGCATCGTCGATCTGTCGACCGGCCGTGAAACCTCGCCCGTGCGGGTTGAAGTGCAGGCGAGCCTGGTGGATTCCTCCGACCGGCGGATGGTGGCGCAGGAGACGTTCATCTCCGAAGGCTCGCCGGCCGATCGTGCTCCGCGCGCTCGCGCCGCAGCGCTGGCTCTGGCGGCGCAGCAAGTGGCTGATGAAGTCGCCGCGTTCGTTGCGAGCAACGTACAAGCCCGGCCGCAGTAAGCGACTGCTTTCCGCTCAGAACTGCGTGCCCAGAGCTGCATCGAGCAGCAGGTAGGCTGACAGGCGCGGCGCCGCATCCTCGCGCGCACGTTCCGCCATGGAGAGAACGCGCAGGGCGTCTGGTTCCTCGGCGGCGACGAAGCTGCGGGCCGCGTGCTGCAGGTCGTGATCAGCTTCCAGCATGCGCGTGACGCGCTGGATTTCGCTGGGCGCGGTGTCGCGGATCGCACGGCGGCGCTGGCGTTCCCCCTGGTGCGCCGCATTGGCGATTCGGCGAAGGTCCGAGGCTTTCACCACGTGAAGGCGGACGCCGCCGCGGTCGAGGCGGTCGATGATGTTGCCGGCAGAGGTCTCCTCGACATGCCCGGAGACGTCCTCGACGCCGCTCAGCAGTCCGCGCCACGTCGTGATCGGCTTGGCGTCATTTGCCGAGAACGGGTCATAGATCGGGGCCGGCCGTGCGGAGACGGGGCGGTCGAGAACCAGCTCCTTGTCCAGCATCGGATCTGGCCGCGGTGGGGCAGGAGCGGGCCTTGGCTCCTGATTGAACCAGGCGGCGTCGGCTGCGGCGGTTGGCTTGGCGAACAGCGGGAGCGCCGGCGGCGGCGCAGGCAGCGGCTGCAGCTGGACCGGCGCGGGCGCAGGAGCAGGTGCGACCGGTTCGAGGATCAGGTCGTCAATGGAGGACGTCTCGCTGTCTTCCTTCATGCGGCCGATCAGGAGCGAGGCTTTCTCGATCCGCGCGCGGGCGCGCTCGAGGCCGCTTTCGGCGGCGTTGGTGGCCCTGGTCGCCGTCTTGAAGAGCGTGTCCGAAAGCTGGTTGATGCGCTTCTCGGTCTCGTCGGCATGGGCGCGGGCGGCGTGGGCGGCGGCCCGTGTCGTGGCCTCGGCCTGCAGGCCTGCTTCCTTGAGCAAACCCATGGCTTGGCGGGCGTCGTCAGACGCCTGCGCCGATTTGGAGTTGATGGTTTCCGTTGCCTTCAGCGCGGAGCCGATGGCATCGGAGACCGTGTCACGCAGGCTTTCGGCGGTGGACTTGGTTGCGGCGGCGGCCAGTTCGCCAGCCTTGGTGGCGGCTTCGACCATGCGGGTCGATTGCACCAGCTGTTCGTCGAGGCGCATCAGCACGCTGGCAAGGTTCTGGGCGCGCTTGCGGCTTTCGGCCCCCATCGTGTCGAGTTGCGAGATGCGCTGGGCGAGGTGGCCGGCGGTCTCGTTCATGTCGCGCAGGCGCTGGTCGAGCGTAGCGTCGGCCTGGCGGACCTGTTCCTGGGCGGCGCGCGTCGCATCCGCCATCAGCTGGGCATGACGCGGGATCGCCTTGGCGAGGGTGTCGGACTGGTGGCGCAGGTTCTCAGCCAACTGGGCCAGGCCCTGACGTTCCGAGCCCATCTTGTGGACCAGCACTTCGCTGTCGGCGCGGACGATTTCGGCGGCCTTGAGGGCGGCGGTGACGCTGACCTCGATGTCGCCTTTCAGCCCGTCGAGGCGGCTGCGGGTTTCGCCCAGCGCGCGATTGATCGCCTGGGTTTCGCGGGCGACAGCCTCGGCGAGGCTGGAGACTTCCTCGCGGGACGAATCTGCCGGCTCCAGCAGGAGCCTTGCGGAGGTCAGGACGATTGCGTTGGCCTGTGCCGACCGGGCGCCCTCGCGAGCCATCACGCCCGCACAGATCAGCGACAGGCCGGTTGCGAACAGCACCCCGAATCCGCCGGCCAGAACGGTCGGCGGCTGGTTCATCAGCTCGTCAAAGCCAAGCGTGGCGATCAGCCAGATCGTGATGGCGCCCCACAGGACGACCGCGATCGCAGCGCCCGCCCATGGCATCCAGGCCCCGGCGGTGCGGGCTGTTTCCAGCTGCGCCTTGATCCGGTTGGCGGCGCGGCGATCGAGAGGGTCCATCATGAAGATCAGCTTTGCCTGGTCACTATGGCGAACTCACGCCAGCAAGCAGGCGCGGCGCGGGCTCCGGCAATAATTTCGCCAAGCACAATCCGGCCGGCCCACACAGCTGAAGGAGTGTGCAGGTGCGGCGCCAGATTGGAAAGGGGGTGTGTCAGGCGAGCGGCTGAATCTGGGCGTCTGGCCAAAACAGCGCCTAATAGACCTTTGGCGCTTGCTGCTGCACGGGTTTTTCGATTCCGGCCGGCTGTCCACGGGACATCTGGTCTTTCTGCGGCTTCGGCGGCTCGCCATCGCCGACGCCCGTCCAGGCCACCAAGGCGGAGAAAACCGCGTCCCTGACGTTCACTATGACTTCGATCATCGGGCGTGCCCCTGCCCGGAGGGTTCTGAGGCCAAGCTGGCGCCGCTTCAAGGCGAAAATTCGGCAGGCGGCCAAGAATTCGGGGTAGCAGACGGAAGAACCTTCGTTCACCCGGACGCCGCGCGCCAGAGTGACCCGGGCACGGACGGGTGTTATCGTCCCGGGTGGCGAGGGAAAAGGGGCGTGAGGTCATGATCGAGGCAAGCGATAGTGGGCGCTGCGGATGGGGGTTCGCCTTGGCGATCGCAGTCGCGCTGGCGTTTCAATTCAGTCCGGCATCCCACGCCCAATCCACGCGCGCGGGCGCAATGGCGGAAGCGGCGACCGAATTTCTCGCCACCCTGACCGATGCGCAGCGCGGAACCGTCGTGCGTCCGTTCGGAGATGATGCAGCGCGCGTCAACTGGAGCAATCTGCCTGTTGCGATGGCCCCGCGGGACGGCCTAGCCCTCGGCTCGCTCGACGATGCGCAGCGCTCGGCCTTTCACAACGTCCTGCTCGCAGCTATGTCCAGCCAAGGCTATCACAAGGCGGCCTCGATCATGTGGATCGACGACATCCTCCGCGCCGAAGAGGAAGCGGCGCTGCCCTTGCTTGCTCCGGCCGCGCGCGTCCAGCGCGAGCCGATCGTCCGGTCGCGCGATTCCGGGCAGTACTGGATCGTCGTCTTTGGCAAGCCGGGAGAGGCGAACTGGGGCTGGATGCTGAGCGGACACCACCTCGCCGTCAACTTCACGGTGGTGAACGACAAGATCGCCTTCACGCCGCTGTTTCTCGGCGCCAACCCGCAAACGGTGCTCAAAGGCAAGTATGCCGGCTGGCGGGTTCTCGATCATGAGATCGACCGCGCCTTCGCGCTGGCCGCCACGCTCGATGCAGGTCAGCGGGGGAGGGTCGTGCTCGCCGCGGATGTCAGCGCGGACCTGTTCACGGGCCGCGGACGGAAAGACAGCCTCAAGGCGCCGGTGGGAATGCCTGCATCCATGCTACGCACGGACCAGCAGGCGATCCTCTGGGGCCTGATCCGGGAATTCACGGGCGACGCTGCAGACGAGGCTGCGGAATCGCAACTCGACGCGGTGCGCGTGGATGGCCTCGGCAAGTTGCACATCGCCTGGTGGGGGCCGACGGACGATCCAGCGAAGCGCTTCATGTATCGCATCCACGGCCCGTCCATCCTGATCGAGTACACACGCGAGCCGGATCTGGCGAACGGCGCACCCGCCAATCATGTGCACGCCATCGTCCGCGATCCGCGGAACGACTATGGCGAGGACTGGCTGGAGCGCCACTATGTCGAGGCGCACCAGTAGGGTGTGCGGCAGGAGCCGGGCCTTTCGACCAACCGGGCACGTCGCCCTCTGGGCCAGTCGCGTTTAATGCAATATTTCCTGCCGGAGACGAATCTATCGGACAGGGGATGCCTCGACGGGGAGGCTTGGCGGCCATGATGCAGGCGATCGATCTCGCCCAACTCGAAATGATGACCAGCGGCGACGCCGCGCTGGCGGTCGAGGCTTTGGGCATATTCCGACAGTCCGCCGAGATGTGGTCACGCCTGCTTGATCCTCAGGCCGAACCGGAACAGTGGGCAGATGCCGCGCACGGCATCAAGGGAGCAGCGCGGTCGATCGGCGCCATGGCGCTGGGGGACGCCTGCGATATCGCCGAGAAGCTGGGCCGGAGCGGGATGGCCTCGCGGGTCGAGGCGGCCGTTGCGATTTCCGCCGTCAAGGACGAGCTGGGGCAGGCGCTGGAGGCGATGGCGCATGTCGAGCATCAGCTTGTGATGCGCCGCACCTTCGACGGCGTCCGGCTGGATCAGGTCTAGCCGGCTAGAACGTCCAGGTCAGTTCCGTGTAGCCATAGACGGGGTAGCCCTGCCGCGTGGCGTTGGGAGCGTCTTCGAGGAAATCACCAGCCAGAACAGTCGCGGCGCCGACACTCAAGCGCAGCGCATCCTTCACCAGCCAGCGCCGGTAGCGGCCCTCGATCTGCAGGCCGGCATGGTCGCCAGAAAGCCCCGATGGATCGCGGACACTGGAATTGGCAAGACTGTCGGCTGGCGAGTCGATGCGGACATCGCGGACCATGAGGTAGCTGTCGCTGTCGGCGTCGGGCCTTACTTCGAGGCGAATGCCGGGCGAGGAGAGATTGGTCCGCGAGATGAAGCCGAAAATGCCAGTCGGCCCGAACTCGAAAGACCGGTCACCAAACAACGGGTCGAAACGCTGGCTCTCGCCATCAGTGGGGGAGCGGTCGCCGGAGGAAGAATCATACTGCAGCGCAAGGCGCGGCGACCATGGGGCGTCGAAGCTGAAGCCGGCTTCGACGTGAGCCATTTCAGCTTCGTGTTCGAGCGGCGTAACATCGAGCGGGCTCGTGGTGGCGTGTACCGATCCCGACTGGCGCGCGTATTCGACGTCGAAATCGAACTGTCCTTTTGCGGCCTGCCTGTGAAGACGGATGCCGATGGTCGAAAGATCGCGGTCGCGCGTGGCGGCTTCGGCGGCGTCCTCCTCCTCGAGGTCCAGCAGATAGGCCTCGCCCTTGATGGCAAAGGGAAGGGGCGCTTCAAAGTGGGCGACGGCGAAGCGCGTGTCGTCGGATGTGTGGTTGAGTGCGACTTCATTGTCCAGGGCCGAGGCGGCGTCGGCTGGCGCGCGGCTGACAGGCGCGGTGTAGGCAAGGCTGACGATCAGCCTGTCCGGCGATGTCCAGATCGCGCGGACCCCATCGAACGATGACAGGATACTGCGGAAGTTGGCGCGCGCGACCAGGCGTCGTGATCCGATATCCATTGTAAAGCGGCCGGCCGTAAGGTTGAGCTTCGCGCCCTCCGCCAGGACGTCCCTTGGGCACCACGAAAGGTAAAGTTGCGCGGGCTCCAGCGTGTCGATTTCCGAGACCGCGCCGCCGGTCTCGTTGCCTGCAATGAAGCGCGAGTCGAGCAATTCGCCGCCGATTGTAAGCGCCGGGGCGAAATCCAGTTCGGCGCGAAGCTGGGTCTGTAGGCCGAGGAATTCGTCATCCTCGGATCGGCCGGCGACAAAAGGATTGCCGAGCACCTCGTAGCGAGGTCGCACCGAGCCCTCTATCCGCACGCTTTCCGGCAGGCCGAGCGCGTCCTGCAACGTCCAGGGGCGCGCGGTTTCGGCCGTTTCCTGCGCTTCGGCGGCAGGAAACACCAAAACGGCGGACGCAAACACGGACAAGAAAGTCAGGAAACGGAGCAAGTTGATCCAGTCGGGTTGCCGGCGACAGATCAGGGCATATGTCATTTTTGTATCAATCGGGTTAGCCCCTTCGCCCCGGAAGGGATGGCTTTCCGTTTACTTACTCTACAGAGCCAATATAGTTTCACGGTGAGTCGTCCCAGTCGCCGGGGCGTCAGTCTCAGTGAAGGCTAAGCGTTCCGGCATGATTTCCCAGAAGGCCAAGTACGCCCTTCGGGCCCTGGTGGCCCTGGCCAAGAAGCCTCCGGGGCTGCCGGTTTTCATCGGCGACATTGCCGAGAGCGAAAACATCCCGAAGAAATTCCTCGAACAGATCCTGCTCGATCTGAAGCATCACGGCCTCGTCGCCTCGCGGCGGGGAAAAGCTGGCGGATATGGGCTTTTGCGACCTGCCGACACGATTTCCTTTGGCGAAGTGCTGCGCATTATCGATGGCCCGATCGCCCCGCTGCCGTGCCTGTCGAAGATCGCCTACAGGCGCTGCGAGGACTGCGCTGAGGAGGCCAATTGCGAAGTGCGCCGGGTGTTCGCCCAGGTGGCGGATGCGACGCGCGCCGTGCTTGACCGGACCACCATTGCGGACGCCATCGGGGCTGATTTGCCCATCCGTCTCCGGGAGATGGTTGCCTGACTTGTCCTCTCCGCTGGGTTTGACAAACCCGACCAAGCAACTAGCGTAAAGCTGGACGGAGGAAGTCACATGCGCGGTGGGTGGATCGTCTTGGCCGCGGCGCTGGCGCTTGGCGCTTGCGGAGGCGCCGCATCCAACGAGGTATCTCTCCTCAATGTGTCATACGATCCGACGCGCGAACTCTACGAAGAATTCAACGCGGCCTTCGCGGCGAACTACAAGACGCCGGACGGCAAGACGGTGAAGATATCGATGTCGCATGGCGGATCGGGCAAGCAGGCTCGCACTGTGATCGACGGGATCGATGCTCAGGTGGTGACGCTGGCGTTGCAGAACGACATCGACGTGATCGCGAAAGAGAGCGGAAAGATTCCCGCCGACTGGCGCTCGAAGCTTCCCGGCAACTCTTCGCCCTACACGTCGACCATCGTGTTCATGGTCCGCAAGGGCAATCCAAAAGCGATCCGTGACTGGAGCGATCTCGCCAAGCCGGGCGTATCGGTCGTGACGCCAAACCCCAAGACCTCGGGCGGCGCGCGCTGGAACTATCTCGCCGCCTGGGGCTATGCCGCGCGGCAGTTCGGCGGCGACGAGACGAAAATCCGTGCGTTCGTGGCCGCGATCTACAAGAATGTGGCCAAGCTTGATTCCGGCGCGCGCGGCGCGACGACGACCTTCACCAACCAGGGCACCGGGGACGTACTGATCACCTGGGAGAACGAGGCCTACTACACGCTTATCGAACTGGAGCAGGGCGCGTTCGAACTGATCTATCCGTCGCTGTCGATCAAGGCCGAGCCGCCCGTCGCCGTTGTACCGGGCAACGCCAAGAAGGATGGCCAGCTGCAGGCGGCGGAGGACTATCTCAAGTATCTTTACTCGCCCGAAGGCCAGCGCATCGTCGCCAGACATTTCTATCGTCCGTCCGATCCGGCTGCGGCGGACCCTGCGGATGTTGCGCGCTTCAAGCAGATCCAAATGCTGACCATCGACGATCCGATTTTCGGCGGTTGGGACCAGGCGCAGCCGAAGCATTTCGACGCCGGCGGCCTGTTCGACCAGATCTACCAGCCCGCGAGATAGGCCATGACGGCAGCGGCGCCGGACGGGGCGCGAAGGACAAGCTGGAGACGGCGAAGTGTACTGCCCGGGTTCAACCTGACCCTGGGCTACACGCTCGCCTATCTGTCGCTCATCGTCCTCATCCCGCTGGCCGCGCTGGCCATCCGCTCGGCTTCGCTCGGCTGGACCGAGTTCTGGGCCATCGCGTTTGATCCACGCGTCGTCGCATCATTGCAGCTGTCTTTTGGCGCTGCGGTTCTGGCGGCGATCGTCAACACGGTGTTCGGCGTGATCGTCGCCTGGGTGCTGGTGCGTTATCGCTTTCCGGGGCGGCGCTGGCTCGATGCCGCTGTTGATTTGCCGTTTGCGTTGCCGACCGCCGTGGCGGGGATCGCGCTCGCGACGCTCTATGCGCCGAATGGCGTTTTCGGATCAGTGCTCGAAGGCGCGTTCGGCGTGAAGGTCGGATTCACGTCGCTCGGCGTCGTCGTGGCGCTGATCTTCGTCGGACTGCCGTTTGTCGTTCGCACCGTCCAGCCCGTGCTGGAGGAGATTGACCGCGAGACGGAAGAAGTCTCGGCCACGCTGGGAGCAGGGCGGCTGCGCACCGTGACGCGCGTGATCATGCCGGGGCTCTTGCCCGCCATTCTCACCGGCTTTGCGCTGTCGTTTGCGCGGGGGGTGGGCGAGTATGGCTCGGTGATTTTCATCGCCAACAACTTGCCATTCCAGTCCGAGATCGCTCCGCTGCTGATCGTCATCAAGCTCGAAGAACACAACTATGCCGGCGCGACGGCGATTGCGACGATCATGCTGGTGATCTCGTTCTTCATGTTGTTCGTGATCAACCTGCTGCAGGCCTGGAGCCGGAAATGGTTCGGCCATGACTGAGGCGGCGGCGACCAGCGTGAAGATCAACAAGCCGCGCCAGGCAATCGGCGAGGGACCGCGGACGCGTTTTGCGCTGACCGCGGTTGCGCTGGTGTTCCTTGCACTGATGCTGATCGCGCCCCTGCTTGTCGTCTTCATCGAGGCGTTCAGCCGGGGGCTTGGCGTCTATGTCGATGCGCTGGCGATGCCGGACACGATGTCAGCGCTTCAACTGACGCTTCTTGTGGCCGCCATCGCCGTGCCGGCGAATCTTGTGTTCGGCGTTGCGGCGTCCTGGGCGATCGCCAAGTTCGACTTCAAGGGCAAGTCGTTCCTGCTTACGCTGATCGACTTACCCTTCGCTGTCTCGCCCGTTGTCTCGGGTCTCGTCTTCGTCCTGTTGTTCGGCGCCAACAGCGTGCTGGGGCCGTGGCTGCAGGACATGGGCATCCAGGTTCTGTTCGCCGTGCCCGGCATCGTGCTGGCGACAATCTTCATCACCTTTCCCTTCGTGGCCCGCGAGCTGATCCCGCTGATGCAGCAGCAGGGTTCATCCGAAGAGGAAGCGGCGGTCTCGCTGGGCGCCGGCGGATGGCGCACTTTCTTCCTGGTTACGCTACCCAATGTGAAGTGGGGGCTGCTCTATGGCGTCCTGCTGTGCAACGCGCGCGCGATGGGCGAGTTCGGCGCCGTGTCCGTGGTCTCAGGGCACATCCGCGGACAGACCAACACCCTGCCTTTGCATATCGAGATCCTCTATAACGACAACAAGGCGGCTGCTGCCTTTGCGGTCGCTTCGTTGCTTGCGATGCTCGCGCTTATCACCCTCGCGGTGAAGACCTTGCTCGAAGCGCGGTTCGCCGGTTCACTTGCCGCTCAGCGGCGTCACTGAGTCAGTTCATGCAGGTCCGGGCCGAACATATCAGCAAGCGCTACGCCAGCATGGCCGCGCTCGACGACGTCTCGCTGACGGTCGGCTCGGGCGAGCTTGTCGCCCTGCTGGGTCCATCGGGTTCGGGCAAGACCACGCTGCTGCGAACCATCGCTGGGCTCGAAATGCCGGATTCAGGCACGGTGTTCTACAACGACCGGGACACCTCGCAGATGCGGATCCAGGATCGTGGCGTCGGCTTCGTGTTCCAGCACTATGCGCTGTTCAAGCACATGAAGGTTCTGGACAACATCGCCTTCGGAATGCGTGCGCGAAAGAAGGCCAAGCCGAAAGAGCACGAGATCAGACGCCGCGTGATGGAGCTGCTCGATCTCGTGCAATTGTCCGGGCTTGAGAACCGCTTCCCGTCGCAGCTGTCTGGCGGACAGCGGCAACGGGTCGCGCTGGCTCGTGCGCTGGCAATCGAGCCGAGCGTTCTGCTGCTCGACGAACCGTTCGGCGCGCTCGATGCCCGGGTGCGGAAGGATCTGCGCCGCTGGCTGCGCGAGATTCATGAGCGAACAGGGCACACGACGCTGTTCGTCACGCATGACCAGGAAGAAGCGCTTGAGCTGGCGGACCGCGTGGTCGTCATGAACAGGGGCAAGATCGAACAGTCGGCGACGCCGGACGAAATCTACGACACGCCGGCGACGCCATTCGTGTTCTCCTTCATCGGCGAGTCGAGCGTCATCCCGGTGGTAGTCGGCAATGGCCGGGCGACGCTGGACGAGCGGCTGATCGACCTCGATGTCGGCACGCTGCCGGATGGACCGGCGCAACTTTACCTGCGGCCGGAGGACGTCGCCATGGTCACGGATGGCGGGCCGGGGATTCCGGGGCTCGTAGTCTCGACCCGTCGCATCGGCGGGATGCGGCGCGTGACGATGGAGTGCGGGCTTGCACGGCACCGCATCGAGTTCGATGCGCCCGCGGAAGTCCCGATCGCCAATTCGCAACGCCTGCAAGTGCGCGTGATCGGCGGCCGCGTCTATGGCGCGGGCTCGGAAGGCTATGAGACCGAAAAGCTTGCGGCGTCGGCGACGTCGGACTTCAAGTGGGCGAAGGCTGAGGGTTGGCTCGATCGCTAGCGTGCTCACGCGGGCGCGATTTGCGTGGCTCATTTGAAAGTGTAGGTTGCTCCCAATCGGTGGGGAAACAAGCCATATCGGCAGGGAGAGACGTTGATGTGTGACGAGCATACCGAACAGGACAACGAACAAGGCTTTGCGACTGGCAAGCTGTCGCGCCGCGGATTCAGCGTGATGTCGCTGGCCGCGCTGGCCGCGTGCACGACTGCGCCGCCGAATCCCGAAATGGTGACCGAGCGCGAAGTCACGATCACTACGCCGGATGGCGTGATCGATGCGCACTATGTGGCGCCGGCTGCCGGCAAGTGGCCGGCCGTGCTGGTCTGGCCGGACATCATGGGACTTCGGCCCGCCTTCCGCCTGATGGCCAACCGGCTTGCCAAGTCGGGCTATGCCGTGCTGACCGTCAATCCGTTCTACCGGCTGGCCAAGGGCCAGGTGTTCGACGCGACGACGGAGAAGTTCTCCGATCCGCCCGTGCGCCAGCGCCTTGTCGGCCTGATGGGACCGACGGTCGGCAATCCGGAGAACACGAAGAAAGATGCGATCGCCGCCGTTGCATGGCTCGACAGCCAGGCGGAGGTCGATACCTCGAAAGGCATCGGTACGACCGGCTATTGCATGGGCGGCCCGCTGGTGATGCGGTCGATGGCGTTCGTGCCGAACCGGATCACGGCGGGTGCGAGCTTCCATGGCGGCGGTCTTGCCACGGCTGCGCCGACGAGCCCGCACCTGATGGTTCCGCAGATGAAAGCGAAAGCCGTGCTGATCGCGGTCGCGCAGAACGACGACAAGCAGGACACCACCGTCAAGGAGAAGGTGAAGGCTGCGTTCGACGCGCAGAACATTCCGGCTGAGGTCGAGGTCTATCCGGCTGACCATGGCTGGTGCCCGCCGGACAGCCAGGTGTTCGACCAGGTGCAGGCCGATCGTGCGTGGGCGAGGCTGCTGGCGACGTTCGAGAAGGGGCTGGTCTAGACGTAGACTTGAGTTGAAGGATGGCCCTGCGCTTTGATTAGCGCCGGGCCATTTTCATGTGGGTGCGACCATGTCCAGCGACAAGCCGTTCTTCCGGTTTCATCCTGGCGCCTATGAGCGCGGATCGTTCATTGCGTCCAGTGCGCCATGCGATGTGTGCGAGCGGCTGAGCGTATGGCTGTATGACAGCTCGATCTATATCGCCGGCGACAAGCCCGCCGTTTGTGCGCGCTGCGTTTCGGACGGGAAGCTGACCGAATTTCTTGATGGCGCGCATGGCCTGCACGACGCGGAGTTTGATGGCGACGTCGATGACAAACTCGCTGACGAAGTGATGCAGCGGACGCCGGGTTTTTCCACCTTCAACGCCTTTCAGTGGCCCGTGCTGGACGGCAAGCCGATGGTCTATGTCGGCCATGGCGATGAAGAGGAGACGTGGGAGAATCCGGCTGCTGCTGCGGCGATCCGGAAGCTCTATGAAGACGAAGGCAATCCTGTGGACGGGACGACGCCCTACGCGATCGTGTTCAGGGAGCTCGATGGCGCGCGGCATGTCGCGATCATGGATCTGGATTGACGCGCTCATTTCTTTTTCTTCGAGGCTACCTTCTTCTTTTTTGCAGCAGCGCGTTCGGATGCAATTTCGAGATTCTGGGCGATGCGGGCTTTCACGATCTTCTTGACCAGCGCCGCCGGGATCGGTTTTTCCGGATGGAATTGCATCGTGCCGGATGAGGTGGCGAACGACGAGGCTTCAGGAAATTTCGCGATGATCGACGAGTTCATCGGGAAAAAGCTGAGATGCTTCTTGAAGGCGCCGAACGCCACCAGGTGTCCGTGCAGCATGAAGGTGGGTTGGCCGTAGCTGATCTTTTCCTCGGAGCCGGGCGCGGCGGCGTGGATCTGTGCGCGCAGTTTTTCGAGCGCGCTCCGCTGTTCAGGCGGAAGGCGCGAGAGCCAGTGGTCGATGTCGGCGGCGATGGGCGCGTCTCTCATTTTCCATCGGGGGCCGTGATGGGGCGAGCGTCTTCCCAGCGATAGGGATAGACGTCGGGTTTAACGTAGACTTCGGTCGTCACCTTCAGCGGAAACTTGCCGCCGGTGGAGTAGGTGAGTTCGACGAAATAGGCGGTGAAGCCGCTCGCGGGTTTTTCGACATTGCCGACATAGCTGCCATCGGGCTGCGCCGTCAGCGGCGAAGAGGTGAAGGCCTTGTCGCCCAGTGTCTGCACGCGGAAGTCGCGCGCGTTGGGGTTCGTGCCTTGCCAGAGCAGGGCAGCGCTGGGTTTCGCCGTTCCCGGATTGACGATGAGTGCGCCGTCGTCGCGCACGGTCCAAGTGTATTCGGGCGTCGCGCGGTTGTGGATCAGGTTGTCGTACCAGGCCGTCATGCTTTCGTTGATGTCGGTGCCCGCCGTCGAGTGGCGCGAGTTCGGGAGCATGCGGAGCTGCTTCGAGCCGGGGAGAAGGTGGTAGGAAAACTTCGTGTTGTCGGGCGGGAAGAATTCGTCGCCCACCGCATTGATGATGAATTTCGGCATCTTCATTGCGGGGCGGCCGCGATAGTTGAGCGGGTCCTCGATGGTGTTGATCTCGACCATCTTGCGGCCGATCTCGTCGGGGATCAGCTTGTGGTTCACATAGTCGCCTAGCGCGGGCGAGAAATAGCCCATCGTCTCCCAATGGTGACGCGTGGTGGCGTCGACATCGAGCACGTTGATGACGATGGGGATCATGCCGATCACCCGTTCGTCGAGAATGCCCACGAGCCAGCTTGTCCAGGCGCGCTTGGAGCCGCCCGAGACGACGAAGCCGTCGATGGTCGTCTTGCCGCCGGCGTCGCTGGCGAGGAATTGCTGGATGGCGGTCATCGCGGCCGTGCCGCTTTTCACCATGGGCAATCGGGGCAGCGCGATCGGGTTTTTCTTCGCATCATAACGGGCCTGCAGGTAGGCGATCATGTCATCCTCGCTGCGCGGCTTGTCGGGCGTGTCGGCGAAGCGGATCGGCTGGTTCGGCGCCTGGCCGAGTTCGGCGATGACGGAGCCGGTGTCGATCGCCATCTGGGCAAAGCGCGCCGTCGCCGTCGCGGGCGCCGTCGAGGAGGATGAACCGCCGCCGATGTAGAGAAAGGCCTTGTTGCTGGTGAGCTGGTCGGGGACCGTGACGGTGAGCCAGTGCTTCCAGACTGGGCGGTCGGATTCCGCGGCGGTCATCCAGGTCTGCGAGGTGAGTTCGAGAACGGCGCCGTGAAAGCCCGCGCCGGTGAAGGTCTTCTCGACTTTCCAGGCGAAGGTCGGATCGGGCGCGGCGACATAGGCGTCGAGGATGTTGGGCGGATTCGGCGGGATGGTGGGCGTCGATGCGCATGATGTCGCGAAGCCGAAGGCGAGGACGAGGCTGAGGTCGCGGACGAAGCGCATGTTTGTCTCCCGTGGCCTGTGCCGGCCCTGACTTGAGTGGAGCTTGGGTTGGGTGGAGATGCAAGAGGTTGGCGGGCCACCTGCGGACACGCGTTCGCGTTCCCGCAGGAGACTGCGGGCGGTCAACGCTCACGGACAAAAATCGGCTATCCCGGCTCGCATCGCTCATTCCAGCGGGCGAGGGCGTCTTCGATCAGCGGCATGACGATGTCCATGGCCGTCCGGATGAAACGCTGGCCGCGGGTGCGGGCCTTGGTCGTGTCCCAGTCGCGGACAGCGAAGAGGCGTGGTTCGTTAGCCTTTGTATTGTGCGCGGCGATGCGGGCGAGCTTCATTGCGAAGCGATGTGCGCGCGTGTCGGGATCAGCGAGTACGCGGCGCACGGCTTCGAGCCGGCGCGCGAGCGGGAAGGATGGTTTCACGCGGGGCTGCTCGTGCGGCGTGCGGCGGGGAGCGCGCGTCTCCGGGGGCTTGCGCGGCAGCATGCGGAAGCGGGCGATCCAGCTGTCGGGCTTCTCCAGCCAGACGAGGACGCGGCGGCGCTTGCGCGGCTTGCGGTCGCGCGGGTTGGTTGGTTTGAGGACGACGTCCATCGCCAGCGCTGCTGCGAGGATCAGGCGGCGCGTGAGGAGTTCGAGGGAGCGCAGCCAGCTGTCAACCGCGCGATACTCCGTGACGTTGATGTATTCGCGGTGGGCGATGGCGGCGGGCGCGGCGAAGAAATCGCAGAAGTTGGCGAAGACCCAGCGCGCGTGATCCCACACACTCAGGAGTTGCTCGCTGAGTTTCGGGCGCTGAAGGATGCGCACGGCGGCGCGACGCTCGCGGCGCTGGGATCGTTTGAGGCGTGATGCGGACATCGCTCGCTCCATTGGTTTGAGAGCGCATTATATGTCCGTGCGTTTGCGTGGGGGACGCACGTGTCTGGAATCGGCGGGATTGGTCCGTGCAGCGCGTTGAAATGGTTGGGGACGAGGGCGAAAAGGGGCGTACAGGATCGGCCGGTTCTGGCCGGGTTTTTTCCGTCGTGCTGAGCGCGGGCGGGATAATCTGCGTCGTCCGCGACGGCGCCTGTCCCGATCCCTTGCGCGCTGACCAGGCGAGGCTCAGTCTCCTCGTGGGGAAGTACGCATGGGGACGTTCAATGAAACTCGCACATATGCTCTCGGTGGTCGTCGGGCTCATCCTGACGCCGGCTGCTTACGCTCAGGCGACATGCAGCGAATTTGCGCGGATCACTTCCGAGGCTCTGGGAGACTTCGACGCGATCACTGGCGACGAAATCGAAGCCGATCTCTACAAGGCGTCCGTCTGGCTCAGTGGAGCCGGCGAATGCCAGATCGATAACGAGTGGGATTCGATCTATACATGCCTGTACCAGTTCGAGTCCCACGCCTCTGCATCAGCCGCATGGGATAATCATCACGCGGTCCTCAGCTCCTGCTTTGCCGACTGGGCGCCCATCGGCATGACGCCGTCGAGCGAGGGCAAGGACGGCTATCGCACCCTTTCGGGCACGCGCTACACCGGCACGGGCGACTTCGAGGACATGGAATGGGCGGTCTTTCTCGAGGAGCACACCGGATCGCACGGAACCGACTACCACGTCACGTTGGAGCTGGTTTACTGGCTTTGATCGGCCGTCCGCGTGGCGTCCTTCGCGCGAAGCTCAAGGCTGCGCGCGGCTCTGATTTCGGCCACGTCAGACCCCGATCACTTCAGCGGCCTGCGCTTCGCTCTTGAGCCACGCCATGAAGGTGCGGGCGAGTTTCGATGGCGTGCGCCATTTGGGGTAGACGATCCAGTAGGCGAAATCGATGTCGCTGGAGCCGTCGGCGAAGGGCGAGATGAGGCGGCCGCGTTCGAGGTCTCCCGACGCAATTGCGAATTTGGCGAGGGCGACTCCGCGGCCGGCGGCTGCTGCTTCGACGACGAGCGATGACTGCGTGAAGCGGGGGCCGCGATTGCCATCCACCGTCGTGACGCCGCGGGCTTTCAGCCAGCTGTTCCAGTCCGGGCGCGAGGGATCGTTCTCGGGGGATTCATCGTGGAGCAGGACGTGGTGCGCCATGTCTGCGGGCGAGCGCAGGGGATGCGGGCCGGACATGAGATCGGGCGAGCAGACGGGCAGGCAGGATTCCGACATGATCTTTTCGGCGCGCAGGCCTTCGTAGATGCCCTTGCCGTACCTGAGCGCGAGGTCGATGTCGGAGGAGTTGAAGTCGGTCATGGCGAGGTCGGCCGAGACCCAGACTTCGGCCTCGGGGTTGAGCTCCTGGAATTTCTCCAGCCGGGGCGCCAGCCATTTGGCGGCGAAGGACGGCGCGGAGGAGATCATCAGGCGGTCGCGGCGGGCGGGCGCGCGCATGTGGTGGACGGCTTCGGACATCATCTCGAAGGCGCTGGTGAGGAGCGGCAGGGCGGCCTGGCCGGCGTCTGTCAGCAGGACCTGGCGGCCGGTGCGGCGGAAGAGGGGGGCGCCGGCGAACTCTTCGAGCTGGCGGATCTGCTGGGAAATGGCGCCCGGGGTGACGCTCAGTTCCTCGGCGGCGCGGGTGAAGGACAGGTGACGGGCCGCAGCCTCGAAGGCGCGCAGGGCGTTGAGGGCGGGGAGGCGGTCTTCCTGGGCCATTTTGCTTGAGGTTTTCTGCATCTGGAGGCGGGTGAGGGCGTCTAATGGTTCGGCTTAGTTGTGGTCCATTGCGCTCGCTGTGCCTTCCGGCCATTTGCCGTTAGGGATACAGCGGGGCACAAACCCGCAGGCGCCACGTTATAAGCGCGTGCGTGAGAAAAACTAAAGGGCCGAATTCAATGTCGGACGTGCCAGCCTCTCGGACAGGAGGGTCGGGGACGCAGCCACAGGTGACGGGAGCCGTCGCCTTGGTGGGTGCTGGCCCGGGCGATCCGGACCTTCTCACGGTGAAAGCCGCGCGGATGATCGGCGCGGCCGATGTGATCTTTGCGGACAGGCTGGTGGGTGACGGCGTGCTGGCGCTCGCGTCGCCACGCGCGGAGATCGTGTCGGTTGGCAAGAGCAAGGGCGAGCATTCGGTTCCGCAGGACGAGATCCATGCGCGGATGATCGCGGCGGCTCGGGCCGGCAAGCGCGTGGTGCGGCTCAAGGGCGGCGATCCTTTCATCTTCGGGCGCGGCGGCGAGGAAGTGGAAGCGTTGCGCGCGGCGGGCGTGGATGTGGACGTCGTGCCGGGGATTTCCGCGGCGCTGGGCGTTGCGGCGTCGGCGCAGATTCCGCTGACGCATCGCGATGTGGCGCAGGCGGTGACGTTCGTGACGGGGCACGCGAAGCTCGGACAGACGCCTGACCTCGACTGGGATGCGCTGGCGCGCGGCAACCAGACGGTTGTCGTCTACATGGGCGTCGGCACGGCGGGCACGATTGCGGCGCGGCTGGTGGCTGCGGGACGCGATGCGGCGACGCCGGTGGCGGTGATCGAGAACGGGACGCGGGCGGAGGAGATCCGGGCGTTTGGCGTTTTGGGAGAGCTGTCGGAGGTGATCGAGCGGGCAGGGATACAGGGGCCGGCGTTGCTGGTGATTGGCGAGGTTGTCGCGATCGCGAAGGCTGGCGCCACAGGGTTCCTCCCCCTGGAAGGGGGAGGTCAGGTGGGGGTTTCTCTCGGCGGCCACCAGCGGATTTCAGGAAGCGTGGAGGGAGACCCCCACCTGATCGGTCATGCGGATACGCAAGTGAGCGTTGCGCCTCCCCCTTCTAGGGGGAGGAGTGACGGCGCGCCCGGCGACGGGAAAGCAGCGCCGACGCTCTCCGACCTCTGGAGGATGTTCTCGTGAGTTCCGAACGTCCCAAGCTTGGGCCTGATGTTCCGAAGGTGGTGACGGCGTGGCTGTCGGTGTCGGGGCGGGTGGTTTATCTCACGAAGGATCGCAGCTGGTCCGAGAGCCTTGGCGATGCCGAGGTGATGACGGGGCTCGGCGCGAACGATGTGCTGGCGTGGGCGGCGCAGGACCAGACGCGGGTCTCCGATCCCTATTTCATGCAGGTGAGCGCGGACGGACAGGTTACGGGACGCGAGACGATCCGCGAGACCATCCGCGCGAAGGGGCCGACCAATCATCCGATGTTCGGGAAGCAGGCGGGGAATAACTGATGCCGGATCGCGCGATCACCAAGCCGACGCTGTATGGCGATTCAATCTCGGGCAACTGCCTGAAGACCAAGTGGACGGCGGAGTATCTGGGCGTCGACTATGACTGGATCGAAGTGAGTGTTGTCGAGGGCGGGACGCGGTCGGATTCGTTCATGGCGATGAATCCTTCGGGGCAGGTGCCGGTGCTGCGCCTTGCTGATGGACGCATCCTGCCGCAATCGAACGCGATCATCCTCTACCTCACCGAGGTCCATGCGAGCGAGGCGCTGGTCCCGGCGGATCCGTTCGAGAAGGCGAAGATGATGAGCTGGCTGTTCTGGGAACAGTACAGCCACGAGCCCTACATCGCGGTACGCCGGTTCAGGAAGAAGTTCATGAACATGAGCGACGACGAGCTTGATCCGCAGCTGCTGTCGCGCGGGCGGCGCGCGCTGGGCGTGATGGAGATGCAGCTGACCTTCTCGAACTATTTCGTCGGCGAGGGTCTGTCGCTCGCGGACATTGCGCTGGTGGCTTACACGCGCGTGGCGGACGAGGGCGGGTTCGACCTCAACGAATTCCCGAATGTGCAGCGCTGGGTGGCGCGGGTCGAGAGCGACCTGGGCATCGAGCATGCGAAGAAGGCGGCTTGATGTATCGTTACGACCAATTCGACGAGATGCTGGTCCGAGAACGCGCGAAGCAGTTCCGGGGGCAGGTGGAGCGTCGGCTGAAGGGCGAACTGCGGGAAGAGCATTTCAAGCCGCTGCGGCTACAGAACGGCGTCTACCTGCAGCTGCATGCCTACATGCTGCGCGTGGCGATTCCCTATGGCCAGCTGCGTGCGCGGCAGCTGCGCCAACTCGCGATGATCGCGGACACCTACGACAAGGGCTATGGGCATTTCACGACGCGGCAGAACATCCAGTACAACTGGATCAAGCTGGCCGACATGCCGGACGTGCTGGATGCGCTGGCCGATGTCGAGATGCATGCGATCCAGACGAGCGGGAACTGCATCCGCAATGTGACGTCGGATCATCTGGCGGGCGCCAATCTCGACGAGATCGAGGATCCGCGGCCGTGGTGCGAGATCATCCGGCAGTGGTCGACATTTCATCCGGAGTTTTCGAGCCTGCCGCGCAAGTTCAAGATTGCGGTAACGGGCGCGGCGACGGACCGCGCGGCGGTGCGGGTGCACGATATCGGACTGCACATGAAGACGAATGCCGAAGGCCGCGTAGGCTTCGAGTTCATCGTCGGCGGCGGGCTGGGGCGGACGCCGTATGTGGGGCTGACGGTGCGCGACTGGATCGCGAAGGAAGAGCTGCTCGACTATCTCGAAGCGAACATGCGCGTCTACAACCGCTATGGGCGGCGGGACAACAAGTACAAGGCGCGGATCAAGATCCTGGTGAACGAGCTGGGGCTTGAGGAATACAGGCGCGAGGTCGAGGAAGAATTCGCGGCGCAAAATACGTGGGAAAAGGTGGTGCTGCCTCGGGAAGAGGTGGACCGGATCACGGCGTATTTCGCGCCACCGGCATTCGCGAAACTCTCCGCGGTGTCGGAGGCGTTCGAGGCGTTCAAGCGCGACAGCCGTGAGCAGGCGCGCTGGGCGAAGAACAACCTGCGGCCGCATCGCGTGCCCGGCTATGTGTCCGTGCATATCGCGGTGAAGCAGCAGGGCGAAGCGCCCGGCGATGCGACGTCGGACCAGATGCGCGCGATGGCGGACATTGGCGAGCGCTATGGGCTCGATGATATCCGCGTGGCTCATGAGCAGGACGTGGTGCTTCCGCATGTGAAGCTGGACGATGTGCCGGCGGCGTATGCGGCGCTGAAGGCGGCGGGGCTGCATGCATCGAACGCGGGTATGGGCTCGGACATCATCGCGTGCCCGGGGCTGGATTATTGCAACCTGTCGAATGCGCGGTCGATCTCGGTCGCGAACGAGATACAGGCGGTGTTTGCCGACCCGGAATTCGAGGACGAGGTCGGCACGCTGCATGTGAACGTGTCGGGCTGCATCAATGCGTGCGGGCACCATCATGTGGGCCACATCGGCATTCTTGGCGTCGACAAGAAAGGCGAGGAATTCTACCAGGTGCTGTTCGGCGGACGCGCCGATGAGAAGGCGACGATCGCGACGATCCAGGGACCGGGGCTGAAGCACGAAGAGGTTGCACCGGCGATCCGCCGGGTGATCGGCGCTTATCTTTCGCTTCGCCGCGACAGATCAGAAAAATTCATCGACACGATGGGCCGCATTGGCCAGGCGCCGTTCAAGGAGGCGCTGTATGCCGCTGCTTAAGGACGGCAAGGTCGTCGACGATATCTGGGCGTTCGTGGAGGACGGGCACGAGCTGTCGCCCGGCGGATGCATCGTGGTGTCGCTGGGGCGCTTCCTGTCGGAGCATGACCAGTTGCTGGCGCGCAACCGGTCGATTGGCGTGCGGCTGGCGAATTCGGATGATCCCGCGCTGCTGGCGCCGCATCTGGACAAGCTGCATGTGATCGAAGTGCAGTTTCCGAAATACACGGACGGGCGTGCGCTGAGCCAGGCGCAGCTGCTGCGCCGGCGGCTTGGCTATACCGGAGAAATCCGGGCGACGGGACAGGTGCTGCGCGACCAGCTGCGGCTGATGATCCGCTGCGGCATCAACGCGATGGTGATCGCGGAAGCCGATGCCGAGGGCGTGTACGCCGCCTCCGCAAATGAGTTTTCAGAGTTCTACCAGTCTGCCTCGGACATCTCTGATTCCGTCTTCGTGAAGCGGCAGAAGCTGAGACAGTCGAAGGCTGCGGAATGAGCGCGCTTCCCATGACAATCGAGACACCCGAACAGATCGTCGAGCGGCTGAACGCCGAGCTTCGTGGGAAGGGGCCGCATGAGATCATCCGCGTGGCGCTTCGCGAGTTCGGGCGGAAGCTGACCTATGTGTCGTCATTCGGCGCCGAGAGCGCGGCGATGCTGGGGCTGATTGCCGATGTCGACCAAGGCATGCCGATCGTGTTCATCGACACAGGCATGCATTTCCACCAGACGCTGCAGTATCGCGATACGCTGGGCGAAGTTCTGGGCCTCAGCGACATCCGCACCTTCCATCCGGTGAAGGACGAGGTGAAGGCGGTCGATCCCAAGGGCGTGCTGAACAAGACGGACCCGAATGCGTGCTGCGAAGTGCGCAAGGTGCGGCCGCTGGCGCCGGCGCTCGAAGGGTTCGATGCGTGGATCACGGGACGCAAGCGCTTCCATGGCGGCGGGCGCGCGCGGCTGCCGGTGGTCGAGTATTTCGAGGGGCGGTACAAGATCAATCCGCTGGCGGACCAGACGCCGGAGGACCTTGCGGCGCTGGTGGCTTTGAGGAACCTGCCGCCGCATCCGATGGTGGCGGAGGGCTATCCCTCGATCGGCTGCTGGCCTTGCACGGCGCGGCCGCTGGACCCGAACGACATTCGCTCGGGACGCTGGGTGGGATTCAAGAAGGAAGAGTGCGGCCTGCACCTCAAGCGGCAGGAACGCCCGCGGGTGTTCTAGGGCTGCTCACTCTTACACCCCCGTAATGACGTTGCGGCCGCATGCGCATCGCATGGGTGGGCAGGGGGCGTCGCATTTGTTAGACAAGCTTCGGGGAACGGACGGGCCAGTGAGCTCGTTGCCGTTGGGGCGGTCCAAGCGCGGAGTGGCGGCATGTCGATATGGTGGCTGATCCCGGCATTTGTGGGTCTGGTGGGCGTGCTGATGCTGGTTGGCGGTTTCGCAAAGCTGTTCAAGGCGAACCTTGGCGGCGGTCTGGTGCGCGTGCTGTTCGGCGGGCTGACGCTGGCGGGCGCGATGATCGTGGGGCTGATCGGGCTCAACCTGCAGACCTATGCGCAGCTCTCGAAGGAGCGGCTGGCGGGACAGGTGGTGCTGAAGAAGAACGCCGACTTCGACTTCACCGCGACGATCGATCTTGCGGACGCCGAGGGCAAGCTGCGCGGGCAGCCGAAGGATTTTCAGATCACCGGGCAGCGCGTGCACATCGAAGGGCCGGTGGTGAAGTTCAAGCCGTGGGCCAACGTGATCGGCATGGATTCGCTGTTCAAGGTGACCGAGGTCTACGGCACCTATGTGAACCCCAACTGCACCAACCAGTACGCCCCCCGCCGCGAGACGACTGAGGAATGCAAGACGGGCGATTTCATGGGCTGCCTCGGATCGAGCTGGCAGATGCTGGACTTGGCCGACTTCTCGCACACATCCGCCAGCGGCCAGCTGATGGACGATGGCGCGATCTACGACATCTATGCGAGCCAGGATGCGTTCGAGCTGAAGCCGAACGAGAGCAATGCGGTGGCGATGAACCTGCAGGAGCAGGTGGCGCCGCGCGGGCCGGTGGACTGTGATCCGGTGACAGGTCCGGTGGAGACGCCGAGCGGAGCGGTGGAGTACCGCGCGCCGGTGGCGACGCCACAGACACCGCCGGCGCAATCCACGTTGCCGCCTGTGCAGGGCACGGTGCAGCCGCAGGTAGTGCCGCAGCAGACTGTGCCGGCGCCTCAGCCGAACTAGGGACGTCGCAACGGCAGTAAGCCCGACCTCGTCCTTCGAGACGATCGCACCGACAGAGCGCCGTCGTTGATGCAGTGTACCTGCGATCCCTCAGGATGAGGGCTTCTCAGCATGGATGCTGGATGTGAGGCCTCATCCTGAGGGATCGCGAAGCGATCGTCTCGAAGGACGAGGCCGGGCTCACCGTCCCTCGCCCATATCCGCCAGCGCCCAGTCTGCGAACGCCGCGAGATCGCCGCCGGTGAAGAGGAAGCCGCGGATGCCGGCGGCCTTGGCGGCTTCGAGGTCGGCCTGCTTGTCGCCGATGAGGAGAGAGCGTTCCTTGATGACGGGGAAGTCGGTCATGGCGCGGATCAGCATGCCGGGCTTCGGCTTGCGGTCGTAGCTGTCGCGTCTGTAGCGCGGAATCGTGCCGTCCTCGTGGAAGGGGCAGTGGTAGATCTGGTCAATGCGGGCGTTGGCGAGCCCAAGTTCGGCGGTCATCCAGTCGTGCAGGGCCTGCATCTGCTCTTCGGTGTAGAAGCCGCGGGCGATGCCGGACTGGTTGGTGACGACAAAGATCCACCAGCCCATCTCGTTGAAGCGGCGGATCACGTCCTGCGCGCCATCGACCCACACGAAATCCTCGCGACGGAAGATGTAGCTGTGATCGACGTTGATGACTCCGTCGCGGTCGAGGAAGAGGGCGGGGCGGGCGGCGGGCATCTCTAGGCGGATTGCACGATGGGCGCGGCGGCGGGATCCGTTGCGGGCGCCGCTTCGGCCGGCGGATCGGCGGGCTGCTCTTCCACCTTGGGCGCGGTAGCGAGGCCGCGCATAAGCGGCAGCAGCGAGATCGCGCAGAACACGGCGGCGAGCGCGAAGGCAGCGCCTGGAAAGAACGCCGGTGCGCTGGGCGCCGTGAAGTAGGCGAAGGCCTGCGTCATCGCCAGCGGCGCGAACATGTTTGCGAGCGCCTGTACGCTGGCGAGGGCGCCCTGCAGTTCGCCCTGAGCGTTCTTCGGCGTGCGCACCGACATGATCTGGTTCATCGCGGGGCCGAGCACGCCGCCCAGGGCGCCGAAGGGAATGATCAGATAAACCATCCATCCTTCGGTCGCTCCGGCATAGGCCGCGAAGGTGACGACGCAGACAAGGAAGCCGAAGACGGCGGTGTTGGTGGGCCCGAAGCGCTTGATGATCGGGCCGATGAGGGCGCCCTGTACGACGGCCGACCCGATACCGACGACCATCAGCGCAAGGCCGATCATGCCTTCGCCCCAGCCGAAATTGACGCCGGCGTAGTAGCCGAACGTCGCCGGGTAGACCCAGTGGGAAAACTGGAACAGGCCGAGCGCCAGCATGAACCAGGCGAGATACGGCACCTTGGCGAGGTGGGCAAACGTGCCGAAGGCGTTGGCGCGCTTCCAGTCGAAGCGGCGACGGTGTTCGCGGTCGAGCGATTCCGGCAGGACGAACAGGCCATAGCAGAAGTTGATCGCTGCGAGCGCTGCGGAGGCGAAGAAGGGATAGCGCGGGTCGAACTGGCCGAGGAAGCCGCCGATGGCCGGGCCGAGGATGAAGCCGAGTCCGAACGCTGCGCCGAGCATGCCGAAGGCCTGCGCGCGCTGCTGCGGCTCGGTGACGTCGGCGATGTAGGCGGCGGCGGTGGAATGTGTCGCGCCGGAGATGCCTGAGAGCACGCGGCCGAGGAAGAGGAGCCAGATCGTGTGGGCGAGGCCCATGATCAGAAAGTCGATCGCCAGCGTGCCGATCGACAGCAGGAGGACGGAGCGGCGCCCGAACCGGTCGGACAGCCCGCCAAGTATGGGCGCGGACAGAAAGTTCATCACCGCATAGACCATGGTGATGTAGCCGCCCCACGGCGCGGCCTCGGACAGCATGGCTTCGAGCGGGAGCTTGTCGCCATCAGAGGCGAGCACCCGGGCGGCGGCGAGGGCGGACTCGCCATTGATGAGCTCGGCCATCAAGTAGGGCATCGAGGGCATGACGACCGCGAAGGCCATCATGTCGATGAACACCGTCACGATTATGAACAAGAACGCGTTCCCGCCGAGTCGCCGGGCGCCGTTGGAGGGGGTAGAGGCGTTTGCGGCGGACATGTCCGGCTCCGGGACGTGTGACCAGCGCGGATACGCCGGGCGGGCTTGTGCAGTCAATCAGGCCAGGTCGATCAGGACCACTCAATCAGGCCCATTCAATCAGGCATGCGTGGAGGAAAGGTTGCCGCAGCGCGCATCCGCAACCGTTCGAGTCCGGCGCGCCACTGTTCGCCCTGGCGCTGGTTTGTGGCCTGGAGCGGGAAGCCGTGGCGGGCGACATGCTCCTGTGGCACGGACTCCCAGCCGCGATGTTCGACGCTGATGCGGGTTTCGCCGCCAATAGCCTCGAAGCGGACTTCCACTTCGGTGGCATGATCCGGTCCGAAGCTTGCGTGTCGCCAACCGACCACCAGACGCTCGCCGGGCGCCCAGGCGCGCACGGGGCCGACCTCGAAGACTTTTCCATTGGCGAGACGCTCGACCAGGCGGCCGCCCTTGCCGGCAGAATCCGGCGGCTCGAAGGCGAGGGCGCCGGGGCTGCGCGGGGTGAAGCGGAAGAGGTCGCTGTCGGCCCACCACAGGCCGATCTCCTGCGTGAAGATCGTGAAGGCCTCGTCCGGCGAGCAGGGGACGCGCAGAGAGACGTGGACGCGCGAACTCATGTCGCTTTCTTCCGGGCGGACTTCTTCTCCTGTCGCTCCGCGACGAATGCGGCAAAGGCGGAGAGTTGTTCGCTCCAGCCCTGTTCGGCGCGAGCGAGCCAGTCCTTCAGTTCGGCGAGGCGCTGACCATTGAGGGCGTAGACGCGCACGCGGGCGTCGAACTCCGGGTGGGTTTCGGCGACGAGGCCGGCGGCCTTCAGCTCTTTCAGGTGGCGGCTCATGGCGGGGGCGGGCAGACCGAGCAGGCCAGCGAGTTCACCGGCGCAGTGCGGACGCCGGCCCAGAATTTCGATCGCGCGGCGGCGGACGGGATCGGCGAGCGCCGCGAACAGCGCATCGACATCGGGCCTATGGGGGGGCTTGTGGGCGGACTTGCGGCGCGCGCTCATGCTATGCCAGTCGCGGCGGCGTGCAACTTCAGCAGCTTTTTCGGAGCAGCATTGCGCCACGCCATCCAGAGCGCGCTTTTTGCTGTCTGCGCATCGGTGTTGGCGAGGATGAGGTTCGTCCATCCCTTGCGCCCCCACGCGTTCTCGATCGGCACGAACATGGCGGGCTCCGCGGCGCAGAGCATCTGCTGCTGGTCGGGCATGAGTTTCAGCACGGCGCGGCCATCGACGCGGCCGGCGGTGGCGAAGATCTTGTTCGCGACGCGAAAATCCGGTGTCTCGAAATGCGATGAGGCTTCCGCGTCTGGCAGGGAGAGGGCGATCTTTGCGAAGGCGGCGGGCGTCACGCGCTCAGTCCTTGCCATAGCCTTCGCGCGCCCACGTCTTGAGACCGGTCTCCTTGTCCCAGTCGGCGGGTTCGACATGGCGGAGGGGTTCCGAGAACGACCAGATATGGCCTTCGGGGTCGCGGGCCTGATAGGTGCGGTCGCCATAGAACTGGTCGGCGGGCTCCATGAAGATGTCTGCGCCGGCCGCGCGGGCGATGGCGCAGTGTTCGTCAGCGGTCTGTCCGCGCAGATGGACGTGGGTGGTCTGGGTGTTGCGACCGTCGAGCGAGGCCGGGCTCTGGTGCTTTGCGCTCCATTCCGTGCCGACCATGATGATGCCGTCGCCGAAGCTGAGCTGCGAATGTTGCAGGCCGCCATGCTCGTCCTCGATCAGCAACTCCATCTCGAAGCCGAAGGCTTTCTGCAGGAAGTCGAGGGCGGCGCGGGCGTCGCGGTAGAACAAGGCGGGGGTGATGGAGGGGTGGGGCATGATGCGGCCGCTGTGCTTCTTCTGATGTGAAATATTTCGAGAATAGTGAAAGCATCACGTCAAGCCTTCATGAGTTCAGGCGGGGTCGCTCCACTCCGGTTTGCGCTTCTCCAGGAAGGCGCGGAGGCCCTCCTGTGCGTCGGGCGTGACGGCCATCGCGCAGAAATCATCGACGGCGCGGGCGACGGCGTCGGTGTAGTCGCGGTCGGCTTCGCGGTGGAAGGCGGCGCGGCTGGCCGCGATGGCGGCGGGGGATTTTGCCGCGATGGCGCGGGCGGCTTCCATCGCTTCGGACAGGGCTTCGCGTGCGACGCGGCTGACGAGGCCGAGGTTGAGCGCCTCTTGCGCGTTGAATGTCCGGGCGGTGAAGAGAAGGTCGAAGGCGCGGTAGCGGCCGATGATCCTGTGCAGGTGGGCGAAGTGGATGGCCGGGGGCAGGGCGAGGTTGATCTCGGGATAGCCGAAGCTGGCGCTTGTCCCCGCGATGATCATGTCGCACGAGATGGCCAGCGTCATGCCGCCGCCGCGCGCTGCGCCATCGACGGCGGCGATGGTGGATTTTCCCATGTTCCGCTCCACGTCCCACAGCTCGATATAGAGCCGGTTGAGGAAGGCGCGGATGGTGGTCTCGTCGCTGCCCAGGATGATGTCGAGATCGAGCCCGGCGCAGAACATTTTCGGTATGTCGCTGGCGAGCACGACGGCGCGCACATCGGGATCGGTCGAGGCGCGGCGCAGGGCGGCGATGATCTGGTCGAGGAAGGCGATGGAGAAGGCGTTGAGCGGCGGGCGCGCGAGCGTGATGGTCGCGATGTGATCGGCGAGGGCGTAGCGGACGTGTTCGCTGGTCATGGGGCGGCCTTCCTGCTCCGCGCACCATGGCGCTCGGCCGAGGGATGGCAAGCGTCACGGCCGCCATTGTCATTCCGGGCGAAGCGCAGCGGAGACCCGGAACCCAGGGGCGGCGAGCGCCGGTGCGTGTCGCCCGCCTCCGCTTACGCTCCGGCGTTCGCCACTCGAACTGGTCCCCCGGACCAGTTCGTCCGCTTCGCGGACCGCTTGCTCACGGTTCCGGCTCTGCGCCCCCGGATCAAGTCCGGGG
>JANOKS010000047.1:0-47420 GCA_031419455.1 Alphaproteobacteria bacterium
GACGGTTGGGCCCGTGACCGTGCGGCGGCTAAGGCCAGCGCATCCCGTATAAATCGGGCTAGAAAACAACGCCTGCAGCTCCGACGGCGAGAAGGGGACGCGAGAGCTGCCCTTGCTCTGGTGCGGGACGTGGATCGACAGCTTCCCAACCGGCGACTTCTCGAGAAAGCCTTCATTGGTCCAATACGCAAAAGCCGCGGTCACGTACTGGAAGTACTTGGCGGCCGTCTTTGGCCCAATCCGCGCACCTGCCGGTGCGTTAGAAATTTGCTGCAGCGTAGCAGTCGGAGCGGGCTTCTTCTTCCATGCAACGACGCTGTCCCGGAAGGCGCGGACGCTATCCAAAGTTATGGCTCTGATCGGCGTCTTGGCGCCGAAGTGCTCCTCGGCGAGGCGCAGTATCCGGCGGTTCTCTTCCTCAGTCCGGGAGGTCCAGACGACGCCTGCTTTCGCGTTCACGTAAGACGCAACAGCTTTCGAGAACGTAGGGCTGTCTGGCGCCGGAGCGGGTAACGCAACTGGACTGAACAAGGGATCGGCGGGGATCAGCGTTGCAAACGGGTCGTCGAGGCGCCGCAAATAGTGCCGTCGCTCCTCCAGCTGCGCGCGCGCAATACCGGACCGCAGCAGGTTCAGCCGCTCAGGCGCCAACGCGGAGCCGAACTGCGCCTGGGCGATGTTCATGGCATGAGCATGCGTTGCCGTAAGTGGGCTGTCGATATCGATCGCGTGCGGCGTGAAGTCAGAATTGGCGACGGCGTACTCCAGCGCGCCTATTTCTTCCTGCACCCAGAAACGCGCCCGAGCGTGGTCGTAATCGATGGTGGGGCCAGAGAAGGACGGGGGAGGGAGGGCGTAAGCAAGCAGCCGTTTGCCGAACGCCTGCACGGCGTTGCGAATGTCCGCGTCGGGGGCTTGTAGCTCAACCATGGAGCGAACCTGGCCGCACAGAGACTCGAAGGCAAGAGCCACAGGCTGCAGGCGCGCTCGTGCAATGCAGGCATCGCGCGTGCGGAGTGAGATGCGAACCTCGCGACGCCGGGCACCTGAGTGCGCCGCTTTCGGGATGAAGCCTCTAAAGTAGTAGACACCCTGGCGGCGGGTGAGATTGACGGGGCGACGAGCGGCCATTTCTGGGTCCCATGGGATCACCAGATCGCCTCACTCCTACCTCTCCGGGGTGGTCGTTTGTCGAAACCCTAGAGGTTTCAATCGTTTACAACAGCGCTGGCGAAGAGGAAGGGATTCGAACCCTCGATACCGTTACCGGTATACACCCTTAGCAGGGGTGCGCCTTCGACCGCTCGGCCACCTCTCCGCACCGCGCTCGCGGTAAGCGAGCGGCTTTCCTACCGGGATTTGGGACAGGCGCAAGGCGAAAGGCCGCTATTGCCGACACGAAGACCCAAAGAGCGGACCGATGCAGCCCCAGTTCTACCTCACAGTTTGAAACGTGGTAGAAACGACCTCGCCGGGGCGTCCGGCGAGGCGCGGACATGGCCATGCGATCCGGAGTTCTTCCGACTGGCGTTTTGGCGGCCCTGCTGCTGGCCTTTCTCGCGGAGTATCTGCCCGCTTTTGCCCAGACCGCAGCAGCGCCTTCTGCATCGTTCGAGCTCTACATCGACGAAGTCTACAACAAGCGCCGCGGTGGAGAGATCGAATTCTCCGTCGCCTTCCGCGACCCGCTGACACGCGAACTCAATCCGACGCTCAAGGTGATTGAAGGCGAGCGCGTGACGATCAAGCTGGTCAACCGCACGCAGAGCCCGCGCTCATTCGCCATCATGGGCGTGAAGGACGCCACCGCCCCGCCGGTCGCCGCAGGCGCGAAGATGACCGTGCGATTCCAGGCCCCCGCCCGCGGCGCGTACATCTACCACGATCCCGGACAGGCAAGCCTTCCCGAAGCGCGCAGCCTGTTCGGGGATTTCATCGTCGCGCCGAAGCCCGGCCATTGAGCATCCCGCAGCCGCGCCATTGTGAGGGCACCTCAGTGATGATGCGCGCCGTGCTGGGTCGCCGCACGCTCTTCCATCACCTTGCGGCTTTCCGCATCGATGAAGGCCATCAGGTCGGCCACGTTGTGCTCGCTGAGCTTGAGGTTCGGCATCGCAAGGTTGCGGTACTTCGGCAGCATCGCCGTGGCGGCCTCATCCTTTTCCGCCAGCATCTTGTCGGGTTCGCGGATGAAGCGCGCGAGCCACTCTGGCGAGCGACGTGAACTGACCATCAAAAGGTCGGGGCCGAGCCCTTCGCCGTCACCGATCGTGTGACAGGTCGCACAGCGTGTGCGGAACAGTTGCGCAGCCTCGTCGGTGGCGACCGCGACGGCGTCTGCGTAGCTCTGGCGGCTGCCGGAACCGCGACCCTTGGGGTTCAGCTGGCCGGTCAGCACGTTCGCCAGCATCTGCGGGTTGTCGTACGGAGAGCGCTTCACATACTGGCCGGTGGCCTCGTTGGCGAGGATGATCGTCGTCGAGTGTGCAGTTGGACTGTCGCCCGCGGGCTCGAGCCCGAACTTGCGCTGGATCAGCGTGATGTCGTCCTGTTTGCCTGTCAGGAAGGTCCAGCCGGCCTTGATGTCGAACTTCTTCATGAAGGCGCGCATGGCAGCGGGCGTATCGTTCTCCGGATCGACCGAGATCGAGTAGAACGTCACGTCACGTCCTGAATGATCGCCGATCAACTCCTGCACGCGTTTGAGCTGGGCCGTATCCAGCGGGCAGACGTCGCCGCAGTTCGTGAAGATGAAATTCACGACGACGATCTTGCCGTGCAGTACGTCGTCGTAGAACTTCACCTGCCTGTCGTCGTGCGTGGTGAGCGTGACATTCGGCCAGTAGTCACGTCCCCACGGGGATTGCGCCACCGCTGCGATCGGCCACAGCAGGCAGACGCCGATCGCAGCCAGCAGTGCGCTGGTCCACTGCCGGGAACGGGCCGGCTGAACCCGTTTCATCGCGTTGTGGTCGTGGCCGGCGCCGGAGTCGGGCCCACGCCACGTCCCGTCCGCCAGGTCGGCAGGACGTAGGTCGGCTCGTAGAACGTGCCTTCCCAGCCACCCTCGGGCGTCGGGATGGCAACCGTCTGTCCCGGGTTCAAGATGTCCCACCGCAACAGCATGGCGTGATCCTCGTGCTGCGTGTTGTGGCAGTGCTCGACGTAGGAGCCGGCGAACTCGCGGAAACGGATGGCGATCTCCACCACGCCGCTGCTGTTAGGCTCAGGGCCGACGCGGTAGACGTCCTTGCGCGCCCAGCGCTCCCAGATCGGCGGCGGCTTGCCATCGCGGGTCAGGATCTGGCCCTCTTCGAAATGGATATGGACAGGATGGCTCCAGCCGCCGCTTATGTTTTCGAGGCGCCAGATTTCCCAAGCGCCCATTTCCGGGGCGGCTGAGACGCGCTGGATGTCTGCGGAGAGGCCGTTGCCGCCGTCCGTCTTGATGGTCCAGGGCGATTCGTCCGTGCCGCCGCTGTGGCCGAACTCGAACGTCCGGCGCTTCGCCTTGGCAAGGTCGGCCACCGGAATCTTCGGCAGCGGGATCATCTTCTTCTTGCCGTCGACGTAGTCAGACGGGTTCATGCTCAGGTCCTGGCCTGTGTAGGCCTGGACGCGAAACTCCATGAACTTGCCGACGGCGGGATCGCCCTTGTACTTGCCGGAGAGAATCTCGTTGAGCGGGATCTCTTCCTTCGGGCCAGCGCCGTCGCGGTGCTCCAGCGTGTTCACGAAGTAGAGCTTTGTGCCCACCGGATACTTGCTGAAGTCGACGATGATGTCGAAGCGCTCGGCAATCGCCTGCGTGGGCAGGTCTTTCGACTCGGCGTTCGGGAAGGGAACGGCATGCTCCATGATGTTGCCGTCGTTGGCGATCATGTGGAACGGCACGCGCACGCCCTTGTCCGTCACGATCGCGATCTTGAAGTAACGCGAGACCGAGCCATTGAGCAGGCGCAGGCGATACTTGCGCGCCCGCACGTCCATGTAGGGTTTCCAGGCCCAGTTGACCGTCATCTGGTCGCCGAGGAAGCCGTCCTTGTTGAAGATGTTGAAGGCGAGCTGGCCCTTGGAGTCCCAGGCCTTGTCCGCGATCAGCAGGTTCACGTCGTAGTCGCGATTGCCCCAGTCGAGGCCCGTGCCGCTCGGCAGGCAGAGGTTGGCGTTATTGGGGTCCGAATAGTGGCACTTGAGACCTTCGCGCCCACGGTCCACCGCGCTGTAGTAGTTCATCATCGCGGCGTTGCCCTTGTAGACGTTCTGGGCCGTGTAATCGATCATGTGATCGTGGAACCAGTGCGTGCTCTCGGTCTCGCGCCAGTCGCCGCGGATCTTGATGACGCCGCCTGCGCCGTCAGGCATGCCGGCGCGCGGATCGGTGGCGTTGACGTTCTCACTGTCGCGGCCGGCCAGCTGCATGGGCCAGCGATAGTCGTAGTACTGGCCGGGATAAAAATATGCGCCGGTGAAGCCGTCGCTCTCGGCCGGGTTGTGGCCATTGTGTTCGTGAGTGGTGATCAGGTGGTGGCCAAAGCCGTTGTTGGCGGCGACGTTGATCGGCAGCCCGTTAAAGTGGCGGAACAGGATCGGCTCGCCGACACGCGCCATCAGCAGCTTGGGCGGCAGCGTGCCATCGAACGTCCACACTGAATTGGCGTCCTGCACCGGCATCTTGGGATGCATGCGAATCGCGATGCCGTTCGTCGAACCCCCAAAGCCTGAACCGCTGGCCGTGTTGTAGTACAGACCGCCCGGCGCAAACTCGCCGACCGAGTAGCGGTGCAACTGCATCGAATCGCGAAGGCCGGTGTTTGTACGGGCGCCGGACTGGACGCTCTGGAAGTAGACCTTGGGCGCAAATTCGTCATAGCGCTGGTGGGCGTACATTTCCCCCGGGGGACGGCCCTCGATGTAGCTCGTCTTCAGCTGCCAGCCGAGGCACTCGCCGATCTTCGCCTGCCACGGATTGGGGCGGCTCAGATTGGCCTGGCGTGTCGGCAGCGGGAACAGGCGCTGCTTGATCGCGGTATCGATCTTGTCCGGGCTCATCGACTTGTTGCAGTCAGATGGCGCAACGACAACCTTGCAGTTGGTGCATTCCTCGGTCGGAACAGGCTGGGTTCCGAACTCTTCGAACATCAGAACTTTTTGCGTGAATGGCGCCGCCCCGAAAAGCGGGCTCGCCTGCATGCTCGTTGGAACGTTGTACTTTCGGGTGTCAAGCGCCGTCTGTGCGAAAGCGCTGTTCGCCAACAAAGCCGACGCGCACACCGCGAGAACGGCGCACGCACCTTTCCTGATCGTAGTCATGTGTGACCCCAGTCACCCTGCTGATGTAAGCATTACCGATTATCAAGGTAACACACATTACGTTTGACCTGAAGCAAGTTGATTTATTTCTATTTTGATCTGAAGGACTTAGTTGCAAATGCAAGCGGCTGAATTGAGACAGAATTCAACTACTGCGTGTGCAAGACATGCGCCCGCACTACTCCCGGCGAACTTCCCTGCCCATGGCTGTTCGCGAATCGGAACTCGAATTGTTGCGGCGCTGGCCGAGTCTACTGAGTCCGCGGCATGCGATGCTTGAGGCAGGCTTGTGCCGGCCCCTCAGAAATCCAGCGCCAGCAGCGCGAACGTCGCAAGCCAATGCTCGCCCATATAGTCGCCCGACACATGCGGCAGGCTCGCGTCGATATGCCGGTCCGCCGCCTCTCGCCCGCGCTGCGCCACCGGATGATCGCCCAGCATCGCCGCCAGCGAGCGCCAGCACCAGGCCCGCGAAAAATTCAGCCCATCCAGATGCGCGATCTTGCCATCCGTCCGGTCGCTCACCTTCGCCGGCGCAAACAGCGAAACCGGATGTCCCTGCGCCAGACGCGGCATGAACCGCCCCAGCCACTCACGAAACTCGCGCGGCTCCAGCACGCGCCGCATGCACTCGACTTCCATCAACGCGGGCGAAAGAAAATCATCCTGCGACGGCTCCCATGCCTGGCAATCGCGATCCCCGCCATACCAGGTGATGCATTTCGCGCGCATCAGGTCGAACAGCTTCAGGTCAAACGCGTCCGCCCAGTCCGCGGCCATCCTGATAGCGAAAGCCGTCGACGAATGAGCGCCCGTCCGCACCGGATAATCCGCCAGCGGGAGGAAATCCCGAAACCGCTGCGCAAATGCCTCCGCCAGCGGCCGCAGTTTTTCGCCAGCCTCGGCAATCGCATCGCCCTCATGCAATTCCAGTTCAGCCTGAAGCGCCAGCAACCAGCCCCAGCCATAGGGCCGCTCGAACCCCCGCGCCAAAGGCCGCGCAAGATAAGCCACTTCACCCGCAACATTCGCCTCGGTGAATCGCTCCGCGAACAGCGCGCGTATTTTCCCCGCCGCCGCAATCTCCGGATGCCGCCGCACCAGCCGCGCCATCAGCCAGAACCCGTGCACGCAGCTATGCCAGTCGAACGATCCGAAGAAGATCGGATGCACGGAGCGAGGAACCACCGCATCCTCCGGCCCCGCCAGCACATGATCCATCTTGTACGGAAACTCGCGGCTGACATGGCCCAGCGCCACTCCGGCAAAACTCTCCGCCATCTCGCGCGTCAGAATCGTCATGGCTTCTTCCCAAACCCGCCGCCGCCCGGCGTCTCGATGATGAACGCATCTCCAGGCGACATTTCAGCTCTTGCAGTCGCGGGCAGCATCTCCACTTCTCCGTTGGCGCGCCGCACGGCGTTGACGCCGGGCTTGGCATCGCCGCCGCCCGCCACGCCGAACGGCGCCGTTGACCGCCGGTTCGACAGCATCGCCGCCGTCATCGCCTCACGGAACCGCACCACGCGCACCGCGCCATCGCCTCCGCGCCATTCGCCATCGCCGCCAGACCCGCGCCGCACGCCGAACCGCTCGATCAGGATGGGATACCGGCTCTCAAGTATCTCCGGATCCGTCAGCCGCGAATTTGTCATGTGCGTCTGCACCACGCTCGCCCCGCCAAATCCCGGCCCAGCGCCCGATCCACCGCAGCTCGTTTCGTAATACTGATGCAGCTCATTTCCGAACGTGAAATTGTTCATCGTCCCCTGCGACGCGGCCAGCCGCCCCATCGCGCCATACAGCGCATCGACCACAACCATGCTCGTCTCGACATTGCCCGCTACCACAGCCGCGCCCTTCCGCGGATTCAGCAGGCAGCCCTCCGGCGTGATGATATCGATCGGCTTCAGGCAGCCCTCGTTCAGCGGGATGGCGTCGTCCACCAGCGTGCGGAAGACATAGAGCACAGCCGCCCGCGTGATGGACAGCGGCGCGTTGAAATTGCCCTTGTCTTGATCGCTCGTGCCCGTGAAGTCGATCGTCACGCGCCGCGCAACCTTGTCAGGCCGAACCGCAACGCGGATCACCGCGCCATTGTCCATCGGCGCTTCAAAGCTACCCGGCTCCAGCGTGTCGATCACGCGCCGGACATGCTCCTCGGCATTGTCCTGCACATGGCCCATATACGCTGCAACGCCGGCGCGTCCGTAATGCGAGACCAGCCGCCGCAATTCCTCTTCGCCGCGCCGGCACGCCGCAATCTGCGCCTTCAGGTCAGCGAGATTGTTGTCGATGTTGCGGGCAGGGTAAGGCCCGGAGGCAAACAGCGCCCGCGTCTCCGCCTCGCGTAGCTGCCCGCCTTGAACCAGCAGGAAGTTATCGATCAGCACGCCCTCATCCTCGATGCGCTTGCTGTCCGGCGGCATCGAGCCCGGCGTGATCCCCCCAATGTCCGCATGGTGCCCACGCGCGGCTGTGAAGAAAGCCGGCGCCGTTTCGCCCGCGAGAATGACCGGCGCAATCACCGTGATGTCCGGCAGGTGCGTGCCCCCCGCATGCGGCGCATTCAGCATGTAGATGTCGCCCGGCTTGATCGTGGCGCCGCGTTCCCGGATCACCGCGCGGATGGACTCGCTCATCGACCCCAGATGCACCGGAATATGCGGCGCATTCGCCACCAGCCCGCCATCCGCATCGAACACTGCACACGAGAAATCCAGCCGCTCGCGAATGTTCACCGACGACGCGCTCGTCTGCAACGCCAGCCCCATCTCCTCGGCCACGCCCATGAACCTGTTGTTGAACACTTCGAGCAAGACGGGATCAACCTGCGTCCCGATCGCCGTTCCAGTTGTCGGCGTCGTCGTCCGCATCAACACCAGATCGCCATCCGCCGTCATCGTCCCGCGCCAGTCAGGCGCGATGAACGTCGTCGCGCCATTCTCCAGCACCAGCGCGGGACCCTCCACGCTGAACCCCGCTGGAATTTCCCCGCGCCGCAATACCGGCGCCCTGTACGCCGCACCCGCTATCCGCATATCCACCACAGACAGTGGTGAGGGCTCACCCTCCGGCATCGCAGGCGTCGCCTTCGGCGCCGCCTCGTCCTCGCCAACGGCCTCCGCTGAAAGCTTTGCGACGACGATGGCTCGCGACGGATCGAGAAATCCGAACCGCGAACGATGCGCCGCCTCGAACGCCTCGCGCATCTGCGCATCGTCCGCCAGCGCCACCGGTACCGAAGCCTCCGCGCCGTCATAGCGCAGATACGCAGTCAATTCAGTCGCCCGCACCGCCACCCCGCGTGCCGCCAGCGCCTTCGCCGCCTGACGATTCAACGCCTCACATCGCCCCGACACATCAACGCCCAACGCCTGCTCGACCGAAACCTCGCGCACCGACCGCACATCCGCCAGACCCATCCCCCACGCCGACAGCACGCCCGCCAGCGGATGCAGCAACACGCTCCGCGCCCCGACCGCGTCCGCCACCGCACAGGCATGCTGTCCGCCCGCGCCGCCAAACGCGCACAGCACATACTCGCGCGGATCGTATCCGCGCTGGATGGAAATCTTGCGGATCGCCTCCGCCATGTGCTGGTTGGCGATGGCGATGAAACCTTCGGCCGCCGCCTCCGGCGTCAGGTCGGCGCCGGTCGCCTGCTTCACCGCCCAGCACAGATCGCCAAACCGCTCGGCGACAATCTTCGCATCCAGCGGCCTGTCGCCCTTCGGCCCGAAGATCGCCGGAAAGAACTCTGGCCGCACGCGCCCCAGCAGCACATTGCAGTCGGTGATGGTCAGCGGACCGCCGCGCCGGTAACACGCCGGCCCCGGATCAGCGCCCGCCGACTGCGGCCCAACACGCAGCCGCGCCCCGTCGAAATAGCAGATCGATCCGCCGCCCGCCGCCACCGTGTGAATCTGCAACATCGGCGTCGTCAGCCGCACGCCCGCCACCACCGTGTCATTCGTCCGCTCGAACGCGCCCGCGTAGTGCGAGACGTCTGTCGACGTGCCGCCCATGTCGAAGCCCAGCGCCTTGTCGAACCCGGCCCGCTTCGCCGCCGCCGCCATCCCGATGATGCCACCCGCCGGGCCAGACAGCACCGCATCCCGCCCGCGAAACGCACTTGCCGGCGTCAGCCCGCCATTCGACTGCATGAAGTAGAGCCGCGTCGCCGCATCAAACGCTCCCGCCACGAGCTGCACATACGTGTCCAGCACCGGCGTGAGATAAGCGTCAGCAACCGTCGTGTCCGTTCGCGGCACATAACGCGTCAGGCCGGACACCTCCGAACTCACCGACACATCCGCGAACCCCACCTCGCGCGCGATCTCTGCAATCCGCCGCTCGTGCGCCGGATGCGCCCAGCCGTGCAGGCACGAGATCGCGCAACTCGTGATTCCCGCATCGCGCGCCGCCTGCAGGTCTGTCCGCAAACGCGTGTCATCCAGCGGCGCAAGAATCTCGCCCTCCGCCGTGACCCTCTCCCGCGCTTCGATCACGCGCGACTGCAACTGTTCCGGCTTCACAATGTTCAGCGCAAAGATGTCAGGCCGCGCCTGGTTGCCGATCTCCAGCAGGTCGCCAAACCCTTCGGTCACCACCAGAGCTGTTACTGCGCCCTTGCGCTCCAGCAGAGCATTGGTCGCCACCGTCGTCCCCATGCGGATAGAGGCGATCTCGGTTGCGTCGTGCTCGGCGAGGATCGCGCGGATCGCCTCCACCGCCGCATCCGCATACCGCCCCGGGTTCTCCGACAGCAGCTTGCGCACCACCTCGCGCCCATCCGGCCCGCGCGCCACCACGTCGGTGAACGTCCCCCCGCGATCGATCCAGAAATGCCAGCCTGCCATGCAGCCAGCTTTGAGAGGCCAGCAATGCTTTGACAAGTCGCTCGCGCGATCCGATCCTCAATTCGACAAGCCGGGCGGGATGGAGAGTGCTAAGATGAGAATGTGGAAGCTTGCAATTGCTGCTGCAGCTGCCGTCGGCGCCGCATCCCTCGCCGCCAGCGCCGACAACCCCATGTCCACCGCCGTCGCGCGCGACGAATGGCAGGTGAAAGGCCTCTCCGCTCCCGCCGAACTCATCGTCGATCACTGGGGCATACCGCACATCTTCGCCGCCTCGCAGCGCGACGCTTTCTTCCTGCAGGGCTACAACGCAGCCCGCGACCGCCTCTGGCAGATCGACCTCTGGCGCAAGCGCGGCCTTGGCCTGCTCGCGAAGTCCTTCGGCCCCGCCTATGTGGAGCAGGACAGGGCGGCGCGCCTCTTCCTCTATCGCGGCGACATGCAGGCCGAATGGAACGCCTACGCGCCGGACGCCCGCGCCAGCGTCGAGGCGTTCGCGGCCGGCATCAACGCCTATGTCGCCGAGGTGAGGGCAGGCGGAAAACCGCTCCCCGTGGAATTCAGGCTGACCAGCTCCACGCCCGATGAATGGAAACCCGAAGACGTCCTGCGCATCCGCAGCCACGCACTCGTCTCCAACGTGACGTCGGAAGTGGCCCGCGCGCGCGTCGCCTGCGCCGCCGGCGTCGATGCCGACGAACTTCGTCGCAAGCTCGATCCCGAAGGACACAAGCGCGTGGCGCCCGCCGGCCTGAATCCGTGCGATGTTCCCGCCGATGTCCTGGGCGACTACGTCCTCGCCACCCAGCAGGTGGACTTCACGCCGCTCGCCAGTGGCCAGCGCGCCAGCCTCGATCCTGCAACCCAACTCGCAACCTTGATGCACGCGCAGCAGTACGAAGGCTCCAACAACTGGGTCGTCGCGCCGTCGAAATCCGAAACTGGTCGCGCCATTCTCGCCAACGATCCGCATCGCCAGCTTGGCGTGCCATCGCTCCGCTATGTCGTCGGATTGAACGCGCCCGGCATGGCCATCATCGGCGCGGGCGAGCCGGCATTGCCCGGCGTTTCCATCGGCCACAACAACGACATCGCCTTCGGCATCACCATCTTCGCGATGGATCAGGAAGATCTCTACGTCTACGAAACGCGCAGCAATGACCCGGACTCCTACCGTTACAAGAACGGCTGGGAGAAGATGACGGTCGAGACGCAGACCATCGAAGTCAAAGGCGAGGCCCCGCGCGAGGTCGAACTCCGCTACACCCGCCATGGTCCCGTGCTGATGTCCGATGCTGCCAAGAACAAGGCCTTCGCGATGCGCTCAGTCTGGTCCGAGCCCGGCATCGCCGGCTATTTCGGCGCCTCGCGTCTCACGCACGCAAAGGACTGGAATGACTTCAAGGCCGCTAGCCATGCCTGGGGCGCGCCGCCGCTCAACCTCGTCTACGCTGACACAAAGGGCAATATCGGCTGGGCCGCTTCCGGCCGCACGCCGGTTCGCAAGAACTGGGACGGCCTGATGCCCGTGCCCGGCGATGGCCGGTATGAGTGGAACGGCTTCTTCGCCAAGGACATGCTGCCCTCCAGCTACAATCCCACGGAAGGCTTCTTCGCCACCGCCAACGAATACAACCTGCCAGCCGGCTATCCGGCCGAAGAGCGAAAAGTCGCGTTCGAGTGGACCGATCCTTCGCGCGCTTCCCGCGTCAAGGAAGTCCTCGCCGCCGATGGCAAGGTCAGCCTGCTCGACTCCATGAAGCTGCAGGGCGACGCCGTCAGCCCGCAGGCCCGACGCTTCGTGAAACTGTTGCGGGACGTGCCCGGCGGCACGATGGGCATCAATGTCGATCACGCCATCAAGTTACTCACCAGCTGGGACGGCCACCTGTCTATCGATAGCCCCGCCGCCGCGATCTACGAGGTCTGGGCCAACAAGCATCTCGGCAAGGCGGTGGTCGCAAAGGTCACGCCCGCCGCCGCGCGCGAGCTGGTCGGCAGCGGGCATCTCGAAGCGATCCTCACCTATCTCGAAAATCCTGACACGCGCCTCGGGCCAAATCCGCGCGAGGCACGCACGACGATCATCCTCGAAACGCTGAAAGCCGCCACCGATGAACTGGCCGGCCGCCTCGGTCCCGATCCGCACAGCTGGGCATGGGGCCGCCTCCACGTCGCCAAGTGGGAGCCCGCCATCGCCGTGCTCGCCGATCCGCAGCTGCGCGCCCAGATGAGCCTCGGCCCGCTGGCCACGCCGGGCTCGGCCTCCACGCCGCGCGCGCAGACCTATCGCGCCTCCGATTTCACCGTCACCGCCGGCGCATCCGTGCGCCTGGTGATGGATGCGGGCGCGTGGGACAATTCGATGGTGATGAACACGCCCGGCCAGTCCGCCGACCCCTACAGCGCGCATTACCGCGACCTCTTTCCGTTGTGGGCCGAGGGCGCGTATGTGCCTCTCGCTTTTAGCCGAGAGGCCGTGGACCGCGTGGCCGAGCGCGTGATCAAGCTGACGCCGGCGAACTGACGAGGGCGGGCTCACCGGCCGAGCAGCGTGTCGCGCCACTGGCGCGCCCGATGCATTGTTCCCTCCAAACCACCGTTCTGCGCGCGATCCAGCGCCCACGACCGCAAGCTGGCCCGTTTCGGAACAGGGATCGCGACCGCATGAAGATTTCCGTGGTCATTCCGTACTACCAGGAACAGCCCGGCATCCTCGTCCGCGCGCTGAAATCGCTCTACGCCCAGGACATCGGCGGCGAGACCCTGCTCGACGTGATCATCGTTAACGACGCCTCGCCGGTCGATCCGATCATCGACGTGCAAGCGGCCGGCGCTCCTCCGGCAAATGTCGGCATCCGTATCATCACCCGCGCCAATGGCGGTCCCGCCGCCGCGCGCAATACCGGCTTCGACGCCGTGCCGGTCGACGCAACTTACGTCGCCATGCTGGACTCCGACGACACCTGGACGCCCGACCACATTGCACGGGCGATCGAAGGTTTTGCGCTCGCCGACGCCGACATCTATTTCTCCGATCACGCCAGCCACCACCACGCCAGCTATCTTGCCGGCACGCGCCTCTTCAGCGAACCGCTGGGCGGCGAGGGCGAACTCACCGCGCTTCCGGGTGATAGCTTCTATGTCTCAAGCGGCCGGCAGATGGCGACTTACTCCGCACGCGAGTATCTTGCGCACACCTCGTCGATCCTCTTTCGCGCCGATCTGCCCAAAGACGTCCGCATGGCGGAAAAGCTGCGCTGGAGCGGGGAAGACCTCAACTTCTTCATTGATCTCGCGCTCAAGGCGCGGCGCGTATGCCTGTCCATGCAATCCGAAGTGGCGCTCGGCAGGGGCGTCAGCATCTACGAAAGCTCGCATGAATGGGGCACGGCGAAAGACCTGCGCCGCCGCGCATTCAACATGGCTTCAGCTCGTCGCGTGAAACAACGGGCACGCTGGCCCCGGCCTGTCCGAGCCCATCTTTCCACCGCGATGTCCAGCGGACGCCGCATGGTCGGCTACCTCCTGATGCGTCGCATTCTGTCGAAGCGCGGCCCGGACGTCTCTTCGCTCCGCCTCGTCTGGTCGCTCGACCGCACGACCGTCCTCTTCGCGCCCTTCAGCGTCATCGATGTGTTCGCGCGCAAACTGCTGCGCCGCGCCGGCATGCCAATCGCGCCTTGACGCTTCAGCCCGCCGCCCGTTCCAGAAAGCTCCGATGCTCCGGCGCGGCGATGGCGATCAGAGCATCCGCTCGCGCCTTGTCGGACAAACCCTTCAACCGCGCCACGCCATGCTCCGTCACCACCACATCCGCCAGTTCGCCTGACACGGAAGGCGCCGCCAGCCGGGGCACGATGCGCGATGCGCCGCCGCCCGTCGCGGGCAGGGCGATGATCGACAGGCCGCCCGCCGATGCCCGCGCGCCCCGTATGTAGTCCGGCGCGCCGCCAATGCTGCTCACCCGCCGTCCCGCGCGCCACTCCAGATTGAGATTGCCTTCAAGATCGACTTCCAGCGCCGAGCCGATCGATGCGAACCCGTCGATCGCCGCAAGCGACGCATGGCCGTGCGTCTCCTTCGCTGACCGGAATGAAAATCCCGACTGCGGCAGCCACGCCTGGAACGCTGCATCGCCCCACCCCACACCGGCCACGTGCTCCGCGTCCGCATCCAGCGCGCCGGCCTCCGCCAGCTGCCTATAGTCCGGCGTGATGATCCCCGAATGCACGCGCAACCCACGATGCAGTTTCAGCGCCGCGACCACCGCGCCCGGCGCCTCGCCAATGCCGGACTGTATCGTCGCCCCATCCGGGATCAGCGCGGCGCATAGCTGCGCGATCTCGCCCAGCGCCGCATTGGCCCGCCGTGTCGGCGCGGGGGTCATCAGCGGCTCATCAATGGGTATCGCAAGGCTGATCGCCTCAGCTGGGATGAAATCCGCGCCCGGAATCGCCGGCATGCGTTCATTGACGAACGCCACGCGCCGCCCCGCATTCGGCCACACCAGCCCCGGCATGTCGCACGCCAGCCCGAACGAGCACTTCCCGCTCCGATCCGGCGGCGCGACGTGCAGCACGGTCACGTCGAACTCAGTCGCCGCCATCAGCTTTCCGATCTCGGAATACGGCATGGCCATCAGCTTCGTCCGCCCGGAAGCGATTGATGGCTCCAGCGCAGGCGAGGCCATGAACGTCGTCAGCGTCACATTGCCCGGCAGGGCGCCATAGTCGCGCGTGTTGATCCCCGGAATCAGGCACGACCACAGCTCCACGCCGTTCGACAGCCCCGGATTGTCGCGCAGCGCGTTGTGGAACGCCTCGCACTCGCCCGGCCCGCCCTGGAAATACACGCGCTGTCCCGGCCGCAGGGCGCGAACGACATCGTCGGGATAGCCGGTGATCACGCCAAACCCGCGGATGTAAGACCCGCAGAGGCCAGCAGCCGCCGCGCCCGCTCCACGACAGGCAGGTCGATCATCTTGCCATTGTGATTCACGACGCCATCCACGCGGCTCTCCCACGCCACAAGGATCGCGCGCGCCTCCGCCACATCAGCCTCGCTGGCGCCGAAGCTGGCATTCAGCACGCCGATCTGATTGGGATGCACGCACATCGCGCCCGTCAGCCCCATCGCATGCGCCCGACGCGCGTCTGCGCCGAACGCATCGAGATCGGTGAAGTTGGCGATGCTCGACGCCATGCCGATCCCCATCATTGCGCGCGCCGCCGCCGCATACGCAATCGTCTGCCCCGCAAGGTCCAGCGACAAGGGACCCGGCTTCCGTCCAAGCGCCAGCGAGAAATCCTCGCTCCCCAGCGCGATCCCGATCAGCCGCGGCCCATCGGCAATCTGAACCACCCGTTCGAGCGCCCGCGGGCTCTCGACCACCGCAATCACCCCGACCGAAAACCGCTCCAGCCCCGTCTCATACTCCAGCGCGTCCATCATCGCCGAGAGGCTGTCGAGTTCGGACGCATGTTCCACCTTCGGCAGCACCACGGCCGTCAGCCCGGGCCGCATCACCGCTTCGAGATCCTGAGCGAGGTACTCCACATCATTGTTCACCCGTACCGTCACAACCGCGCCCTGCGCCGCGAGGAACGCCACCGCCTCTGTCGCCAGAGCGCGCGCCGCCGTCTTCGCGTCCGGCTGCGTCGAATCCTCGAGATCGACGATCAGCGCATCTGCCCCGCGCGTATGCGCCTTCTGCCAGCGCTGCGGCGCAGCCGCCGGCACAAACAGCATCGAACGCCAGTTCATGTCTTCGCCCTCATCAGAACGGTCCGGTCAGAAAGATTTTGGCATGCCCAGCACATGCGTCGCGACATGGCTGAGGATCAGGTTGGTCGATATCGGCGCCACCTGGTAGAGCCGCGTCTCGCGGAACTTGCGCTCGATGTCGTACTCCTCGGAAAAGCCGAACCCGCCATGCGTCTGCACGCAGACATCGGCCGCATACCAGCTCGCCTCCGACGCCGTCATCTTCGCCATGTTGGCTTCCGATCCGCAAGGCTCCCCCGCCTCGAACAGCTGCGCTGCATGATCCACCATCAGCCCCGCCGCGGTCACCTGCACATGCGCCCGCGCAATCGGAAACTGCACGCCCTGGTTCTCGCCGATCGGCCCGCCGAACACGGACCGCTCCTTCGCATACGCGGACGCCCGATCAACAAAGAACTTCCCATCCCCGATACATTCCGCCGCAATCAGAATGCGCTCCGCATTCATCCCGTCGATGATGTATTTGAACCCCGCCCCTTCGCGCCCGATCAGGTTCTCCACCGGCACTTCCATGTCATCAAAGAACAGCTCCGTCGTCGCATGGTTCAGCATCGTGCGCACCGGCTTGATCGTCAGCCCGTTCCCCTTCGCCTCCCGCATGTCGACCAGCAGCACGCTCATCCCGTCCGACGTCTTGCCCGCGTCGTCACGCGGGCTCGTCCGGCACAGCAGCACCATCAGGTCCGAATGCTCGGCCCGGCTGATCCAGATCTTCGATCCGTTGACGACATACCTGTCGCCCACCTTCTTCGCGAATGTCTGTATCCGCGTCGTGTCCGTGCCGCTCGTGGGCTCGGTCACGCCAAAGGCCTGCAGACGCAACTCCCCGCTCGCCACCTTCGGCAGCCACCGCTCCTTCTGCGCCTCGCTCCCATGCCGCAGCAGCGTCCCCATCGTGTACATCTGCGCATGACACGCCGCGCCATTGGCGCCCGAGCGATGGATTTCTTCCAGCACCGCACACGCCGCCGAAATACCCAACCCAGCGCCGCCATAGGTCTCGGGGATCAACACCGACAGCCACCCTGCTTCGGTCAGCGCCGTAACGAACTCCGTGGGATAAGCCCGCTCGCGATCCAGCGCCCGCCAGTACGGCCCCGGAAACCGCGCGCAAAGTTTGCGAACCGCTTCGCGGATTTCGGGATGGGTCTCGGTCTTGCTCATGTCCCCACTCTGCAACGCGGTTGATCCTACGTCACGTCTTGCATGTCCCCCAAACCCGTTCACAAGTGGCCAGAGCCGGGGAGGGCGCATCCATGTCAGATTTAAACCTGCAGAATCCGGTCTTTGCGACCTATGTGATCGCCGCATGCCTGATGATCCTCAAGGTCGTCGCCATGTCGTGGCTCACTGTCTTACGCATGATGCAGGAAAAGGGCGGTTTCCGCTCTCCGGAGGACGCGAAGAAATCGCCGACCAACCCGGCCCCGCGCGATGGACAGGTCGGCCCCAACGAGCGGGTGGACCGCATCCGCCGCATCCAGCTCAACGATCTCGAGAACATCCCGTTCTTTCTCGCCGCCGGGCTGCTCTACGTCACGACCCAGCCCGATCTCGTCCTCGCCCAGTGGCTGTTCTACGGCTATGTGGTCTCGCGCCTGCTCCACTTCCTCGCCTACATGACAGCCCAGCTCCACGACGTCCGCGCCACGTTCTGGACCATCGGCTCGCTGATCCTGATCTACATGGCCGGCGCGACGCTGGTGAAAGCGCTCGGCTACTAGCGCCGCAGGCCACGCCACACCCAAAGTCGAGCCGGAGGTTGTGTCCCTCGCGCTCCCGGCTATGTTGCCCGCGCCTTCATGGGATACAAGCATGACCAGACTCCGCCGCGCCGCCATCGTCAGCCCGCTCCGCACGGCAGTGGGCAAATTCCAGGGCGCGCTCGCGCCGATGCAGGCGGGCGACCTTGGCGCGGTCATTCTGAAAGCCCTCGTCGAGCGCACGAAGATCGATCCCGAACGCATCGACGACGTCGTCTTCGCCCAAGGCTATCCTTCCGGCGAGGCGCCCTGCGTCGCGCGCTGGTCCGCGCTCGCAGCCGACCTCCCCATCTCCGTCCCCGGCTACCAGCTCGACCGCCGCTGCGGCTCCGGCCTCCAGTCCATCATCGACGCCGCCATGTTCGTCCAGACGGGCGCTGCGGACGTTGTCATCGCCGGCGGCGTCGAGAGCATGACTAACGTCGAATACTACACCAACGACATGCGCGCCGGCGCCCGCATGGGCTCGGTCACCATGCACGACCGGCTGCAGCGCGGCCGCGTCATGTCCCAGCCCGTCTCGCGCTTCGGCGTCATCACCGGCATGATCGAGACCGCCGAGAACCTCGCCAAGGATTACCAGATCGGCCGCGAGGAATGCGACGCGTATGCCGCCCGCAGCCAGCAGCGCGCCGCCGCCGCATGGAAGGCTGGCAAGTTCGACAACGAACTCGTTCCCGTCGCCGTCCCGCAGAAGAAGGGGGACCCCGTCATTTTCAAGATGGACGAAGGCGTCCGCGGCGACGCCACCGCCGCCTCCCTCGGCGCGCTCAAGGCGATCGAGAAGGGCGGGGTGGTCACGGCCGGCAACGCCAGCCAGCAGAACGACGCCGCCGCCGCGTGCCTCGTCGTCGCGGAGGACAAGCTCGAAGAACTCGGCCTCGAGCCAATGGGCTGGTTCGTCGGCTGGGCCGCCGCCGGCGTCGAGCCCTCGCGCATGGGCATCGGCCCCGTCCCCGCCGTCGAGCGCCTGTTCGCGCGCACGGGACTCAAATGGAAAGACATCGACCTCGTTGAACTCAACGAAGCCTTCGCGCCGCAAGTCCTCGCCGTGCTGAAAGGCTGGGGCTGGAACGACGCCGACAAGCTCAACGTCAACGGTTCCGGCATCTCGCTCGGCCACCCCATCGGCGCCACCGGCGGCCGCATCCTCGCCAACCTGATGAACGAACTCCAGCGCCGCGAAGCCCGCTACGGCCTCGAAACCATGTGCATCGGCGGCGGCCAGGGTATCGCGGCGGTGTTCGAGCGCGCGGCGTAGGTCTCTCGGACAGCAACACATCTAAAAATTCTGCATCGCCGCCATAAACCGCGCAGTTTTTGGGGGATGGGGAACCCGCTCTTTCCAGACAATTCAGCGCGCTACGCGAAAAAAGTGGGGGACACAGAGATCGCAAAAAATATTCTGTCCAGCACTGTTCCCGGCCGCCGTATAATGCGCCCCATGACACGAGCACGAACCGCATCATACGGAGTAGTGACCCCGCCGCCTCTGCAGCTTTGGCTGAATGCGGTGCTGATGCTGTGCGTGAGCCTCGTGCAAGGCGCCGCGACAACGCTCGGAATGATCTTCAACCGCACCCACCGTGATTGGCACACGGTGGATGCGGACGAAAACCTGCCCCAGGCGACGTCCGGCATTCACCTCCAGGAATCCAGTCACACCCACGGAGTCATTCTCGGGCTCGTCCCGAGAATCCCTGTTGGATCATCGCGGGGACTCGCAACCATTCCCCACGAAGCCATCAACCAAGACGCCCGGCTCAAGGCCGGGCATGACTCCGTTGATGTTGCTCGAGCAGAAGCAATCTCCCTCCTTGTCATTCCGGACACACGCGCAGCGTGCGGGCCGGAACCGAGGGCGGCTTGCGCAAACGTCCGTACACGCATCTCCTGCATTCCCGCCTTCGCGGGAATGACACCATAAATGCGTGAGAAAATGACGCGCCACTGACTTGATCAGGCGCCTCGAAACCGCAACCCCGGCCCACGCCGCAGGGATCGCGCCCCCGCGTCCCCGGGCTACTTCTCCGGATACGACGCCGTGTTCGCCCGCTCACCCGACCAGATCGCGCCGCCGTCCAGCGGATAGGACGCCACCACCTGCGCTTCGAGGTTTACGTGCTTCTGGCCCTTCACCTCGAACAGCGCCTCGAAGTCGCCGTCCGCCGGCGTCTTCTGTGCGACACGCGCCAGCCGGTCCAGCTGCGTCACCGCCTCCGCCACGCCCATCACGGCGGTGTCGCGCGAACCGGAGAGAATGGCGATCCGGTTGCCGGTCGGTCCCTCGAACGTCGAGAAGAAGCCATAGTCCCGATACATCTGGTCGCCCGGCGCCGCGAGGAACGCCTCGCTGTTGTACGTCTTGCCAGACTTGCGATCGACGATCTGGTCGTAGCTCTCGCCCAGCGCAAACCGCGATGTCGAGAACACCGGATCGCGCAGCGGCCCGAGCCCGCTCAGCAGGCCGACATAGATGATGTCGTTCGTCTTCATCCGGTCCGGCGTCAGCTCCGACGCCAGCGTCACCTGCACATCGCGTCCCTCGCGAAGCAGCGGCGCGAGATCCGCCAGGGCAAACGCGGCCGAGGCCGGCAGGTATTGCATCGCGACGTCCGAGTAGGTCTCGATGCTGTCTGGATTGTCGCGCTGGGCGGAAACCAGATCTTCCTTGTTGTTGATCGCGAAGTCGCGGATCAGGCGCTTCAGCACCACGCGGTCTTCGTACTCGCCGAACATGTAGTAATCGCCCACCACGATCAGCAGCGGCCGGTTGCTTGCCGCGATCTCGCTCCAGATTCCCGTATCGGCGAGGCGCTGCTCCGTCGCGGCCGGCCGTCCCGCCAGCATGCTCCAGGCAACGATGTTTCCGCCGATCGCCAGCACAGCCACGCACGCCGCAATCAGACCCCAGCTCATCTTGCGCCTGGCGGGATGCTCGACCACATCGTCGGCAGTGGTCGTCTCCGCTTCCGCTGCGTTCGGATTGATGCAGGCGATGCGGTAGTCGCCCTTCGGAATGTCCAGCCGCACACCCGCCGGCATCCCGTTGCGCAGGTAGAATTCGTCGAGCCGCTTGCGCAGCCGATGAATGTAGACCCGCGCCACCGGATCATCGCGCATCGCTTCGGCGTCGCTTTTCCCGAACACGGCAAGGGCAATTTCCGCCTCTTTCGGTGGGCGCTCATCGGCCGACCTGTGGGCAAGAAAGTCGAACAGCTCAAGCAGCCGGCCCGACTGGCCCAGCACGCCGGCCTCCCGCACGCGCGCGATCTCCGCCGTGGTTGCGGGGTCGAGCTGGGCGGCCTGATCGGTGGGCGTAACGCTCATGTAACGTCCGGAAATCCAGCGCTTATTGTACCGCGCCGAAAGGCCCCGAGTCTCTGCCCGGAGACTTCACGTTGTCGGTACGGCTGCCTTTGTCGCGTGCTGAGGCAGCCTTCACACACCCCGGACCGAGGCGTCAATCTCGCCGAGGCGCCGCAGCGGTTGTTGCGCGGGCAGGGGCAAATTCTTGCGGTGGTTGAACGACGAGCCGGATCAACCCGCGTCGCTACCCTGACCTCAAGCGCCGTCGCGGGCTTAGTCGTTCTCCGGCAGCGGCGGCGGATACTTCGCCTTGTCCTTGCCAAGCTGCCGCGCGATCAGGTCCTCGCGCATCGTCTGCAGCGTCCACGAAACATTCTCGCCGACGCGTGGGCTAGGGTAGGTGAAGGTGTTGATCGCCAGCGCCCGCGTCGCCATTGCAACCGTGCCTGTCAGTCCGTGCAGTTCCCGCGTCGGTTTCAGCCCGGCCTCACGCGCAATGCGGCTGACCATGCGAACGTAGTCCTCGGAGATCGCGCTCATCATCGGCGTCACCGCATCACGGATTTCCGGGTCGCTGCGCGAGCCGATCCTGATTTCGTTCAGCGCCATCCCCTCCGGCATGCGCTGGGTCACGACCGACAGGTCCATGATCGCGCGATAGCGGTCGAGCCCCGGCGGAACCTTCGCCACCTCCTCGGCGCGATACTGGTTCAGCTTCTCGTAGGCATGCTCTACCGTTGCTACGATCAACGCCTGTCGCGTCGGGAAATGGTGCATCATCGCGCCGCGGCTGACGCCAGCGAGGTCCGCCACGCGAATATTGGTCACGGCGCCATAGCCTGACGCATCCAGGCACTGAACCGTTGCTGCGAGAATATGCTGCCGCGTCACGGCCGAGCGTTCGGCATTCTTGCGCCGTTCGGGCCGGGCCCGCTCGCCGCCCTGTTCATCGTCTATGGTGCGGGTGGCATCCGCCATGTCAGCTCTCTGGGCGCTCCGGCCCAACCCCGGCGCATAATCGACAACATGACGCCCAAGAGCAACCTCACCTTGCGGTTTGCACAGGGCGAATGGCGCGCTAATGCTGCTGCAAGTTGATCAGGGAGTTCACATGGGCGCGATTGAGCAGGTCGATCCGGCCGAGGCCGGGCTGAACGCCGGGCAGCTCAAGCGGATCCCGGCCTATTTCGATACCTACATCCAGAAGCGGAAATTGCCCTGCGTGGCGGCCCTGGTGGCGCGCGGCGGGCAGGTGGCGCATCTGTCCTTTCAGGGCTCGACCGAAATGGGCGGCGGGCGTCCCATCGACGCCGACACGATCTATCGCATCTATTCGATGACCAAGCCGGTGACGTCCGTCGCCGCGATGATGCTTTTCGAGGAAGGCGCGCTCCGCCTCGATCACGAGGTCCATCGCTACATTCCAGAGTTCCAGGACGTCATGGTGATGGGCGAGGATGGCCAGCTGCACAAGCCGGCGCGTGCCATGACCGTGCGCGACCTGTTCCTGCACACATCGGGTCTCACCTATTCCTTCATCGTCCAGACCCCGGTCGATGCGATCTACCGGCAGCGCAAGCTTGAATATTCAAGCTGGAAGGGCGATCTCAAATCCTTCTGCGAAGCACTTGCCCAGGCGCCACTCGTCTTTTCCCCCGGCGACAAGTGGAACTACTCCAACTCCACCGACGTCCTCGGCCGCGTTGTCGAAGTTGCATCAGGTATGAGCCTCGACCGCTTTTTCCAGACCCGCATCTTCGGCCCGCTTGGCATGAAGGACACCGGCTTCCACGTGCCTGCCGAAAGCATCGACCGTCTGATGGCCTGCTATGCTCGCAACCCGGACAATGGTGTGACCTCGCTGGCAGACGCTGCAGGCGCCGCAAGCCGCTATGCGACGGCCCCGAACGTGTTCTCCGGCGGCGGCGGACTCGCCTCCACCATCGGCGATTATTTCCGCTTCTGCCTGATGCTGGCGAGCGGCGGCGAGCTTGATGGCGTGCGTATCCTGTCGCCCAAGACGCTCGAATTCATGACCATGAACCACCTGCCGGGCAACAAGACGCTCAAGGACATGGGCGACAAGACGTTCTCGGAATCGCGCATGGACGGCTCCGGCTTCGGCCTCGGCTGGGCGGTGACGACCGACGTGGTCGCAACGATGCAGCCGGGTTCTCTCGGCACGTTCTCGTGGGGCGGCATGGCGTCCACCTTCTTCTGGATCGACCCGGTCGAGGACCTCATCGTGATCCAGATGACGCAGCTGATGCCCTCGGGCGCTTACCCGATCCGGCCGCAATTGCAGCAGTTGGTGTACGCGGCGATCGACGAGTAGGGCTCAGGTCACCGCAGCCCGGGCATGGAATTGCGGCCGATCCCACGCCCGCGTTTCCAGTATGTTGGCCAACGCGTCCATGGCGTCCCAAACGTCGACAAACCGCACATAGAGCGGCGCAACGCCGAACCGCATCGCATCCGGCGCCCGGAAGTCCGGAATGATCCCGCGCGCGATCAATGCCTGCACGACGGCATAGCCCTGCTCATGCCCCACGCTGACATGACCGCCGCGCTGGGCAGCGTCTACCGGTGAGATCGGCGCCAGCCCCATCTCTGATGTGCGCGCAATGACGATGTCGCCCAAGGCCCGGGCCTTTGTGGCTGCCTGCGAAAGATCGACGCCATCGAATGCATCAAGTGCAGCATCCAGCGCCGACAGCGACAGCACCGGCGGTGTGCCTGTCGCAAACCGCGCCGCGCCGTCCTTCGGCACATAGTCCGCGCCAAAATCGAACTGATCCTTCTGCCCAAACCAGCCGAGGATCGGCGAGTGGAGTGCTTGCGCGATGTCCGCGCGCGCATAGACGAACGCCGGCGCGCCGGGCCCGCCATTGAGAAACTTGTAGGTGCACCCCGCCGCCAGCTTCGCCCCGCGTTCGGAAAGCTTCAAATCCAGCACACCCGCGGCATGGCTCAGATCCCACACGATCAGGTTGCCCGCTGTCTCCGCGACGCGCTCCCACGCATCGATGTCCGCCACTTCGCCGGTCCGGTAGTTCACCGCGCTCCGGATGATCACGCCCCTGTAGGCGCCGAACGCCGCCAGCGCATCCTCCGGGACAAGCCGCATCAGCCCGCCCAGCCCTGCATCCGCAATGCCCGCCGCGATGCTCTGGTCCGTCGGAAACTCGTCTCTCTGGACCATCACCGTGCGCGAGCCGAGAACGCGCAGTCCCGCGACCGCCAGCTTGAACAGGTTCACCGAAACGCTATCCGTCACCACGACTTCATCCGGCGAGACGCCAACCAGCCGCGCCAGTTTCGCGCCCGTCCGCGCCGGCAGATCGAACCACCCCGCGTCATTCCATGACCGGATGAGCCCCATCCGCCATTCCTCGCCCGCCGCGCGGGCCACCTGCTCCAGCGCGCCATGCGTCGCCGGCCCGAGGGAGTGCCCGTCGAGATAGATCACCCCGTCGGGCAGAGCGAACCGCGCACGCATTCCGCCGAGCGGATCGGCCCGGTCGAGCGCTTCGCAGTCGTGCCTTGTCCTTGGCGTCTGGGTCATGCCGTATCTGCGATGATGCCGCCCCCGCTTGCAATGCCCGCCATCCCTTGCGAGGGAACGGCATGCGCAGCTTCGCTCTCATTCTCGCCCTGAATCTTGCATTGGCTGGCACGGCCTGCTCGGGCCCCACGCCTCCGCCGGGCACGCGCGCCGGCGAACAACCACGCTACACCGCCCCTGCTCAGATCATGACCTGGAATGATCTCCTGTCGCGTCCGAAAGTACAGCCGACGCACAGCATCCAGTGGGGCGAGGGCGCCACTGACATTGCCGATCTGTGGCTCCCTGACGGCGCAGGTCCGCATCCCGTCGTGCTGATGATCCATGGCTGCTGCTGGCAGAAGGCGATCGCAGACCGCACGCTGATGAACTGGGCGGCCGACGATCTCCGCAAGCGCGGCATGGCGGTGTGGAACATCGAGTATCGCGGCGTGGACGAATCCGGTGGAGGCTACCCCGGCACCTTCACCGATGTCGCCCGCGCTGCCGACGCCCTGCGCGGGCAGGCCGCCGCGTACAATCTCGACCTGAACCGCGTCGCCGCAATCGGACACTCCGCCGGTGGCCACCTCGCGCTCTGGCTGGCCGGCCGCAACCGCTTGCCCGCCGCCAGCCCCACGCGCATGGACAACCCGCTTCCGCTTGTGGGCGTCATCAACTCCGGCGGGCTTGCCGATCTTGCCGGCTCCGTCAGCGTGACCGACCGCAGCTGTCTCGCCGACATCTACGCTGCGCTGGTTGGCGACATCAGCCCAACGCGCGCCAACGTGCTGTCCGACACCTCACCCGCCGAACTCCTGCCGCTGCGCGTACCGCAGGTCAGCGTGAATGGTCACCGCGATCGCATCGCGCCACCCGTCCTCGGCGAGACCTGGGCGCGGAAGGCGCAAGCTGCGGGAGATGATGCCACCGTGGAGATCGTCCTCGACACCGGCCATGTCGAACTGATCGCGCCCGGCTCGAAAGCATGGGAGATCGAAGCCGCCGCGCTCGTCCGCATGCTGCGTGTGAACTAGGCGCGTTTTCGACGTTACGCCCCGCGGGTGTTGGAAGCATCGCCACCGAACGCGGGATTTGTGCGCTCGTAGAAATCGCGCAGCGGATCGGCGAGACGGCCCAGCGCATCAAGATCGTGGATCACCATCCGCTGGTTCCGGAATGTTGCGATGCCTGCATCACGAATGGCTTTCAGCACGCGGTTGATGTGCACGGCGGACAGGCCGAGATAGTCGCCAAGCTGGCTTTGCGTCATCGGCAAATGGAACTCACGCGCATCGCGAGCGATCGTGCCCGAAACAACCAGCCGTCCGTGCAGTTCCGCGATCAGCATCGCCAGGCGTTCCTCAGCGCTGCCACGTCCGAGGCTGACAATCCAGCTGTGCAACCGCCGCTCTTCTTCCACGATCTGCCATGCGCAACGCATGGAGACATCGGGATCCGAGTCGCAGATATCGCGCAGCTTGCGATGATCGATCTGCTCCACGACCGCGTCTGACAACGTCACGATCGAATCCGGATGACGGTTCACGTACATGCTCTTCACCGCAAAGAGATCGCCCGGCAGGAAGACCAGAATGTACTGATTGCGACCGTCCGGCAGCGTGCGCACGCGACCCGTCCATCCCTGCACGAGGCGGTATACGAAGGGGTGTTCTGCATCAGCCTCAACCAGCGTTCTGCCGGCAGGAATCGATCTCCGGTCGCTGCTCATCAGCGAGACGATCTTGCTTTCGCCTCTCTGCAGGGCGGGCAACAGTTCCGGTCGGTGAAGCGCAAAGCGTTCGGCGTTCGGCAAGGTGCTGCTCCCACGTTTATTCCGTGAGAGTAAGGAACTCGGATGCTGTCCGGTTCCCGCGCTTGATGCAGGTTAAGGAGATGTAGGGAACAGGTCTGATTTCTGCCTTCATGCAGCCAGGGGAATTCCCCTTCTGCCCGACGAATGCCGCATCAACCTGTCGCTGACGCAACAAAGGGCCGCGAGGCGGGGCGTGCTCGACCGGTCGCCCTAAGCCTTGGCGCCCGTCATGCGAACGATCACCTCGACCGAGCGCACGGTAACGCCCGCCGGAATCGCCGGAAGGCCTTCCACCCGGATCGAGTCCCCCGGAATGTCATGCAGCACGCCGTTCTCTTCAAAGAAGAGATGGTGGTGATCCGAAACGTTGGTGTCGAAATAGGTCCGGTCCGTATCCAGCGTGATGCGCTTCATCAGACCCGCGGCGACGAACTGGTTCAGCGTGTTGTACACAGTCGCAAGCGACACCCGCACGCCAGCCTTGCGGGCCATTGCCGCCACGTCGTCCGCCGTGACGTGCCGGTCCAGGCCGTCAAACAGCAGGGCGCCAATAGCGATCCGCTTGGGCGTCGCGCGCAGGCCGGCAGACTGAAGTCGTGTTTCTGTCTTCATTGCTTGGCTAGAATGGTTCTAGTTTGATGCCAATGCAAGTGCCTTGGCGTCACACGCGAAATCCTGCAAATCCAGTCGCTTGTTGGCCTGCAGCATCAACCCGGCGTGACCAAATGGCGGCCGCTCTTGCGCCACTCCGCCGCGCGCCTGATAGCAGGCCCAAAACTATCTGGGAGTGAATGCGCGTGACCACCACGTCGACCGGCCCGCTTGCGGGCGTGAAGATCCTGGACCTTTCCACAGTTGTGCTCGGCCCCTACGCCACGCAGCTGATGGGCGACATGGGCGCCGACGTCATCAAGGTCGAGAACGGCGCGGGCGACATCATGCGCCATGCCGGCCCATCGCCGGCGCCCGGGATGGGCGCGATCTATATCGGCTGCAACCGCAACAAGCGCGCAATCCTGCTCGACCTGAAGAACCCGGAAGGCATCGAGGCCCTGCGTCGCCTTGTGAAGCAGTCGGACGTGTTCTTCACCAACGTCCGCATGGATGGGCTCAAGCGCCTCGGCCTCGGTTATGAAGACCTCAAGGCGCTCAAGCCCGACATCATCTATGTCCACTGCGCAGGCTATGGCGCCGATGGTCCGTATGCGGGCAAACCTGCCTATGACGATCTGATCCAGGCCGGCTCAGGCATCGCCGATCTCTTCCACGTGCGCGATGGCGGCCCGCCGCGCTACATGCCGGCGCTGATGGCCGACAAGGTCTCCGGCCTGCACGCCGCCTACGCCACCATCGCCGGGCTCTATGCGAAGTCCACGACAGGGCAGGGCCAGTTCATCGAAGCGCCGATGCTGGAGTCCTTCACCGCATTCAACCTCGTCGAGAATCTCTACGGCCACACCTTCAATCCGCCGATGGCGCAGATGGCCTATACGCGCTCGTCCAGCATCAACCGCATGCCGTATCCAACGAAGGACGGCTATATCGGCATCATGCCCTACAGCGACAAGCAGTGGGTGACGTTCTTCGAGCTCGGCGGCCGTCCTCAAGTGATGACGGAAGATCCGCGCTTCTCCACCTACAACGCCCGCACCGCGAACATCGGCGCGCTCTACCAGCTCGTCGGCGAAGTCGCCGCCACCAAGACGACGGATGAATGGCTAGAGCTTCTGGGCAAGGCCGACATACCGTGCGCGCGCTGCTCGACGCTTCAGGAAGTCATCGAAGATCCACACCTGCGCTCCACCGGCTTTTTTCATGAGCGCGAACACCCGGCCGGCTTCCCCTACCTCGCGATGCAGCACCCTGTGAAATTCTCCGGCACCCCTGCCGACATCCGCATCGAGCCGCCCCTGCTTGGTGAACACACCGTCGAAGTCCTGCTCGAACTCGGCTTCTCGCAAGCCGACGCCGAACGGATCGCGAAGGAAGCGGCGAAGGCGTAGCTCTGCGAAGCGCCGGGGTCACGCGGTGCAACAGCAGCCCTACCTCAGCGCATCCACCACCGCGTTCACCAGCGCATCCTTGCGCCGTTCGAACTCCGGCAGGTCGGCGTAAGCTATCATCATCGGGTGCGTCTTCTTCCTGGCGTCTTTCGTCTTCCCAAACTTCCAGCCGTCCGCTTTCTTCTGCGCCAGCCACTGGTCGTGCTGGGCAGACGCTGCCGCCTTAGGGTTTGCAAGCCGCCAGGCAACCGAGCCGACCGACGACTCCTTCATCCACTTCGGCGCGCGCGACCATGGCGGGGCGGGCGGCTGTCCATTCGCCTTCTGCCAGGCGCGCACCGCATCGTGCATCACCAGCGCGATCCTCTGGATCGCCTCCGCATCGGGTTCCGAAGCGCTTTTCTTCATCGTCCGCCCAGTCGCTCGCCAGTATTCGGTCGTCGCTTTCGCGTATTGCTTTGGTAGCACGCGAATTCTTCACACTGGAGTCTTTGCGGCGGTCGCAATTTGCCCCTAACGTCCAGACGCCCTCCCTCGGGAGACAAGGGGAAATCGCTCATGATCGACGCCCACGCCGAGGTGAGTGCACGCCCCGTCGGTGGCCGCGGACAGGCCTTCCTGAACGTATGGTGGGGCTTCGCCATCATCTCCGGCATCGCCGCCCTGGCCCTCGCCGGAACGGGCTGGTTCATCGAGCTTGGCGCCCCAAAGGATTGGCCGGACGCCATCGACATCGCCGTCCGCACAGTCAAGGTGCTGCTGCTGTCGGACATCTATTACGGCCCGGTTGCAAACCCTGAGGCCGCTCCTCTCCTCGAATATGCGCGCGCCCTTGGCGTGCTAGCTTCTTTGCTTGTCGGCGTTCGCCTGCTGGCGCTCGCAATCGGCTCACGGCTCTCGGATTTCCTGTATTCGTTTTTCATCGGCCGCCACCATGTCGTGATCGGCGCAGGCCCAGCGGCGCAGGAATACGCGGCGGCGCACAACGGGATGTTCAAGGGCAGGGCGATCCATCTTGCGGACAAGCGCATGCCCACCGCACACCGGCTCGCCACCTGGCAGCGCCGCGGCCAGCTCAAGACCCAACTCCGCCACGCCAAGGCGGGCTCCGCCCGCCGCATCATCGTGGACGAGGGCGATGACGCCGACACGTGGCAGACGGCCCAGCTGGCGGCCCGCGTCTGCCCCAAGGCCGAGGTGCTGGCTCACATCGCCGACCCGTGGATCCGCGACCGCCTGAGCCGCGACCGTTCCAGCGACCAGCGCGCCACCCCGCGGCTTACGCCGTTCTCCTATGCCGGTGGCGCAGCGCGGCAGGTGATGCTGGCCCACCCGCCCTACCTGCTCGCACAGGCGCTAGGCACAGGCGTCCAGCACATTCTGGTCGTCGGCTTCGGACAGGTCGGCGAGGCCATCGCCCGCGAGTTCATCGTCACCTGCGTGATGCCCGGCGACCACAAGCTGATGGTCACTGTCGTCGATCCCTTCGCCGTCTCGACCATCGAACCCGATTTTCGCGGCCGCCACGAGGAGCTGGTCAAGCATGTCGATTTCGACTTTATCCCCGGCGACTTCAGGCTCGCCGACACACGCGCCGACGGCCTGATCGATCGCCTGACCAAGCGTGTCGCGAAGGCGCCCGTCTGTGCGGTCTATGTCGCGATCGATCTCGACAACCAACCGCTTGGCCTGTCTTTCGCGATCCGCGCGATGGCGCTGCGGCACAACCTCTTTCTGGCGCCGATCTTCGTCTGCGCCCAGCACGGCGCAGGCCTGCCGCCGGTCCGTCACGGCATCGGCCTCGTCGGCGGCCCCACAGACGTGCAGGAAGAACGCGAGAAGCAGGCCGTCGCCGAAGGCAAGCTCTGCAATCTTCGTGTTGTCTCCTTCGGCTCGTGGCCCGCAGCTTTCGACGGCGCCGGCATGTTCGAGCATCCCTATGACGCACAGGCCCGCCGCTATCACGAGGAATACGCGCGCCAGTTCGCCAGCCACGAGCGGCGCAACGCAGGTGCAGTCACAGGCGCTGCGAAGTCATGGGACGAACTTCCCGACCAGCTCCGCATCTCCAACCGTCGCGCCGCCGCTCACATGCGCACCAAGGCGTTCGTCATGAACTATGATCTTGGCCGCTGGCTCGCCGCCGACGCTGGCTATCGCGAGTGCCACGAACTTCCACCCGCGGCCGGCGTTTTCCCGACGGCGGAAGAGCCGGACATGGCGATGGCGAAGCTGGAGCATCAGCGCTGGATGCTCGACCGTTTCCTCGATGGCTGGCGTCCCGGCGGACGCAGCGACTACTATCGCACGCGCAAGACGCTGGTGCCCTTCGACCAGCTCGCACCGGACGAAGTCGCAAAAGACAATGCTGTGGTGGAAACAACGCGCACGCTGATGAAGGAAGCAGCGGCGAAGAAGCGGAAGTCCTGAACCTGGAAGATCAGGCGACGCGGCGGATGAAGAAGCTCGTCGGCTTGGGCGTATCGGTGGCTTCGGAGATTTCGTGGAAGGTGGTGCGAACGTCGAGCCCGAACGTGTCGAGTGCGTTCATGGCGGCCTCGAGATCGGCCATGGCGATGCGCCAGACGGGAACGCCGTCGATCCGATCATCGGCCTCTTCGCCTATCAAGGCGCAGTAGCGACGTGCGAGCTGCTCATAAGCAGTCATGGGGTCCATCCCTGATGGTTCCTCGAAACCATGGAGCAAGGCTCAGGCCAACAAGCTGACTTTTTCGTTAATCCCCGGTTCATCGCGCGAAAACCGGCCCTTCTGATGATTGCCGCGGCGCGGAATCCGGGGTTGTGTGACGCGAGGCGGGTTCGCGTGGCACGGGAAGCATGGGTGTCATGAGAGGCGAAACCCAGGATGAGACAGCGGGGCCGGCCGGTGGAGGTGAGCGATTCGAGCGCCGCCGCACCGACATCATCGCCGCCGCCATCCCCATGCTCAACGGACATGGCTTCAAGGGCATGCGCCTGACCGCCGTGGCCGAGATGATCGGCCTGCGCGCCACCGGCGTCACCTACTACTTCCCTCGCAAGGAGGAGCTTGCCCTGGCCTGCCTGGAGGCCGGCTTCGCCATCTTCCACGACATGCTCGACCAGGCTGAGGCTGCACCTGACGCCGCCTCCCGCACTGCGCGCCTGATCGCGCTCTTCGTAGCCCGTGACGCCGATGTGCGGAGGGGTGAGGCCGTGCCGCTCGCCTCCTTCGCCGCCATTCGCGCCCTTGAGGGCGAGCACCGCCTGCGCGCGACCGAAGGCTACAAGCAGATGTTCCGCCGCGTGCGCGGCCTGCTCCAATCGCCAGAGTTGGAACATCTCGATACTACAGACCGCAACATCCGCACGATCGTGCTGCTTGAGCAGCTCTACTGGGCCAATATCTGGCTCGGGGACTACGACCTCGATCTCTTCCCGCGCCTCGCCGCGCGGATGACCGACATCGTCACCAACGGCATTGCCCCAGCTGGCGGCACGCGCGCGTTCGGCGCTATGGAGCTCCGCGCAGGCGCGACTGACGTGTCGAAGGAAAGCTTTCTCGTCGCCGCCACGCGGCAGATCAACGCGCACGGCTATCGCGGCGCGTCGGTCGACCGCATCTCGGCGAGCCTCAACCGCACGAAGGGCGCCTTCTATCATCACAACGCGGCGAAGGATGAGCTCGTCGCTGCCTGTTTCCGCCGCTCGTTCGGCATCGCCAGCGAGGCCCAGCGCCAGGCCCGCGCGCTCGATGGCGCGGAGCTTGATCGCCTTGTCGCCGCCGTTGCGGGGCTCATCCGCTTTCAGCTCGGCGCAGAAGGACCGCTGCTGCGCGCCTCCGTCCTTTCCTCGATGCCGCCGGACTATCAGGTCGAGATCATGTCTCAGTTCGACCGCGTGAGCCGCCAGTTCGCCGCGATGATCGCCGACGCCATCGCGGACGGCTCGATCCGCCCGGTCGATCCCGCGATTGCCGGCGCGCTTGTTCACGCCGCAGTCAACGTCGCCTCCGACGTGCGGGTGCTCGATTTCTCAAACGACCCCGACATCGCCGGCCGCTTCGCCCGCGCGATCTTCAGCGGCCTAGCGGCAGCTTGAAAGCCTATTCCGAATCCCCGACGATCCCTGTCACGCGCCCTTGGCGCTCGTCCATGCGTGCTCCACCGAGAATGCCGGGCAGGGCGTAGTTCCCTTCATGGCAGGCATACTCGTAAATTGGCTCCTTGCTGGCGGTGAGCGTCATCTCCCCGCGCCAGGGCCGCGTGAAGGCGTCGCGATCCTCGACCACGAACTCATAGTGGATCGCATCCGGCCCGGCGCGCGAGAAGCGCTCCGTCACCACCGGGTTTTCGCCGACATAGTAGCTGTCGCCCATGTTCGGCCGCACGCGGATGTCGTGGTGGAAGTTGCGGGTTTGCACCACCAGCGTGTCGCCCTCCCACCAGCCCACTGAATTACCGAGCCAGGTGTCGAACCCCTTCGCGTCCCGCTTCTCGCCGATCGGAATGATGCGCGTGTCGTGGATCATCTCCACCGTGATCGCCACATGCGTCGGTGTCTGCACGATCTGGTAGTGATTGTTGTACAGCACGTTGATCATCGGCGGACCCGTAGTCGATCCGAAGCCGACAATGCAGCGTTCGCCCTGCGGCCGGATCTCGGGCCCGTCCCATGTGCTGCGCACTTTCGCGAGCCGGTCCTCGAGATGCTTCTTCGCCGCCGTCGTGTAGGGAATGCGCCCGTCCTGTGGATCGACGATCCATGACGACCGCGTCTCGCCCTTCACCACGCCATACTGCGTGCCTGGATCGATCCAGAACGCGTTGTAGCCGGCATTGGCATTGCCATCGGTGGGCGCGCCCTCGTTCGGATTGGACGGCGCGTTCGATGCCTGCATCATCCGCGCCCGCGCCTGCTCCATCTGCTGCGCGCGATCGGCCGGGATTGTCTGCGCCTTGAATTGCGCGGGCCGTTCCAGCGTGGTCAGGCTCGCATTGCTCCACGTGCCCTGCAGGTCCGGCGTACCGTCCGGCGTCCGAGGCGGTTGCCAGCTCTCCTGCGCTGCTGCATGGCCGCAGGCCAGCGTCAGCATCGCAACACCCAGAAGCGCATTTCTCATGACCGATCCTCCCGTCTCGCCCGCCGTCTTCGGCGCGACGGAACATTCGCGCGCGGTCGGGCCCAACGGTCAACTCGCGCTCACGTGCAAAGCCGCTACGTCATGTTGTCAATTCGCGGAGAGACCGACCGGATTCAAGGTCCCCGGCGCCGTCATCCGCGTGCGTCAACGGCAAGCCTGTCCGGCACGCGCCTTCGCAAGCGCATGCATGGCGCCGCAGCATTACATGCCTCCTCGATGGTGGTACGCTCATCGCCATCGAGCCGTTTTGAGCCAGTGCGTTCGGAGGATACGATGCACCGCAAAATCTTCAGTCTCGTCTGCATGCTCGGGCTTCCGCTCGCGAGCTGCAGTCCCGCCAGTAGTCCAATCATTTCCGAGCCGATCGAGGTTGGGCGCGAAGCGCCTGTCCTCGAGGGCGTCTGGCATCGCGCGGAAATCCAGCTTGATGGCGGGCCGGATGCCGGCGTGCACATGCTGGACGTCCAGCCCAGCCTCTACGTCTTCTCGAAGAAGCACTACGCAGTTGCGGCGGTGGAGGGCTTCACGCCGCGACGCTATTTCAGCGAAAATCCCACGGATGCTGACCGTGGTGCAGCCTTTGTTCCGTATACGGGCGAAATGGGAACTTACGTCAATGAAGGCGACAAACTCACGCTCGCTCCCATGGTCACGAAAGACCCGGGCGTCGCCGCAACAAGGGAGTTCGATGTCACGTGGGACGAGATCGATGTCTGGCTGACGTCGAAAGCGCCCGACGGCGTCACGTCGCGGATGAAGCTCACGCGGGTCGACGACGATGTCCGGCTTGCGACGATGGCGGCGCGCCGGCTGGTTGGCGTCTGGCGGCGCACTGAAATGGTCGTCGGCGCAGGGCCGGACGCCGGTACGCACATCGACGATGCGCAGCCGGGCTTCTACATATTCTCGCCGCGCTCCTTCGTGGGGACTTACGTCTCGGCGTTCGCGCCCCGGCCGCAGCTCCCAACAAACCCCACGCCTGAAGCAATGGGACAGAGCTACCAGTCGTTCGTCAGCTTCGCGGGCACCTACACACTCAGGAAGGATGAACTGGTCCTCACCCCCGTGGTTTCGCAAAACCCGAACGACATGCGAGGGCCGCCCTTCCTGTCGATCAAGGTCGAGTGGGAAGGCGAGGACGTGTGGTTCATCTACACGAACTCAGCCGGAACCCAGAACCGAACCCGCCTCGTCCGCGTGATCGACTGAAGCCCGATCGTCCGGATCAAAACGAAAAGCGCCGGTCCCGTGAGGGACCGGCGCAAGGTTTCGGAATCACCGACAGGTGCGCGCGAGCGCGCCCGGCCTAGTAGTTGACGAGCAGATCGACGCCGAATGTGCGCGGCATCGTGTAGGAGAAGGTCTGGTAGCGGCCGAGGTCTTCGTTGCGGAAGCCGTTGGCCGAGATGCTCGTGGTCTGTTCCTCGTCGGTCAGGTTGCGGACCCAGAAGGTCAGCCCCAGCACTTCGTCCGACGATTTCCAGTTGAGGCGCGCGTCGAGGTTGTCATACGCAGGCGACAGTTCGTTGTCGTTGTTGAAGAACGAGTCATAGAACTCATCGCGCCACGAGTAGCTGAGCGTCGGCAGGAAGTACGAACCATCCTCCATGTCGATCCGGTAGGACGCGTTGATCGCGACCTTGTGCTCCGGCGATTGGGCGAGGGTGTTGCCCTCGACCGAGCGGTTGCGTTGCGGATCCACGAGCTGAGTGCGGACCGTGTTGCATGTTCCGGCCGGCGTCGTGGGGGCTGTCGGATTGATGCATCTCGGATCGCGGGACGAGTCCTGATATGTGTCCGACTCCGTGACCTCCGCGCTGAGGTAGGCGTATGTGAACCCGATGTTCAGCGGGTCGATCGGGTTCCAGTTGCCCTCCAGCTCGAAACCCATGGTTTCGACTTCCGGCAGATTCACGAATTGCGTCGAATTCGTTTGCGACAGCGTTGTCGGATCGACGGTGACAACAGTGAGTGGCGCCTGTGCGTCCGTGTACAGGTAGTAGAACACCGCTGCGTTGGTGGTCAGGCCGAAATCGGCCCATTCCTGCTTCCAGCCAGCTTCGTAGGAGTCGACGAACTCTGAATCCGTGTACGGATTGAGAGCGAAGCCGAGGTTGTTGAAGCCGCCAGCCTTGTAGCCGCGCGAGTACTTGCCGAAGAGAAGCATGTCGTCCATCGGGCGGTATTCCACGCCCGCGGTGCCGGTGACCGCTTCCCACTCGTCCTTGAGCGTGCGAACGCCAAAGCCGCGGCTGTCAAGATCGGCGTCGTAGCCGACGACGTTGGGATCAGAGTCGAGAACCGCAGCGTACTGCGAGCCCGTGATGTTCGTGTAGAGCGCAGCGCCCTGAGCCGTGCAGAGGATGTAGCAGGCGAGGAAGGCTTCTTCCTGCGACTGCTTGATGTCCTTCGAATAGCGCAGGCCCAACGTGAACTTCAGCTGATCGTTCAGCTCGTAGTCCGCCTGGCCGAAGACGCCATAGGCGTTGAACAGGCTGGTGTTGGAGAAGTGTTGCAGGGTGCGGTTCGGGTTCGCTGTGATGGATGCCCCGCGAGCCGGTTCGTTGGCCGTCGCAGCCCGAGGCGGCGTGAGATAGGAGTTCGCCAGCGGCTCGTTGGGCAGGGTCTGGACCTGGCCCGGCTGCTTCGAGTTCTCCTGGTAAGCATACACGCCCGCGATCCACTGTAGCGGACCGTCGGTGGTCGAGATCAGGTTGATCTCGTTGGAGAACAGCGAGCGGCTTTCCTTGTAAGTGTTGAGCACATCCGGGAAGATCGTGCGCGGCGCGGTCGTGTAGCAGAAAGCCGGGGCGGCCGCGAGCGTCGAGGCCGGGAAGCCCACGACGGGCGGAACGCCCGGCGCGCACAGCGGGTTTGTCGAAGCCACCGCGTTGTAAGTGATCGAGTCGAGCGGCGTGCCGTCGCCGTCGCTGTCCAGCTTGTAGTCGTAGAATGTGTATCCGCCGACATACTTGATGTCGAACCAGTCGGTCGAATACACGCCCTCGAAGATCGCTTCGTCGTACTGGTCGAGCTTCGCCGTCGAGGCATAATTTGAATTGTAGGCGTGCTCGCCATTGGTCGCGAACGGGTTGTCGCGGCGCGTGTCGGTCTGCGTGAAGCCGGTCACCGACGGGTTGGTGTAGGCGAAGGCCGGGTTCGGCGTGACGCTGCCCGACGGCGGGAAGACCGAGAGGTAGGGCGCGGTCGAGAACGTCGCCGTCCGTCCGCCCGGCGGTCCGGCTTTTTCGTAGCCCGAATCCGCAACTTTCAGCCACCACGTGAACCGGTCGCCGATCTCGCCTTCCAGCTGCCCTTCGTAGTAGTAGTCGTCGATTTCCCAGCCCTCTTTCTCGTTGGTGCCGTAGTTGAAATCGACGCCATCCCGCTGCTCGCGCTGAGCGGCGACGCGGTAACGCAGCGAATCCGTGATCGGGCCGGACACGGCCCCCACCACGTTGGTGTACCCATAGTTGCCCATGCCGAGCTTGAAGTTGATCGACAGGTCATCGGTCGGGCGCTTGGAGATCGTGTTGATCGCGCCGCCGATGGCGTTGCGGCCGTACAGCGTGCCCTGCGGTCCACGCAGGACCTCGATGCGCTGAATGAGCACCGGATCCTTGCCGGCGAGCACGGCGAACGGGGTGTAGAGGCCGTCATTGTAGTTGGCGACGCCCGGATCGGCGCCGAAGCTGTTGGTCAGACGGCCGATGCCGCGCAGCGTTACGCGCTCGTTGCCGGGGGTGTAGGACAGGCCGGGCGTGACGTTGGTCAGGTCGGTCACCGTGATGATGCCGAGCTCTTGCTTGTCGTCCGCGCTGATTGCCGTAACGGCGACGGCGATATCCTGGACGGTTTCTTCCCGCTTGTTGGCGGTGATGACGATGACGTCGCGACCGTCATCGGCGTCGGCCTGCGGCTGTGGCGCTTCCTGCGCGAAAGCGGGCAGCGCCGCGCTCAAGGCAAGCATGCTCACGAGTGAAATACGATATTTATGCGCCATTAGCGCGTCTCCCTGCTGGATTGGTGCTCCCGCGGCGTCCTGAGTGTTTTTTTCTTACGGACGACGACGCCGCCGCGTGTTGCTACACACGGCTGACGCGGTCTGAACCTGCGGTTTGCGCGGCGAACCGTCAACCGCGATGTGTTTGTGACGACACGGATTTCCGGGATTTCGACCAAAAAGTCACGGCGAATGCCGCGGTTGCGAAGCCAGACTTGCGCGAAAAGCGGACCGGTTGTTCGATACATTTCGAATCCGCGGTATGTCGCGGAGAGCCGGAATTGCAAGAATTGGCGAACAAATCCGAATTGTTGCCGTGCACGTCAATTGCCGCGAGGGCGGGCTCGGCTGGTTGGCGTAGCGGCGGCGGGGTCTTCTGGCCAATCATGCTTGGGGTAGCGTCCCTTCATGTCCTTCTTCATGTCGATATAGCCGCCTCGCCAGAAAGACGGCACATCGCGCGTAACGGCAACGGGCCTGAACGCTGGGGAAAGCAGCGAGACAGTGAGAGCGATTCGCCCGTCGGCAATCATGGGGTGAGTTCCGAGGCCAAAGGCTTCCTGCACCTTGCATTCGACCATCGGGCCGCCATCGCTGGCGTAATCGATCGGCACGGCGCGCCCCACCGGCGCGGTCCAGTGCGTCGGCGCCAGTCGCGCCAGGTCGCGCGACAACGGCCAGTCCAGCAGGGTGAGCGCTGCATCGGCCAGTTGCCCGCCGCCCAGCGAGTCCAGCGCAGCGGGCGACTCAAGCGCCGGACCAAGCCAGTCTTCCAGCCGCTCCATCACCAGATCGCCGAACCCCGCCGGCCAAGGCGCGCCGATAACCCTGCCGAGCAGTTCGACACGCCTGATCAGGCTTTGCAGCGGCTCGGCGTTGCGGAGCAAACCGAGTCCCTGCTCCTTGATCGCCTCAAGCAGCGCCGCACGCACAAGCTCGCCCGTTGGCGCCGGCAGCGGCGCCTCTTCCAGCACGACCGCGCCAAGCCGGCGCACCCGCCGCGCACGAACGCGGCGCGTCTCTGAGTCATAGCGCGCCTCTTCCGTCACCTCGACGGCGCCGGACGCAAGCGCATCATCTTCCGTGATCCGCGCGGCAAGCGTGATCCGCAAGTCAGGTCCGGCGCCGGTCATGTCTGCGACCGCGAGCCAGCCCTGTGTCGCCAGCGGATCGGCCTCGTCGAGCATCGCGCCGCGCCCACCCGCCAGCAGGAATCGCCCTGGTACCTGACCACGCAGCCGCGCGACCCTTTCTGGAAAGCCAAGCGCAAGCACCGCGCCCGGACTGATCGCCGCCGCCTCCTTGCCGCCCGCGAGCCTCGCCCAGCGCGCCGCGAGATCGCGCATCGCCCGGGCGCGCTGGCCGTTCTCGCTCCGGAAACGCGACAGTCGCTGGTCGAGATCGGTCGAGCGCCCGCCAAGGTCGCGCTCGCTCAGGATCGCAGCAATATCGGCGGCCAGCCGCGCCTGCCCACGCTCCGCTGCGCGCAGCACCATAAGCGCCAGCCGCGGCGGCAGGGGGAGGTCGCCGAGCCGCTTGCCCAGCGGCGTCAGTTCGCTCTCCGAGGTCAGCGCTCCGCTATTCACAAGCAGTTGCCGTGCAGCCCGCCACGGCGCATCGCGCGGCGGTGTCAGCCAGCGGAGGTCATCGGGCGACTTCGTCCCCCATCGCGCAAGATCGAGCGCAAGGCCGGTCAAGTCGGCGTTCTCGATCTCGGGCGAGGGCGAAGCTGCAAAGCCCCGCATTTCCGCCTCGCGCCACAACCGGTAACAGACGCCTGGACCCGTCCGGCCCGCGCGCCCCCGCCGCTGGTCCGCATTCGCGACAGCCAGCCTCACCGTTTCCAGCCGAGATACGCCAAGCGAGGGATCAAACCGCGGCACGCGCGCGAAACCTGCGTCCACGACAACGCGCACGCCTTCGATCGTGATCGCGCTCTCCGCGATGTCCGTCGCGACGACGACCTTTCGCGCGCCTTTGGGGGGAGGTGAGATCGCGGCGGTCTGCTCCTGCGGCGACAGTGCGCCATAGAGCGGCGTGATGATCACATTGGCGGCGACAGGCCCGATGCGATCGACGGTCCGCTGGATTTCTGCAACGCCGGGAAGGAAGGCGAGCACTGAACCGTCTTCTTCGGCAAGCGCCTTGCGGATTGCAGCTGCGACCTGATCCTCCAGTCGCTGGCGCGGTTCGTAGCCGAGATACCGCGTCTCCACCGGCCACGCGCGGCCAAGGCTCTCGACGACTGGCCCATCGAAGAAGGCCGGCGTCAGGTCCGCGGGCAGGGTCGCCGACATCAGCACGATGCGCAGGTCCTCGCGCAGCAAAGATTGAACATCGAGGGCGAACGCTAGTCCTTCATCGGCATCGAGTGAGCGTTCGTGAAACTCGTCGAACAGGACCACAGCCACGCCATCGAGCCCCGGGTCCGACAGGATCATCCGGCTGAACACGCCCTCGGTGACCACTTCCAGTCGCGTTGCCTGCGAGATGCGCACGTCGAGCCGCGAGCGCAGGCCAACGGTTTGTCCGACCCTTTCGCCGATCGTCGTCGCCATCCGCTCGGCCGCGGCGCGCGCTGCGATCCGGCGCGGCTCGACGAGGATGAGGCGGCGTCCGGAAACCCACGCCTCATCCAGCAGCGCAAGCGGCACGCGCGTCGTCTTGCCAGCGCCCGGCGGCGCAGAGATGACGAGGCGTGTCCTCTCCCGCAGTTCGGAAACGATCTGCGGGATCACATCCTCTATCGGCAGGCCGGATGGAGTGGACATGGGCCGTCGCCTATCAGCCAAAGGCCCGATGGTCGACCAGCACCTTGGCCCCGATCACGATGAGAACGATCCCGCCGAGTATGGTTGCGTTCGGCCCGATCACCCGCGAGCCAGCGCGGCCGATCCAGACGCCTGCAAAACACATAGCGAATGTCACGAGCCCGATCGTGGCGACGCTGATCTCGACAGGCGCGCCAATGGTCGGCAGCGCAATTCCGGCCGCCGCTGCATCTATGCTTGTCGCTACCGCGAGCATCAGGAGAGCGAGCCCTTTTGATAGCTCTTCTTCCTCTTCCTCAGGAGGCTGGAGGCCGTCGCGGATCATCTTCGCGCCGATTATACCAAGAAGGCCGAATGCAACCCAGTGGTCCCAGTGCTCGATGTGGCCCGCGAAGGTCTGGCCGAGCATCCATCCCAGCAGAGGCGCAACGGCCTGAGCCAGCCCGAACGCGCCGGCAAGCACCAGCGCGGCCCGCATGGGATGTGTCTTCGCGGCGGCGCCCTGGGTGATCGACACGGCGAAGGCGTCTGCCGCAAGCCCGAACGCGAGAAGGATCAACGACGGGTTCATGCACGCTCCAGAGCCGCGACGATTTCGATATGCGGCGACCAGATGAACTGGTCCACAGGCGTGATGCGGATCACGCGCCAGCCTGCTGCGGTCAGAATCCTGAGATCGCGCGCAAAGGTCGTCGCGTTGCACGAAACCATGGCGATGCGCTTGGCGCTGGACGTTGCAAGCTCGCGCGTTTGCGCTTCCGCGCCAGCCCGTGGGGGGTCGATTACAGCGGCGTCGAAGCGCTTGAGGTCCTTCCAGTCGAGCGGGTTTCGGAACAGGTCGCGCACTTCGGTCGTCACCGGCTTGATGCCCGCGGTTTTCTTCGCGGCACGCCCGAGCGCCTTGATGGATGCTTCCTCCCCTTCAACGGCATGCACCGCCGCATCCGCAGCGAGGGGCAGGGTGAATGTGCCCGCGCCGGCGAAGAGGTCGACAATGTGCTCCGCACCCGCGACCGCCTCGTGCACAAGCGCCAGCATCGCCGCTTCCGACACGCGACATGCCTGCAGAAAGCCCCCCGGCGGCGGCGTCACTTCCGAATTGCCGAAGCGCAGCAGAGACGCCGTGCGCTCCATCTCGACCACGCCATTGATTGAAAGCCGCGCCAGGCCGATCTGCTCCGCAGTCTGCGCGGCAGCTCTACGCACATCAGCCGAGACTCCCTTCGGCGCGCCAGCCACGGTGACGTCGAAGCCGGTCAGCGTCTCCGTCGCGGTGATTGTCAGCGCATCCTTCTGGGGCGCCAGGATTGCAGCAAGCGGCGCAAGCTGCGGGATCAGGGCCACAAGTCCGGGCGTCAGCACGGCGCAGTCGCGTATGCCGACAATGTGGTGGCTGCGCTTGCCGTGGAATCCGACGACGATTTCCGCGCCGTGCCGGTGAGCCGCGAACACCGCACGGCGCCGCGTGGCGGGCGGAACCTGCACGACTTCCTCTACTGGCGTGTCGATCCCCTGAAAGGAAAGCGCCGTCGCGATTAGGTCCCGTTTCAGCTTCAGGTAGCGATCGGACGGCAGATGCTGCAGCGAACACCCGCCGCATTCACCATAATGGCTGCATCGCGCCGGCACGCGCGCCGGATCGGGCGTGATGATCGACACCACGCGCGCGCGATCGCCATCAACTTCGGCCTCGACAACTTCGCCCGGCAGCGCAAACGGCACGAAGACCTGCTGTCCCTCATGCTCCGCTACGCCGTCGCCCTGCGCGCCGAGGCGCAGGATCGTGAGTGTCGTGGGCGGCGGTTTCATCGCGGCGCTTCAAGCAGTTTCCATGTGCGTTGACCAGCCTCGCACGCCTATCCTCGCTTGGGCGGGGAATCGCGGCATCGCGACAGGAACTATTGTCTTGAGGGCGCCAGCCACCCGCGACATGGTGCCCGCCATGCTGACGCCAGAGGAGCTGCAGATCCTGTCGACCAGCCTCGGCGTTGCCGGGCGCGCCGTGCTGTTCTCGATGCCAATCGCGATAGCATTCGCATGGGCGTTGTCGCGACCGGGTTTCCCCGGCAAATCGGTCATCGACACGATTGCTCACCTGCCGCTTGTCCTGCCGCCCGTCCTCGTAGGTTACCTCCTGTTGCTGGGTCTGGGCGCGCAGAGCCCGCTTGGCGCTTGGCTGAAATCCAGCTTCGGCGTCCAGCTCGCTTTCAGCGCAGAGGGCGCCGCCATCGCAACAGCCGTAATGGCGTTCCCGCTGATGGTGCGCGCGATCCGGCTTTCGTTTGAAGCGACCGACCCCGGCCTGTTCGAGGCTGCGTCCGTGCTGCGCGCTGGGCCGTGGGATCGCTTCTGGTCGATGACGCTGCCGCTCGCATGGCCTGGCGTGCTTGCGGGGGCCGTGACCGCGTTCGCCGCGGGTCTAGGCGAATTCGGCGCGGTGATCACATTCGCATCGAACGTCGAAGGCGAGACGCAGACACTGCCGCTCGCGATCAACGCCGCGCTCAATACGCCCGGTCGCGACGATGCAGCCTTTCGTCTCGCCCTGATCTCGCTCACCGCCGCCATCACCGGCCTCGTGCTCGCCGAGATGCTGCAGCGCTGGGCGCGCCGGAGGCTGGAGGCGTGACGCTCAGATTGCGCGAGGTTATCGTCCGCAGGGGCGGGTTCAGGCTCGACGCCGATCTGGAGGTGGCGGCGACCGGCGTCACCGTGGTTTTCGGTCCGTCCGGCGCGGGCAAGTCGAGTCTGCTCGCGGCGATTGCCGGACTGCATCGGCTTGAGGCCGGGCGTGTGAGCCTTGATGACCGCGTGCTCGATGATGTGAGCGCCAGGGTTCGCGTGCCAACGCATGAGCGTGGGGTGGGTCTTGTCTTCCAGGACGCGCGCCTGTTTCCTCATCTAAGCGTGCGCGGCAATCTGGAGTATGCCGAGCATCGCCGCCCGGCTGCGCGCAACGCACCGATCGTCATCGAGATCGCGCGGCGTCTTGACTTCGAGGACCTGCTAGAACGGCCCGTCCGCAACCTTTCCGGCGGTGAGCGCAGCCGCGTCGCGTTGGCCCGCGCCATCGGGTCAGCGCCCGAGTTGCTACTGCTCGACGAACCTTTCGCTGCGCTCGACGGGCGCCGTCGCCGCGACTTCCTCGGTCTGCTTCGCGAGTTGTCGAAGGAGCAGAGTCTGCCGATGGTGGTCGTCACCCATCACATCGACGACGCCGCCGAGATGGCGAACGACGTCATCGCCATGCGCGAGGGGCGCGTGATCGCCTATGGCGCCGCGGCAGATGTCATGGCGCGCGCCGAATTTGCGAGCCTGCTCGACCGCCGTGATCTCGGCGCGCGCGTGCCGGCGTCTGCTATCTCTGGCGGCGCGGTCGAGGCTGTGTGGGTGAGGGCCGACAGCGTGCTGCTGGCGTCCGAGCAGCCGCGGGGAATCTCCGCCCGGCATGTCTGGCAAGGGAGGGTCACGTCCATCACCCGGGAAAACGAACGCGGCGTACTGGTTTCACTTGCGACGGAAGCGGGCTATATTCTGTCGCGTATAACGCCCGAAGCGCTGGCCGATCTCCAGCTGGAGGAAGGAAAGCAGGCCTGGGCGGTGGTGAAGGCGCACGCGCTCTAGAGGTCGCATCATGAAATCTGTATTGGCCTCGCTGGTTGCGCTGCTGCTTGCGTCCTGTGGCCAGCCCGCCCCGACGCCGGCCGGCCAGAAAGCCTCTCCGGTCGTCTTCGCTGCCGCCAGCCTCACCGACGTGCTGCAAACGGTCGGCGATCTCTATGCGGCCGAGGGCCATCCCGAGCCGCGTTTCAGTTTCGCGGGCAGTTCCGCATTGGCGAAACAACTGGAGCAGGGCGCGCAAGGCGACATTTTCATTTCCGCGGATGAGGACTGGATGGACTACGCGGCGGAGAAATCGCTGATCGATCCTGGCGCCCGGACGACGCTGCTGACCAATAAACTCGTGCTCGTTGCTCCGGCCGGTGCGCCGATCGCGCTTGAAATCGCGAGCGGCATGGACCTGGCCGGCGCGCTCAAGGGCGGGAAGCTTGCACTGGCTGATCCTGAATCCGTACCCGCTGGCAAATATGCGCGCGAGGCGCTGACGCATTTCGGCGCGTGGGATGCGGTAGCATCGAGCGTCGCCCGGGCGGAGAACGTTCGCGCTGCGCTGCGATTCGTGGAGACGGGGGATGCCGCCGCCGGGATTGTGTATGCAACCGACGCCGCGGCTGCCGGCGATGCCGTGCAGGTCGTTGGCGTCTTCCCAGCGGAGTCGCACACGCCGATCACCTATCCTGCGGCGTTGCTGACTGGAAAAGCCGACGGGCCGGGCGCAGCGTTCCTCGCCTTTCTCGCTTCGGAACCTGCACGCAAGGCGTTCGCGGACGCCGGTTTTGGCCTTGTGCGCTGAAGGGAAACCCGGGCGTACCTCCCGGCAACGTGAAGATTTTTCTGCTTTACGCGAATAGGCGCCCTAGCGGCGCCCCCGTTGCCGTGCGGGGCAAGTGCGGTCACTATCCGCGCCACCTGCGCTGCACCTGATCCGCGCACATGGAGAGATGAACATGAAGCGTTCGCACAAGCTCGGCTTCTTTGCCCTTGGGCTCGCCGGAGCCGCCTCCGTGATCGCGCTCAGCGCAACCGCCGCGCCCGAGAGCGTCAAGCTCACCGGAACCCGCGTCGACAACTTCATGCTGCCCGACCAGAACGGCATGGGTCATGAGCTGTTCTACTTCAGGAACGCCCCCGCCGTGGTCATCGTTTCTGGCGCTCTGGGCGACGCCACGACCAAGACATCCGCCGCTGAACTCGCCAAGCTGAAGACCGCCTACGAGGCAAAGGGCGTTCACTTCGTGATGCTGAACTCCTCGCTGGAAGACAGCCGCGACGAGATCATTCACGAAGCCGCGCACCTCGGCGTGCCCATGCTCGCGGACAGCCTCCAACTCGTCGGCCGCTCGCTCGGCGTGACCAAGACGGGCGAAGCCTTCGTCATCAATCCGAAAACCTGGACAGTCGCTTATCACGGCCCGGTCGTGGAATCGCTCGCCGAGAAGACCACCAAGAACGCCAGCGTCGCCGCTGCGCTGGACGCGCTGCTGGTCGGAAACGCGCCCAAAGTCACGGAAGTCTCGGTGAAGGGCAAGGCGATCGCCTTCCCGGACCGCGCGAAGGCGCCGCAGTGGAAGAACATCTCCTACGCCAAGGATGTAGCCCCGGTGCTGCAGGCCAAGTGCGTCGTCTGCCACACCGAAGGCGGGATGGGTCCGTTCCCGATGGACAGCTACCAGACCGTCAAGACGATGGCGCCGATGATCCGCGAGTCGCTGCGCACCAAGCGCATGCCTCCGTTCCACTCCGATTCACATTGGGGCAACTGGGGCAACGACATGCTGCTGTCGAATGACCAGATCAAGACCGTGATCAACTGGGTCGAGGCTGGCGCCCCGCGCGGCGATGGCGGCGATCCGCTTGCCGAGAAGAAATACGTGCCGCCGGAATGGCCGCTGGGCCAGCCCGACGCCATCGTTGAAATTCCCGCCTTTGAAGTGCCCGCAAGCGGCATCATCGACTACCAGGAGGCCTCGGTCGCCTCGAACCTGACCGAAGGCAAATGGCTGAAAGCCACCGCCTGGTCCAGCGCTTCACCGGCCGTCCACCATGCGCTCGCGGGATGGATTCCGGACGTGCGCGCGGACGGAAAAGGATTCTCGTGGAACACCGCGCTGGGCGGCTACGGCCCGGGCGGCGAAGCCAACATGACGCCCAACGACACCGGCATCTATATCGCGCCGGGCGGCTCCTACGCCTACCAGATGCACTACACGACCAACGGCAAGAAGATGACCGACAAGACGAAGGTCGGGTACTACTTCTACAAGGAAGCCCCCACCAAGATCCTGCGTCAAACGAGCGTCACTGACTTCTCGCTCGAGATCCCGGCCGGCGCCTCGCGCCACCGCGAGACGGCCTATCTCATCTTCCCGGACGACGCCGAGATCTTCGGCACGCAGCCGCACTGCCACTCGCGCTGCTACTCCACCAAGCTGACGATCCGCTACCCGGATGGCCGCGAGGAAGTGCTGCTCAACCAGCCGCGCTATGACTTCGGCTGGCAGCGTGAATACCATTTCGAGCCGATGCTCCAGGTGCCGAAGGGCTCGCTGATGATCGCGGACTACGTGTTCGACAACTCGGAGAACAATCCGTCCAACCCCGATCCGAAACACAAGGTCACGTTCGGCGAACAGACCTCGGAAGAGATGCTGTTCACCTTCATGCGCTTCCGCTTCAAGAACGAGACGGTCGCCAATCGCCGCGATGACCTGATGAAGGAGCTGCAATCCTCCGTCGTGTTCGGCGCCTTCGACGACGATCGCAATGGCGAGATCGCGAGCGCCGAACTCCGCAACGATCCGCGGTTCGGCGCGCTGAAGGGCTATATCGGCATGGTCGACGCCAACAAGAACGGCACGCTGAACATGGCCGAATGGACCACCGCCATGAACATGATGCAGCAGATGCGCAGCCGCCCCGGCGCTGCGCCTGCCGCCGCCGCCCCGGCCGTCAAGCCAGATGCGGGCGCGAAAGCGATGCTCGACAACGTCACCGGCCAGTAGGCCGATAAAGCAGGCAAGAGAATGATCCCGCCGGGCAACCGGCGGGATCATTGTTTGCAGGGCTTGCCAATGTGCCGCTTGATCTAAGTTAGTTGCGAGTGGCGTTGAACTCGCTACAGCCTGCCTGCTTGTGGGCGAGGGGATACCCGACGATGATGGAACTGCGAAGGACGCCATGACCGGCACAGGCGAGGAGCAGTCCCCTGAGTCATTGCTCGTGCTGGCCGTCGATGACGACGCGTTGATCCAGATGAACACAGTCGCCATGCTCGAAGAACTGGGCCATCGCGTTCTCGAAGCTTCCAACGGTGTGGAGGCGCTGGCGATCATCCGGAAGACTGTGGGCATCGACCTCGTCCTGACCGTAAGCGGTGCGAGCGGCTCACTGGCTTTGGGCTTGTAGACAGCATTTCTTGTATTTCTTGCCCGATCCGCACGGGCACGGGTCGTTGCGTCCGATCTTGGTCGGCCGTTCTGCTTCCAGCGCGGCGAGTCGCGTCCGGT
>JANOKS010000048.1:0-16894 GCA_031419455.1 Alphaproteobacteria bacterium
TCCGGCCTCAACCTCGCGTACCAGCCGCTCCCGCAGGTCGGCCGAACAAGCTTTGCCCATGATCCACCTCCAAGAACGGTGAATCACAATTCGTCCCTAACGCAAATATCGATTCAGGTTATCCGCCCGATGCTCTAGCCGCGCCCGCTGAGAAACGGCGGCAATCTCAGACAGTCGAGCCTAAAATCGGACGCGTTTACGTTGGGGACGAACGTTGTCCCGGCCGCCATCGCCTATCGAGATCGGGAATGTTATCGTCTTGAATGGGTAAGAACCGGGGGACGCGATGTCCGGCGAGATATTCATCAGCTACCGCCGCGCCGACGAGCCGCAAGCGCGGCTGCTTTACAACCGCTTGAAAGAGCTAGGCGTCGAGGCGTGGTACGACGCCCATGTCGGCGCCGGCGAGGACTGGCGGACGGCGACCGCCAAGGCGTTGCAGAACGCGCGGATCTTCGTGCTGTTGTTCTCGCGCGCCGCGGCGGCGTCCGACGACATCACCAAGGAGCTAGCGGCGGCGACGTTCTCGAAGAAGCTAGTTGTGCCGGTGCGCATTGAGGACATCCAGCCGGAGGGCGCGTTCCTCTATGAGCTGGCAGGGCGCAACTGGATCAATGCGTTCGACGAGACGGAAGCCAAGCTCGGCGAGCTGGCGCGATCGCTCGCGGCGCTGGTGAAGTCGGGCAAGGAAGACCCGGCCATGTTGCCATTCGACCGCGGTACCGGCGAGACAAAGGCGACGCCGAAGAAGCGGGGGCGGGTCGGGCTGTTCGCTGCGGGCGGCGCGCTGGTGCTGGCGGTCGTGGCTGGCGTCGGGGCGTACCTGACGCTGCCAAAGGCGCGGGCCGTCAACCAGCGCTTTGCCTTCTTTGGTTTCGACAGTGCGCCGGACCTGGAACAGGCCGCAGCGGTTGCGACCGACACGATGTTCAAGACACTCACGTCGGAGCGGATGGATACGGCGCCGCAAGGCGAAACCGTCGGCACGACCGCGAATGAACGACTTTCAAAGGCAGCTGCGCTGGGCGCCCAGTATGCGCTGACAGGTGAAATCCACAGGGTCGAGGGCGGCAAGCTGACGGCGTCGGTGCAGCTCGTCGACGTGCCGAGCAAGACAACCTTGTGGCCAATTGTAGTCGAGGCCCCGGCGGACAATCCGTCCCTACTTGCCGAACGCGCGGCCTACCGCGCCGTGCAGGTGGCGAAATGCACGGGCGGTTTCCGTTCAACTCTGGCGAAGGATGACCTGGCAACCGTGCGTCTCATGCCCGGCGCGTGCGAGAACGTCACGCTCCGGACTCAAGGCAATCCCGCGGTCTGGCGCGAACTCGCGGCGCGGGCCCCGGAATCTGCACCGATCCAGATCTCCCTGATCTCGATGATCAACGCCTCCCGTGTGGTGCCCGGCGCAGATTCGCCAAAGCTTTTCGAGGAGGCAAAGGCGGCCCTGGCCCGCGTTGAGGCGGCGTCGCCGGAATCGGCGGAGGCCTATCGCGGCCGCGCTACTATTGCGATGTGGAATTCCCCAAACCTGGCGGAAGGCGAGAGCATCCTGCTGGAGGGGCTGGCGCGCTGGCCAGACGACAGCTGGATGAACTACTTCTACGCGGCCTTCCTGCGCGAGGTCGGCCGAGTGAAGGATTCCGTGGTTCCGATGCAGATCTCTGCGGGGACCGATCCGCTCTCTCCGCTCAAGCAAACCTATCTTGCGAAGACGATGGCTGCGAGCGGCGCGCTGCCGGTTGAAGGGCGGAAGATTCTTGACCGCCTGCTGAGCGTCTCGCAGTTCAATATAGCCTGGCACGCGCTCTACGGCACGCTTCCGCTGGACAGCGAGGAAAGCATCGATGCGATCATCGCGGCGGCGCCGGAGAGCATTTTCGCGGACCAAGTCAACTGCGCACGCATCGCCGCCACCGCCGCACGCATTCTCCGCAACACTCCGGGTAAGAAAAAGAACAGCAAGCTGGGCTGCGACCCCGGCGCCGCCTTTCGGGCCGATGTGGCTTTCGGCCTTTATTCATATGCAGGCGATCTCGACGCCGCCTTCGCCGTCGACATTCCCCGCCTTCCGCTTGGCGAGCTGGTGTTCCTGTTTCTGCCGTCCACACGCGAGGCGCGGCTCGACGAACGGTTCGAGAGCTTGGCGACCAGGCTCGGCCTCCTGGAGTACTGGAGGACCACAGGCAAGCTCCCCGATTTCTGCGCAACCGAGGATGCGTCAGTATGTGCGACGCTGAAGGCTGGCGTTCCGAAGTAGACGCACGGCGACATGCGATTCCCAATGACCGCTTGGGGCCAACGGCGCCCGGCCGCACTGATCTGGCGAGCGGCTGCATTCCTCCGGGTTGCAGGCCGTGCGGCCCCGATCCCGCATTGATCCCCGCCAGCGCGCAGACGCCAGCTTGACATCACGGCTTGCGGGCTCTTTGACAGCCCAATGAAACCGCCAACCCAGAGACAGCTCCGCGCCGGCGAGCTTATCCGCCACGCGCTGACCGATATCCTCGCCCGCGAGGAGTTCGACGACCCGGCCCTGCACAGCAAGTCGATCACCATCACCGAAGTCCGCATCTCGCCCGACCTCAAGAACGCCACAGCCTTCTCCGCCCCGCTCGGCGGCGAGGACATGGCCAAGACGGTCGAGGCGCTGAACCGCGTCGCGGGTTTCCTGCGCGGCCGCCTCAGCCGCGAGATCGACATGCGCTTCACGCCGATCCTCCGCTTCATCTCCGACGACAGCTATGACGAGGCGCGCCGGATCGACCAGCTACTCGCCTCCGAACGCGTGCGCCGCGACCTCGACCGCAGAGACGAGGACTGATCTCCCATGGCCGCCGCCGCCTTCATGATCGCCGTGACGGGCGGCTCCGGTTCGGGCAAGACCACGCTCGCCCGCGCGCTGCACGCCCGCCTCGGGCCAGACCGCTGCCAGCTGGTGACGGAGGACAATTACTATTTCGGCCGCGCCCACTATGGCGAAGCGGCGCTCCGCATGTCGCATGCCGAACTCGAACGCACATTCGATTTCGACGACCCCGCCAACAAGGACATGGCGCACTTGCGCCGCGACATTGAGGCGCTGAAGCGCGGGGAAACAGTCGAGCAGCCGGTCTACGATTTCCCGACGCATGACCGGAAACCAGGCGCGGTGAAGCTGGTCGAATCACGGCCCGTCGTCATCGTCGAGGGCATCCACGTCCTCTCGGACCTCACCTTCGTCGGGCTCTTCGATCTCACCGTCTTTGTCGATGCGCCCGCAGACCTGCGCCTGATCCGCCGCATCCGCCGCGATGAGGCCGAGCGCGGCCGCAGCGCCGAAAGCGTGATCCAGCAATACCTGCGCTTCGTCCGCCCGGCGCAGACGCGCTTCATCGATCCGGCGCGCCATTACTGCGACATCGTCGTCGCCTGCGAGGCTGCCCCGCCCAACCGCGACACCCCCGCCGATGAAGACTCCATCGACCGCCTCGTCGCCCCTGTGTGGGTACAGCTGCAGAAGCTGGGCGTTGCCGCCTGAACCAGGGGCATGACGCTCGCGGAAGCGCAGCGGGAACCTGTCACGATACCATGTGTTCCATTTCCACGCCGGTTCGCCGGCATGGAGGACACGTCATGGCCGAACCTCGCTACAACCCGGACAATCCCGGCGACGCCGCAGCCAAACTCGGCCCCGAAAAGGCGCGCCAGGGCCAGGAAGTCAAAGGCATGATCTGGGTGCTGATCGTTGGCATCGCGCTCGTCGTGCTCGCCTACACGGTGATGCTGGCGCTGAGCGCGCAGCAGGTCAGCCCGGACAACCGGCCCGCCGTAACCCAAGGCGAAGTCGTGCCTCCGACAACGCTGCCATTGCCGCCCGAAACACCCCGCCGACCTGATAGCCTGTAGCGTTGTGCCGGCCTGACTTCCGTCAGGTGGCCGCGCTGCTTTCCTGAATGTCCGGCACGCCCACCACATGGAAGCCGGCATCCACGTGCACCACTTCGCCCGTGATCGACCGTCCGATCGGCGACAGCAGATAGAGGGCGCACCCCGCCACGCCTTCCATCGATGTGTCTTCCTTCAGCAGGGACCAGTCGCGCCCCGTGCTCATCAGGCCCTTGCCGCCGCGAATGCCCGCCAGCGACAGCGTCCGCATCGCGCCAGCTGAAATTGCATTCACCCGGATGCCTTTTGCTCCGAGATCACGCGCCGCATAGCGCGTCGAGGCTTCCAGCGCCGCCTTGGCCACGCCCATCACATTGTAGGACGGCACGGTGCGTTCGGCGCCGAGATACGTCATGCAGACGATCGACCCGCCGCCTTCCTCTCTTGGCGGCATGATCTCGGACGCCCGCCGCGCGCAGTCGATGAAGGAGTAGACCGAAATGTCCATCGCGCGCCGAAAACCCTCACGCGTCGTGTTCGCTACCATCGAGCCCTGCAGCTCCTCTTTGCCCGCGAACGCGATGGAGTGGACGAGAAAATCGATCTTGCCCCACTTGGCTTTCACCTCTGCGAACGCCGCGTCCATGCTAGCGTCATCCGTCACGTCGGCGGAGATCATCGTGTCCATGCCGATCGATTCCACCAGCGGCCGCACGCGGCGCTCCAGGTTCTCGCCCTGATAGGTGAAGGCGATCTCCGCCCCCTGCGCCGCCAGCTGTTGCGCGATGCCCCAGGCGATGGAGCTGTCGTTGGCGACGCCCATCACGACACCGCGCTTGCCCTTCATCAGGTCGCCAGTGGGGAAGGACCATTTGGACATGACCGGCTCCTGTTCGCTGAAGGTCGCGGGGTAGGGGAGGCTGGCAGGGGCGTCAAGCTTGCGGACACGCCTGACCTTCGCGCTGGCCGTGGAGGCGATCCAGAGACTGAACGGACCCATCGCGGAATTGCTTGCCATCGACATGCTGGGACATCACGATTAGCGAAATCGGAGGGCGGCATGAAGCACGCAGCGTTGATTCTGGGATTGGCGCTGGCATGCGCGGCGCCAGCCGGGGCTCAGAGCCCCCCGCTCCTGACCAGCTGTGAGGAGCAAGAGAAGCCGCCCGCCTGTCTGGCCCTGCGAGGCGACCGCGCCGAAGGCTGGGCGTTGCAAACGCGCGCCGAGGTCCTCGCCCAGAACGGGATGGTTGCGACGAGTCAGCCGCTCGCCACCGAGGCCGGCCTGCAGATCCTGCGCGAAGGCGGCAACGCCGTGGATGCGGCGGTAGCGGCGGCGGCCGTGCTCAGTGTCGTCGAACCGATGAATGTCGGTATCGCGGGAGACCTGTTTGCGATCGTCTATGTCGCTCGGGAACGCAAGCTCTACGCGCTCGACGCAAGCGGCGTCGCGCCGTCCGGCGCAACACTCGCCCGCCTGGCGGAGCTGGGCTACGTCGCCGATCCCGCCAATTGGGGCGCCGGCTCGGGCATGCCGCAAGGCGGAATCCTGCCGGTCACGGTGCCAGGCGCCGCGTGGGGCTGGGAGGCGGTCCTCAAGAGGTTCGGGACCAAGACCCTTCGCACGGTGCTCGCGCCCGCCGTCGCCTATGCGGAGGACGGCTTTCCGGTCTCCCAGCGTATCGCGCACGATTGGCGCCTGCCCATGGCTCTGCCGCTCCGCCAATGCTGCAGCAGCCTGGATCCCGACTCCGTGGCGACCTGGTACATCAACGGCAAGCCGCCCGTGACCGGCCAGATCTATCGCAATCCCGACCTCGCGAAGACGTTTCGCCTGATGCAGGCGGGCGGCGCCACGGCGTTCTACAAAGGCCCGGTCGCCAAGGCCATGATCGCCAAGTCGAACGCCGTCGGCGGAACGATGACCCTGGCGGATCTAGCCGCCTACAAGGGCGAATGGGTCGACCTGGCGCGCACGACCTATCATGGCCACGACGTCTACGAACTCCCGCCCCCTTCCCAGGCATGGGCGGCTTTAGAGATGCTCAACGTGCTTGAAGTCTGCGTTCCGGTTTGGGCGCCGGGACAGACGCTGGCGACGCTCGGGCCGCGTAGCCCCGCGTACTGGCACTTCATGATTGAAGCCAAGAAGCTCGCCTATGCGGACTTGATCCGGTTCAACGCCGACCCGCGCTTTGCTGAAGTTCCGCTGGACGAGCTGACATCGAAAGCTCATGCGCGCTCGCTCTGCGGCCAGGTCGATCCGGCCCGGGCGTCGCGCACCGGGCCGCGAGGCCAGGTTGCGGATGGCGGCGACACCATCGTGCTATCCACCGCCGACAGGCACGGCAACATGGTCGCCTGGGTGCAATCGAACTTCGACAGCTTCGGTTCTGGCTTGACCGTGCCCGGTTACGGCTTCGTCCTGCACAATCGAGGCGCTCTGTTCAGCCTCGATCCGGCGTCGCCCAATGTCATCGCGCCGCGCAAACGCCCATACAACACGCTCTCGGCCGGCTTCGTCATGAACGGCCGCTCGCCCCTCATGTCGGTGCTTCTGATGGGCGGAGACATGCAGGCGCAGGGTCACGCCCAGGTGCTGGTCGATATTTTCGACCTGGGCGCCAATCTTCAGATGGCGACGGACATGGCCCGCTTCCGGCACAGGCAGGTTCCCAACCGGCTTATCCTGGAAAACAGCCTGTTCGACCTCGTCGGCGAGAGCCTTGCCGCCATGGGCCACGACATTGCGCCTCCGGACAGCAGTGTCATGGGCGGCTTCCAGGGCATTCTCGTGCAGCCGCCCGGCGCCGTGGCCGAAGAGCCAGGAAAAGCGGCCACGCTCCCGGTCTATCGAGCAGGCTCCGACCACCGCAAAGACGGGCACGCCGCTGGGTATTGAGCAAATGATGGTCGCGAGGGAACGCCGCAGCCGTCCCTAAACCTTCGCCACCGCGATCGACCCGTTCGTGCCCCCAAACCCGAACGAGTTCGACATCACCATCTTGATGACGGCCTCGCGCGCCTCGCGGATGATGTTGACGCCGTAGGCGAGGGGGTCGAGCTTGTCGATGTTGATGGAAGGCGCAACAAAACGCTCCTTCATCATGATCAGCGAGTAGATCAGCTCCTGCACCCCGGCGCCGCCCAGGCAGTGGCCGGTCATCGACTTGGTCGCCGAGATCATCGGCTGGTCGGCGGCCTCCTGCCCGAAGACCTCGCGCACGGCCTCCAGCTCCTTCACGTCGCCCACCGGCGTCGATGTGGCGTGCGGGTTGAGATAGTCCGGCGCGCGTCCGGCCTGCGCCATGGCCAGCCGCATCGCGCGGGCAGCGCCTTCGCCCGACGGCGCGACCATGTCGTAGCCATCGGACGTCGCGCCATAGCCGGCCACCTCGCCATAGATCGTCGCCCCACGGCGCTTGGCGTGCTCGTATTCCTCCAGCACCACCATGCCGGCGCCGCCCGCGATGACGAACCCATCGCGATCCGCATCATAGGCGCGCGAGGCGCGGTGCGGCTCGGCATTGTACTTGGACGACATCGCGCCCAGCCCGTCGAACAGGCAGGACAATGTCCAGTCGAGTTCCTCGCCGCCGCCGGCGAACATCACGTCCTGCTTGCCCCACTGGATCTGCTCGCTCGCCGCGCCAACGCAATGCAGCGATGTCGTGCAGGCCGACGAGATCGAATAGTTCACGCCGAGAATCTTGAACAGCGTGGACAGCGTCGCCGACGCGGTCGACGACATCGCCTTCGGCACGGCGAACGGCCCGATCCGGCGCGGCGAGCCCTTTTCCCGGGTCGAATCGATAGCGGCCACGATGGCCCGCGTGGACGGTCCGCCGGTTCCGACGATGAGCCCGGTCCGCGGGTTGGAGATGATCGTCTCGTCGAGGCCTGCGTCCGCAATCGCCTGCGTCATCGACATGTGGCACCAGCCGGCGCCATCGCCCATGAAGCGCATGGCCCGCTTGTCGACATGGTCTTCCGGCATCGCGTTTGGCTTGCCGTGCACCTGCGACTTGAATCCGTGCTCGGCGTATTCGGGCGCAAAGCTGATGCCCGACCGGCCGCTCTTCAGGCTCTCGGTCACGTCCTTGATCGTGTCGCCAATGGACGAGACGATGCCCATGCCGGTGATCACCACCCTGCGCAGATCGGGGCCTACAGCGGCCATCTGTTTGTCTCTCCCTGAATGCCCTTGCAGGGCGATTCCAAGTCAGTCCGTCAGGCGGGACGCTACCCGCCCATCTTCATCAAGCCAACTTTCATGTCCTTGGCGGCGTAGATTTTTTCGCCGTCGAGAAACACGCATCCGTCAGCAATGCCCATGGTCAGGTTGGCGCGGATCGCGCGCCGGATATCGATCTCGTAACGCACCAGCTTCTTGTCCGGCGTCACCTGTCCGGTGAACTTGCACTCGCCGACGCCCAGTGCGCGACCCTTGCCGAGCGAACCCGACCAGCCGAGCCAGAACCCGACCAGCTGCCACATTGCGTCCAGTCCCAGGCATCCCGGCATCACGGGATCGCCCGGAAAATGGCATTTGAAGAACCATAGATCGGGATTGATATCGAGTTCGGCAACGATGTGACCGCGTTTGTGTGTCCCGCCATCGCGCGTAATCTCGGTTATGCGGTCCAGCATCAGCATGGGCGGCGCCGGCAGCCGCGCATTGCCCGGTCCGAACAGGTCGCCCTGGCTGCTCTTCAGCAGGTCCTCGTAGCTGTACGCGCTCTTCGGCGTGTGGGGAGGCGTGATGTCTTGCGTCATGGGCCGCTCCGCCCCCGTCTTGCCTGACACACATGTCTCGGCTGACAGGGGAGAGGCCCGTTAACACGCGAGGGTCGGGCGGCCAAGCGGCGGCTTCTGCGGTCCTTAAGCGGAAAAACCTAAGGTTTTCCGGGCGCGGCTTTCAGCGTGTCAGCGCCCCAGAGGTCAATCTTTTCGACCCACCCCTTGCGCCCGTCGCCCTCGACCCGGCACCAGATCTGTCCGCAATCCCCAAGGGACACCACGGCGCCAGCGCCAAAACGCGCGACTTTCGGCGCATCTGTGCGCGGGTCGCGATAGATCACGCCGGCATGCGTGGTGATCGCAGTGCGTTTGGCCGCCAGCTGGCTCTGGTTGATCCACACCTCGTCGCCCATCGGATCGCGGATCATCCGCCAGTCCTTGCTCTCACGGATGACCACCACCGGCAGCCCCGCCCGCTCATAGGTCCAGCGCACCGGATAGTCGGGGCTCGGCCCCGCGCGGCCATTGACCTCGTCGTAGCGTAAGCTTGCATAGCGCGGCACGGTCTGCCCCGAAAAGTCGCTGACCCGCGCTTCCATGCCGTCCGCGGCAAATGCCTTGAAGCTGCCCGGCGCCAGCGTCTCCTGCGCCAGGGCGGGGGACGCCAGCAGAAAAGCGGCGCCGATCACCACAGCGGACGCGGCGGCGAACTGTTGTGCGGCGGCGAGAGCAAGGGGAGGGCGGCGGCGGTTCTGGCTCATGGCGCAACTGCCTTCGTGCTGGAAAATCAGGCGTCATGAGAAGCACGGTGTTGTGAAAGCCCGCTTAACCACGTGTCCGAAATTCGGTGAATGCTGCATTAGCTTTGACCGGGCCGTCGTGGTTGGCCCTGCGCCCATGCTTTGATAGACCGGTTGCGGTCGGCCTCGCGTGGCGCTATCGCGCGGCCCAAAGACCAGAGGAAACGGTCCAGCCCATGCCGACGTCACGCCCCAAACTCAAAGTCATTGTGACACGCCGGCTGCCCGAGCCGGTCGAGACCCGGATGAGCGAGCTTTTCGACATCGAACTCAACGCCACCGACACCCCGATGACGATCGAGCAGCTGGCCGAGGCCGCCTCCCGCTGCGACGTGCTCGTTCCCACCATCACGGACCGGATCGACGGTCGCATGCTCGCCCGCGCCAGCGACCGCCTCCGCCTGATCGCCCAGTTCGGCGTCGGCGTGAACAATATCGACGTGCAGGCGTGTGTTTCGAGGGGCATAACGGTCACCAACACGCCCGGCGTCCTCACCGAAGACACAGCCGACATGACGATGGCCCTGATCCTCGCCGTGCCGCGCCGCATCGTCGATGGCGTCGCCGCCATGCAGTCGGGCCAGTTCACCGGCTGGTCGCCGACCTGGATGCTCGGGCGACGCATCTACGGCAAGCGCCTCGGCATCATCGGCATGGGCCGCATCGGCACCGCTGTCGCCCGCCGCGCCCGCGCCTTCGGCCTCCAGATCCACTACCACAACCGCAAGCCGATCCGTCCGCAGGTCGCAGAAGAACTTGAGGCAACCTACTGGGACAGCCTCGACCAGATGCTCGCGCGCATGGACATCGTGTCGGTCAACTGCCCGCACACGCCTGCCACCTTCCACCTGATCAGCGCCCGCCGCATCAAGCTGATGAAGCCCGACGCCTATCTGGTGAACACCGCGAGAGGCGAGGTGATCGACGAAGCCGCCCTGATCCGCGCCCTCGAAGCCGGCGACATCGCCGGCGCCGGCCTCGACGTGTTCGAGAACGAGCCCAACGTGAACCCCCGCCTCAAGGCGCTGCGCAACGTCGTGCTCCTCCCCCACATGTCCTCCGCCACGATCGAAGGCCGCATCGACATGGGCGAGAAGGTGATCATCAACATCAAGACCTTCGCCGACGGCCACAAACCGCCGGACCGGGTGATCCCGGCGATGCTCTGACCACGCTGGTTGCGCCGCTACGGTTCGCCAATTACCCTTGTTCGCGGGAAACGGGGGGCAACCATGGCAAAGTGGCATGGACAGGCGCCATTCCTGGCCAGCGAGACTCTGGCCGGTGTTGCAGCCGTGTGGTTGCTTTTAGCGACCTTCCTTTCCTACATTTACGATCTGATTCCGAAGAACCCGGATGGATTGACCGGCGTGCCTCTCACGCTTGTGTTCCTCGTGATGGGCGCTGCGCCCATGATCGGTGTGAAAGACTACCGCGCTACGTGGCGGGACAAGCAGACGCTGCTCAACCGCAATGTCGATGAGGTCGTGACGGGAAGCCAGCCGGTCACGCTCTACCTGCGGCCGTTCGTGACCTCCGGCCGGATCAAGGTTCCGAACGACTGGCCTCATTTCGGCCAACGCATGTTGTTGGGCGACCCGTGGGATTTGGAACTTGCGCTGGCGACGGTGATCGGTCCGGACACGCCGCTTGTCGCGATCGGTCATACTCGACATGGAGTTGGCGCGGCGAAACTGACATCGTCCGACGCCGACTGGCGCGGCCACATGCAGCGACTCGCGCAGAGAGCAAGGCTGATCCTTGCCGTGCCGCTCGACCGCCCGAGCACGCTCTGGGAGATCGAGGAGATCAAGGCCAACGAGGCGCTGCTGGAGAAATCAGTCTTCGTGATGCCGCCATCATCACGGTTCTACGATTTTCTCTTCTTCCTGTTCCGCAGGTCGATCGCAGCGCGATGGCGAACGTCTGCGAGGCAGCTGAAGGCCAAGGGCATCGCGCTGCCGCGCTACCGTCACCGGGGCGGGATGTTCCTGATCGGTCAGGATGGAAAGCCGTCCACGCTTGCAGGCTTCCGGAATTTCAGGCCGGCCTACATCGACGGAATGCTCGACGATCTGTCGGCAAACGCCGCACCGCCGGCCGACCGCATTGCCGCGTTCAACAGGACCTATGGCGGAACGCGCTGGCTGAGGCCGCGCATGTTCGGCGGGTTGTCGCTGCTCGGCATCTACACGCCCAACGGGATAAAACGGATCACGTTGTTCGTCGTCGTCTGGTCGCTGTTCTCAACCTTTCTGTTTCACATGCGTTCGATTCCCTCAGAACACATGTTGCCAGCCCTGCAGGTCGGCGATCGTGTCGCGGTGACGAACTTTGCCTACGGATACAACCGCAGCTCCCTGCCATTCGGGATCGGCCTCATCTTCATACCCGACGATCCGGCCAATCCGGACGAGCACATTCTTGGGCGCACGCCCCAGCGCGGCGATGTCGCCATCTTCCAGCACACGCATAGTGATCGCGTCATGATAGACCGGGTCGTTGGTCTGCCTGGCGACGCAATCCAGATGAAGCATGGCAGGCTTTACCTCAACGACAAGGAAGTCCCACGCGCGAAAGAGCGGCGCGTCACTTACGTGCCGGACGACGGCAGCCGTCTAGTCACGGCCACCGAATACCGCCAGACAATCCCGACAGGGGAGAAGGACATCGCAGGCAAGGATATATTGCGCACCTTCCTGATCCACGAGTTTTCCGACCAGGATTCCCTGGACGAGACGCCGCGCTTTGTTGTGCCCCCCGGGCATTTCTTTGCAATGGGCGACAACCGCGACAATGCCGAGGACAGTCGGGCGCCATCCGGCCATCGCCGACTCGCGGCGACATCGCCAGAGGCGTGGCCCTTTCGCGGCGTCTCACTGTCGCCCGACCCCCGTGACGATGCGATCGGCCATGTGCCGCTTGATCATCTGATAGGTCGCGCAGAAACGGTCCTTTTCACACACAGCGGCTGTCCCGCAAACCTGCCGCCTGAAGCCGAATGCCTGCCGTCTCGGGTGTGGCAGGGTCTTTAGCGACGCGCCGACCGCGAATTTCCAGCTGAATTCAGGGTGTCGTTGCCCCGAGTTCATCACCAGGACAATGCAGCTCCGCACACTCCCGCCATGGTTTGGCCCGGCTGTTATGGCCAGTTCATGCGACTCCAGCTAAGCCCGCTCTGCTCGGGCGGGCGTTGGACCAAAGTGGATTTTGCGCATGCGTTTCGTGATCGTTTCAGCTCTCGCCGCCGCTCTGGGCGTAGCCGCCATCGCGCCTGCCATGTCGCAGGTCTCGGGCCAGCAGACGGCTACCCGCGCCTACATGGTCGAGCCGTTCACGCCGGCGAGCCCCATCACCATCACCGCCACGGGCGTGCGCCTGCGCGCCGAACCGTTCACCGGCAACACGGCTGTGCTGTCTTCGGGCGGCACCGGCCTGCAGCTCACTGTCGTCGGCATCTCGCGCCAGCCTGACTGGGACTGGTATCAGGTTGTGCTGCGCAACGGACAGAAGGCCTTCATCCGCTCCGACCTCACCTCGGCGCCCTCGCGCGGCGGCGGCGCATCGGCCCCCGTGGCCTCCAACCCGGTCGCGTATCCCGCCCCCGTCACGCCCCCGTCTCCGGCCATCATGACCCCGCCCGTCGTGACCCCTCCGGTCGTGGTGGCGCCGCCGGTCATGCCGCAACCTCCTGTCACCCTGCCGCTTCCTGTGGCGCAGCCCTTGCCCCCCATCCCGACCCAGCCGCTCACCAACAGCGGCGCGATCTCGCTCACGCCCGGCGGCGCCAGCCCACAATTGCCTCCCGCATCGAACCCCGCGCCCGTCGACAACGGCCTGCTCTCCGTGTCGCCTGTTGCGCCCACGCCGAGCCTCGCTCCGATCTCGCCCGCGCTCGCGTCCAGCCCCTCGAGTGTCAGCCAGAACATCCGCGCCCAGCTCGACGCCAAGCGCTGCTGGTCCGACAGCTCCAGCATGATGGACGCCCAGCGCCTCAAGGCCAGCTTCGCGCTCACCTTCAATGCGAATGGCCGCTTCGCCAGCGAGCCGCGCCTGATCGATCCGGCCGCCGAGCCTGCCGGCGACCCCGCCATGATGGTCTTCATCGCCAAGGCCCGCGCCGCCCTGCGCACCTGCAATGCGCTCGGCTACGACATCCCCAGCGGCTACGTCTCCGGCGGCGAAGTCCGCGTCGATTTCTCGGCCCGCTAGGCAGACGCCCGCGTTCAACCTGCGCTAAGCTCGCCCCACGATACCGGGATCGGGACTTGGGAGGTGGGACGATGAAACGCCATTCAATCATGCTGCTCGCGAGCGCACTCGCGCTCACCGCCTGCGCGACAGCCGAAGGCTATCGCCAGCACATGAACCTGCTCGTCGGCGCATCGTCCGACGCCGTGCTTGTCGACTGGGGCCCGCCGCAGAACCGCACGCTCATGTCCGATGGCCGCGAGCTTTGGAGCTATGCGAAGACCATAGTCGACGACCGCGCCGGCTACTGGCGCGACGACACCCGCGAAGTCACGCGCACCTACAAGGACAAGGACGGCGTCCAGCGCACCGAGACGATCACCGAAACCTTCCCCGTCTGGGAGCCGCCGCAGACTTTCCGGTCACAGTGCACGACCCGCTTCGTGATGGCCGCCGCCCGCGTGGCGGACGTCTCCTTCGACGGCGAAGGCTGCGTCGCGGAAGAGCTGCAGTAGCTGGCTGGGGCGCCGCTTCGAGCCCCCTCTCCCCCTTGTGGGGAGAGGGTAGGGTGAGGGGGGCGGTGCAGCAGGCGGGATGCTCGAGCAACTCCTCCATCTCGAAACGCTTAGAGGCCCCCCACCTCCTACCTCCTCCCCACAAGGGGGAGGAGAGCGAGCGCCAGCAATCCTCTGGCTTGCGGCCCCGACGATTTCGCTTGAACTCCAGCGCCATCGCGGCTCTCTTCCCGCAACACGGGAGGACGGCTGATGAAAAAGCTCGCAACAGCAGCACTGGCGGCAATGGCCCTCGCGCCATCCGCAATGGCCCAGCTCCCAACGGCCAAGACGACTGATCTCGGCGGCGGCATCCACGTCATCTTCGGGCAGGGCGGCAATATCGGCGTCTCGGCCGGACCCGACGGCGTCTTCGTCATCGACGACCAGTATCCCGGCACGGCCCCCGCCAACCTTGCGAAGATCAAGGAGATTGCCGGCGCCGGTCCGCGCTATCTCGTCAACACGCACTGGCATGGCGACCATGCCGGCGGCAACGCCGCCTTCGCCGAGGCCGGCGCGATGATCTTCGCGCACGAGAATGTGCTGAAGCGTCTCTCCGGCGCGGTGAAGTCGATCGGCCTCAACGGCCAGCCTGCGCCCGCCTCGCCAGAAGCCGCCTGGCCCGTCGTCACCTTCACCGAAGGCGTCGATTTCCACCTCAATGACGAGACCATCCAGGTCACGAAAGTCCCGGCCTCGCACACCGACGGCGATTCGATCGTGCTGTTCGTGGAGCCGAACATCATCCACACCGGCGACATCTTCTTCAACGGCATCTTCCCCGTGATCGACCTCGGCTCCGGCGGCTCGATCAAAGGCTATCTCGCCGCGATGGAAAACATCTGGGCGATGGCTGACGACAGGACGCGCATCATTCCCGGCCATGGCGACATGGCGAGCAAGGCCGATCTCAAGAAGCAGATCGAGATGCTCACCGGCGCCATCGCCGCCGTCGAGAAACACACGAAGGCCGGCGACAGCTTGCAGAAGACCATCGCCGCCAAGCCGCTGAAGCCCTGGTCGAAATACGCCTGGAGCTTCATCAGCGAGGACAGCTTCACGACCACGCTCTACAACGGCCTCAAGAAGTAGGTATCGACATGCGCATTCTTCTCTCGACGGCCGCCATCGCCTGCTTCGCTGGCCTCGCCGCCTGCACGACTTCGGCCGCGCACATGGAGCCGGACCTCATCGCGCAGCATCCGCCCGAGCAACCGCCGACCCCGCCGCTTGTCCCCGTTCCACCAACGCCCGCCCCGAACAGCCAGGCCTTCGCGCGCGCGGTCGATCTCGGCTCGGGCATCTCCATGCTGATCGGGCAGGGCGGCAATCTCGGCCTCAGCGTCGGCGAGGACGGCGTTTTTCTCATCGACGACCAGTACGTCACCAACGCCACCGCCAACCTCGCCAAGATCGAGGAGCTGGCCAAGGGCAAGCCGAAATACCTCGTCAACACGCACTGGCATTTCGATCATGCCGGCGGCAACGAGACGTTCGCGAAAGCAGGCGCCACCATCTTCGCCAGCGAGAATGTCCGCAAGCGCCTCACCAACGAACTCATCACCACCGGCCGCACCGCCGCGCCGCAGCCAGCGCCGAAAGCCGCATGGCCCGTCGTCACCTTCACCGCCGGCGTCGACTTCCACCTCAACGGCCAGACCATCCGCGCCATCAACGCCCCGATGCCCGCGCACACCGATGGCGACGTGCTGATCTACTTCGTCGAGGCCGATGTGCTGCACACCGGCGACACCTACATGAAGGACCGCTATCCTTTCGTGGATACCGGTTCGGGCGGCACGCAAGCGGGCTTCATCGCCACGTTGACCAAAGCCATCGAAGTCATTGGCCCGAACACGAAGGTCATCCCCGGCCACGGCGAACTCGCCACCGAAGCCGATCTCCAGGCCGCGCTCGACATGCACAAGGGCGCCCGCGCCGCCGTCGATGCGCTGGTGAAGCAGGGCAAGACGCTCGAAGAAACCATCGCCGCCAAACCGCTCGCACAATGGAACGCCCGCTTCGGTGCCGCCGGCTCCTTCATCACCGACGACGCCTACACGACGGTGATCTACAACGAGCTGAAACGGTAGCTTCCGGCTGACGGTAGCGCGTAGCCAAACGACGACCCCTCCGGCCACTACGCGGCCACCTCCCCCGCACTTCGTGCGAGGGAGGACTTCGAGCGACACGGGGAAGTCCTCCCTCGACTGCGAAGCAGACGGGGGAGGTGGCCGCGAAGCGGACGGAGGGGGCTGCCTGCAAAGTATGCGGATGCTTCCGCGCGTCTGGAACCAGCCGATTCTGGGCGCACAGTTTTCAACCCATCCCGAACCATTTCAACGCGCTGCACCGCCAAAACCGGCCGATCCCGGACACAGGCGTCCCCCACTTTGAAAGCTGTGAGATACTCCAGTCATCCATCCCGCATGGAGGGCGGCGGTAGACTGTTCAACGGCGCGGGGTGGATGCAGGCGAGCGTGAAGAGCCCGGTCGAACCATGCCAGTAGGCCGGGAGTTCATGAGGGGCCGGGGACAGATGGCATTCAGCGTCCCGGGTTGGACTACCTCATGTCGCGGGGGACCATGGCTGAACATCCATGGCCCGCACGCCGGCGGCTTCTGCCACGTGGGCCAGGACGGGTGAAAAACCCCGCTGCACGCCCGGGCCGCTGCATCGATGCCTGCCGGGGACGCGGGATCCGCGAACCTCTTCTTCTACCGGTAGCGCCTCACGGC
>JANOKS010000049.1:0-14227 GCA_031419455.1 Alphaproteobacteria bacterium
CAGCAGGCTGCACTTTACACTCGGAAAGCCGAGCGGGCTGGCATGGCTGACGCTGCGATGGGGAGACTGTATGGGGAACAAATGGACCCACCGGTTGGCTTTGGTGGGACCAATTTGGCGAAAAAGCCTTGAGATTTCAAATGTCGCAGCGGTGGTTGGCAGTCCCTAGGGGAGTCGAACCCCTCTTCCCTGGTTGAAAACCAGATGTCCTAACCGATAGACGAAGGGACCACGCGGCGGAGGGGGGCGATATAGCTGCATCGATCCAGCCGCGCAAGCGGGTCGGAACCCTGGAAATCGGAGCTCAAGGCGCGCGCCCGGCAGGCCAACGCCCGCTAAGCCAGCGCTATATCCGCCACCTCGATCTGCACCTTGCCCGGCCCGCGCCATGTATCCGGCCGCAGCCGCCCAGCCACATGGATCGGAACCCCGGCGCGGATCGCCTCACCCTCCGGCCCATCCGCCACGCGAAACGCGATCGCCCGCAGCCGCGCGCCGTCCTCGCCCACCATGTCGAACGCCACATGGTTCTCGCCCACGCGGCGCGCGCCCGCCGGCCGCACGTTCGGCACGACGAACAGAGGCTCGGGCGCATTCGATCCGAATGGCCCCAGCCGCTCGATGATATCCAGCAGCGCGCCATCCGCCGCGCCCGGCGCCAGCGGCCCGTCTATCTCCAGCACGCGCGCTTCTTCCAGTTCGAACGTCGCGCCCTGCGCCGCGGCTTCCATGTGATCACGCAGCTCGGTCAGCCGCGCCGGATCCATGCTCAGCCCCGCGGCCATCGCATGCCCGCCACCCGACAGCAGCAGCCCCGATTTCGCCGCCGCACTCACCAGTTCGCCAAGATTGACGCCCTGCACGGATCGCCCCGACCCCCGCGCGACGGGCCCAAGCCCCTCGCCCCAGCCGACAACAATCGCCGGCCGGTGAAACTTCTCCTTCAGCCGCCCCGCGACGATCCCAATCACGCCCGGATGCCAACCCTCGCCGCCCACGACGAGGATCGCCGCATCCGGCTTCTCGATCAGCCGCTGCTCCACCTGCGCGATCGCCGCTGTCTGAATGCCGGCCTCGACCTCTTTCCGCTCCTGGTTCTGGACGTGCAGCTTCTCTGCAAGCTGGATCGCCTCCGCGCGATCGTCCGTCGCCAGCAGTTTCGCGGCCGTCCACGGATCGCCGATCCGCCCGCCCGCATTCAGCCGCGGCCCCAGCACGAACGTCGCGTGATAGACCGACTTCGGCGCTTCGATGCCCGCGACTTCCGCCAGCGCCTTCAGCCCCGCATTCTCCAGCCGCTCAAGAACCTTCAACCCACGCGTCACCAGCGCGCGATTAACCCCCTTCAAAGGCGCCATGTCGCACAACGTGCCCAGCGCCGCGAGATCGAGCCACTTCATCGGATCAGGCAAGCCGCCTTCCGGCGCCACGCCGCGTTGCCGCGCCAGCCTGTTCAGCGCCGCCGCCAGCACGAACACGACGCCAGCCGCCGCAAGAAACCCATGCCCCGACGTGTCATCCGGCCGGTTGGGATTCACCAGCGCGAGAATCTTCGGCATGTTGTCGTCATGCATCAGGTGGTGATCCATCACCACCACGTCGAGCCCGATCTCGTTCGCCGTCTGCAACGCCGCAATCGCCGCCGCCCCGCAATCCACCGTAACGACCAGCTCCGCGCCCATCTGCTTCAGCGCGCGAAACGCCCCCGGCGTCGGCCCGAAGCCCTCCGTCAGCCGGTCGGGCACATAGAGGATCAGCTCCCGCCCCCACGCGCGGAAATAGCGCGACAGGATCGCCGACGATGTGCCGCCATCCACATCATAGTCGGCGAACACCGCCACTTTTTTGCCGGCGATGATCGCATCGAGGATCACCGCCGCCGCCTTGTCCATGTCGGCAAAGGAAGACGGATCGGGAAACAGATCCTTCAATGTCGGATTGAGGAACAGCTCCGCCTCATCCGGCTGCACGCCGCGCGAGGCCAGCAAGCGCCCCACAAGATCAGGCTGCTTCAGCCTGCGCGCATGCGCCTGCGCCAGCTGGTCATCACCCGGCCGCTGCCGCCAGGCCTTGCCCGACAACGAGTTTGAAACACCAAGGAAATGGGGAGAGGTCATGGGAATCACAGGCGAACGTGTGCCCGAACGACTCCCGGATCAACCCCGTTGTATGCGTCAGTAAGCCAGCGGCTTCACCAGCTCGGCCTCTTTCGCGCACCAGGCCGCATCCGGCGCAACAGCGGAGCCGCGCGCCGCCGCAAGCTCGATCTGCGCCTTCGCCAGCGCATCGCGATACTCGGGCGATGCCTGCACTGCCGCAAAGACTCCGGCCGCATTCGTCCGCGACGCCTCGATCGAACTCATGTTGTGAAGCCCGCACACGACCCGGCTCTCCCCGAAAGCTCTGCCCCGCGCCAGCGCCTCGCTCGCCCGGTCCGGCGCCAGTTGCGCAACCACCAGCCCCGCCATCCAGCCGAGTGACCCATGTCCCGACGGATAATCGAAACTCGCCTCCAACCCCGGCGTCCGCGCAATGCAGATGTTTCCCGGATTGTGCATGAAGGGCCGCGTCCGCCTGTAGAGCTGTTTTGCCGCCTCCGCAGCCATGCCCGCGTCGATTGTCGTCCGCCCGAGGATGCCCGCCAACGCCGGCGAATTCTCCGGCGTCAGCTGGACGCCCACCGCGCACGAAAAATCCTTCAGCAGGTCAGAAGGGCGGTAGCCGTCATCCGCCTGCGCCAGCTTCCAGCGCTCGCTTCCCTCCAGCGCCCGCGTCTTGATGAAGATTTCCCAGTCCAGCGTGTTGCGCGTCTCGCCTTCCTTCGGCGCCGGCGGGATGGTCGCTATCGCATTGGGCATCGTCGCGGCGGTCAGGAAACCTGCGGGCCGGGTCGCCGGCCCCTGCGTCAGCTGCGCGCCAGCCATCGGCATCTCGGGCGCAGTGGCGACCGGGACAGTCGCAACGCCGCCAACACATGCAACCAGCAGCGCCAGTCCCACCGCAAGCGCCGCATACGTCCCCGCTTCGGCCTTCGGTCTCATCGTCTGCTCCCCTTGCTCCGCTTAAGTATGACCGGATCGGCGGAGCGGCAAGCCAGATTGCATCCATCGCGCCCGGCATGTCAGGTTCGGCGAAAATCCGGGGAAACATCATGATCGAACGCCAGCTCGACATCGCGACGAAGGACGGCGCCAGCACCACCTTCATCGTGCATCCCGATCGCGGCGGCCCTTTCCCGGTGATCGTGTTCCTGATGGACGCCCCCGCCATCCGCGAGGAATTGCGCGACATGGCCCGGCGTTTCGCGACGTCGGGATACTACGTGATGCTGCCGAACCTCTACTATCGCGCCGGCGAGATGGAGCTCGGCCCGATCGAGTTCGAGCCCGATGGCCCGTGGCGCAAGAAGATGTTCACGCTGATGAGCAGCCTCGAAATCGAGATGGTGCTCGCCGATGTCGACGCGATGATCGCCTTCGCGGGCAAGGACCCGGCAGCCAATGCCGGATCAGTCGGCACGGTTGGTTACTGCATGAGCGGGCGCTTCGCCGTCTGCGCAGGCGGCAGCCGCCCCGACTGCGTGAAAGCCACCGCGTCGATCTACGGCGTCCGCCTCGTCACCGACGAAGAGACCAGCCCGCATCTTGTCGCCAAACGCTCGCCTGCGGAATTCTACTTCGCCTGCGCTGAACGCGATCACTGGGCGCCGCAGGAAATGGTCGATCAGCTCAAGCGCGACCTGAAAGGCGCCCACGGCGAAGTCGAGCAATACCCCGACACCGACCACGGCTTCGGCTTCCCGCAACGGCCCGCTTATCGCAAGCTCGCGGCGGAGCAGCATTGGGAACGGGTGTTGAGTTTGTTTGGGCGGAATCTGAAGTAACGCATTTGGGGGGAATTCGAATGGGACTCGCACTCGAAGTTGGAAGGCTCGCCGATCTTCTCGTGCAGGACGAAGAAGGCGCAGAGTGGTTTAGGCAAGACATAAACAAACTCAACGTACTGCTGGAAATGTCAGGACTGCGGCCGCACACGGAACCGCGTGAACTGTCTGATGGCTACTCATTCAGTTGCTCAATGATGGGTTATGGCGGGCTGCATCACCTGCGGCGTGTCGCGGTTCATCTGGAGCCAAAGCGCGGGCTGCTCGGAATGAAAAAGGGCAAGCTACCTGCGCCAATGCCGGGATACGAATGTAGTGACCCGCTGCTTGATGCTCGCTATTTGGCCGGCACAGGAAGTCATTTCAGGCATCTGATCGACCACAGCGATTGCGAGGGATACTACGTACCGCAGGATTTTCGGGCGCCCCTTTGTTCCGACGAACTTCCGGGCGGGATCGTCGGTTCGGTTCAGCGGTTGCATGAGGAGTGCACCGAACTGGCGCGGGCTATCGGCATACCCGAAGATCTCGATCCCGAGTCTGACGAAGTCATGCTCGCTGCGTCTGAAGCATCAGCCCAAGGGACGGGTTGGCGGGGCTACGGCATCGCTACCTATACCTGTTTGCAACTCATGCATGCCTGCCAAGCCAGCATCAAGTCCGGCGCGCTGTTAGTCTTCGCTTGAACAATCAATACTCAAACAGCTTCGCATCCCGCTCAGCGCGTTTCTTCGCCGCTTCGAGAATATGCGCCGCGAGAACCTTCTTCGTGCCCTTGCCCTTCAGCACCGCTGCGGGATCGAGATGGTGGCGATCAACCAGCGCCCTCAGCTCCTTCGCATCGAACTTCGCCAGACGCGCCTCGAACCCGGCCGCGTCCTTCCGATACTCCACCAGCGGATGAAAATTCTCGATACTGCGCTCAGCCATGCGCTTCTCGGCGAGGTCCTGGCCGAACTTCGCCAGCGTGTCCTCAAGCTTTTTCCCGAACGCCGGGTTGGCGGCGGCCTCGTCCGTCACCACCTTGAACAGGCCCGAGAGTGCACGGTCGATCATCTTGCCCCCTCAGATCAGCCCGGCGCGCTCGCGGAACTCGGCCGCGAACGTCCGTATCACCTGCGCCGCCGCGCCGTACTTCTGCTCCAGCGTGCGCTTCTGGTCCGACCACTCGGCCGCCCGCGCGATCTGCTCCGCCTGCGGAATGCGCGTGTCGAACACGTGGAACTGTTCCTTCAGCATCGCCGCCTCGCTCGCGTGCAGCGTGTTGTGCGTCTCGAACTTGGTGATCAGCGTCCAGATCCGCTCGTCCGTGAATCGCCGCTGCTCCATCGACCGCAGCGCCCGCTTGCGAAACGCGAAGATGCCGAGCCGCGAGACATAGTCCGGAATCGTCGGGATCACGATGAACTCGGAAAGCTCGATCGCGGCCTCCGCAAACATGGAGATTCCCGGCGGGCAGTCGAACAGCACGAGGTCATAGCTGTCTCCGACATTCTCGATCGCCGAACTGGTCAGCCGCGAGAAGCGCGTATTGAGCTGGCGGATGTCGAACCCCTGCGCCACCCACTTCTCCAGCGCATGCCGCTCGATATAGCGGAACTCCGGCGTCGAGATCAGAAGGTCGAGCTGCGGGTCGCCCGCAATGTCGCTCACACGCGGAGCAATGAACTCGCGGAAAAAGCGCGGCTCGCCGCCATAGACGTACTGGTTGAAGTATTCATCGATCGTCCGCCCGTCCTTGCGCAGATCGATCCAGCGGTCCTGCCCGGCCAGCATCATCGACACGTTGGACTGCGGATCGAGGTCGATCACGAGCACGCGCATCCCGTCGCTTGCCAGCGCCTCGGCCAGGCTCGCCACCGTGGTCGACTTGCCGACACCGCCTTTCATGTTCACGACGGAAACCACGCGCGGCGACACGGGCTCAACTCCACTTGCGCCAGAGGGAATAACCGGAAGCGCAAGCCGTCGTGCGCTTTGGCGCCGAGGTCAAGCAAGCCGCAGCTATTTAAGTGCGGATGGCCTATTGCCCGCCAGTGGGCGGCGTCGCCGGACGCTGTGATTCGGTCGGCAGGAACGGGTTCGTGCCGGGTTCGATATAGACGAGACCCATCTCCTCGTTCTCGCGGGCGACGCGCTCTTCCTCGGCCTTGTTGATGGCCTGCACCCGCTCCCACTCGGCGGCGAGCGCCTGGCGCTCCTTCAGCCGCTCGATGCCGGCGATCACCTCCGGGTCGGCCCAGTTGTTGGGCAGCACCCATACAGCGAACCCAACGATCAGGCCAACGCCGATGATCGCGTAGTTCCAGTATGCCCAGCCGAAATTGATCGGCTTCCATCCTGCGGTCTTGTTGTCGTCTTCCATCTCAAACCGGCTTCAATTCTGGCGGCACGAACTTTTCGCGCAGCGTGACAAGTTCCTCGGCGATCGAGGGATGCAAGGCGCAGGTGCGGTCGAAATCGGCCTTTGTCGCGCCCATCTTCACGGCAATCGCCACCGCCTGGATGATTTCCGGCGCGTCCGGTCCGACAACATGAACGCCTACCACACGCTCATCCTCGGCCCGCACCACGATCTTCATTAGCACACGTTCCTCGTCCTCCGTGAGCATATCTTTCATCGGCCGGAACCGCGTCTTGTAGATGTCGACCTGGCCGAACTGCCGGCGCGCCTCGGCCTCGCTCAGCCCCACCACGCCCACGGGCGGCTGGGCAAAGACTGCGATGGGCACGTCGGCGTGGTCGAACTGCGTCGGCAGGTTCATGTACTCGGTCTGCGCAAACGCCTGAGCTTCGCGGATCGCGACGGGGGTGAGGTTCAGCCGGTCCGTCACGTCGCCGACCGCGAAGATGTGCGACACGCTGGAGCGCGAGAAATCGTCCACCTCCACCGCGCCCTTGTCATCGACCTTCACGCCGGCCTTCTCGAGGCCAAGCCCTCGCGTGTTCGGTTCGCGCCCGACCGCAAACAGAACCTTGTCCGCCGTCACGCTCTCGCCATTCGACAGCGTCACCTTCAGCTTGTCCGCATCCTTCGCGATGCTCTTCGGCGACGCATGGGTGATCACCTTCACGCCCTTGCGCTTCAGCTCCTCATGCACGTGCGTGCGAACATCGTCGTCGAAGCCGCGCAGCACCGTCTCGCCGCGATAGACCAGGCACACACGCGCGCCGAGCCCGCGCATGATGCCGGCGAACTCGACCGCGATATAGCCGCCGCCGATGATCACGATGTGCTCGGGTATCTCATCGAGGTGGAACATCTCGTTGGACGAGATAGCGAGATCGATGCCCTCGACATCCGTCGGCATGATCGGCGATCCGCCCGTCGCGATCAGGATCTTCTCCGCCGTCACCGTGCGGCCGGACTTCGTCAGCTTCAGCGTGTGCGCATCGACGAACTCGACCCGCTCCTCGATGATCTCGGCGCCCGAATTGCGCAGGTTGCGCGCATAGATGCCGGAGAGCCTGTCGATCTCGCGATGCATCCGGTCCATGAACAGGGTGTGGTCGTAAGTCGCGTTTTCCACGCTCCAGCCATATCCCTTCGCGTGCACGATCGCGCTGCCGAACTCGCTGGCGTAGACCATGTACTTCTTCGGGATGCAGCCGCGCACAACACAAGTCCCGCCCGCCCGATACTCCTCCGCGACGGCCACCTTCGCCCCGGTCATCGCCGCCAGCCGCGACGCGCGAACGCCCCCGGAACCAGCTCCAATCACGAACAGGTCATAGTCATAGGCCATCAGGCGCCCCGAGGTGTTGCTGGGGACTATCTAGGGAGTCGGGGGCGATGGTGGAAGTGCGCCGCTACTTCACCACCAGCGGCCAGGCCGGCCCAACACCGCTTGCCGCCTTGCCCGGCGCATCCGCGCGATAGGTGTAGAGCGGCTTGCCCTTGTAGGCCCACTGCTTTGAACCATCGTCGCGGCTGACCACGGTCCAGTCGCCGTCATCCGCGGCGCCCGCAGCAGCTGCCAGCGGCGGCCACGCCGTCGCGCATGCATTATTGCAAGCCGACTTGCCCGCCGTGCGGTCGTTCGCGAACGTATAGAGCGGCTTGCCATCCGGCGAGATGAAGCTGCCGTCCTTCTCGGTAACACCCGGCGGGCTCGCCCACGCAGCGCCGCTCATGGCCAGCACCGCGATAGCAGCCAGTCCAGCAAAAGCGCGCATGTGAATCACCCCGGCAACCGGCGCAGGTCAGCGCCCGCAGTCAGGTTACCACCCGCGAGCCATCCGGCAACGCAAAGCCGCAGGTCAGTTCGGAAGCATCATGCCCGGCGGCAGCTGGGGCTCGGGCTGTAGCGGCGGCGCCGGGGCCGCGCCCGTCGGCCATGCCGAATTCACCCGCGCGACCGCCCGCGTTGCCGCTTCGCGCGACAGACCGTCCAGCTGGGCCATCGGGTCCTGCATGGCGGTCTCCTGCCGTTCCATCACCGCCTTGCCCTCTTTCGACACCAGCAGCTTGTGAAGGAAATCCAGCTCCTTGATGTTGAATTCCCGGCTCAGGCTGGCGACCAGCGTCTTCTTCACCTCGGGCAGGTCGGCCTCAAGCTCGCGGTTGATGGCCAGCAGCGTCTGGTTCACCTGATCCTGGCCGATCGCGCCCTGCTGCATCAGGCCCTGCACCTGCTGGCGGGCAAACTGCACGACCATGGCGTCAGTGATCACCACGTCCGCAATCTTGGCCGCGAGCCGTTCCTCGCCCACCGGAACGCCCACCGGCTGGCAGGCGGCCAGGCTCAGCACGGCGCCGGCAATGGCGGTTTTCCACAAGGTCATATGGTCTTTCCTGTCCGTATCGGCGTGCCGTTCGGGCAGGCGTGTACCATCCGTCGCGACCAAAACCTACTGCTTTTGGCGTGACCCGAGTTACCGCGGATCGACGAAGCGCGCGCCCGCGTCTTCCCCAACGATCACGCGGTCCGCCATGCCGATGAACAGCCCGTGCTCGACCACGCCGGGCAGGTCATCCAGCAGAACCGAAAGCTCGATCGGGTCCGCAATCAGCCCGCAGGCCAGATCCAGGATCAGATGCCCGCCATCGGTGCGCAGCAGGCTCTCCCCCGTCGCCATCCGCCACGAACACGCCGCAGCCGGCATCCCCGCATCGGCCATCCGCCGATGGATGCGTCGCCGCGTCAGCTCGGCCGCGAAACCGTTGATCTCCACAGGCAGGGCGAACCGCCCGAGATGCTCCACCTGCTTGGACGCATCCGTGATCACCACCATCCGGTCCGACGCTTCCGCAATGATCTTCTCGCGCAGTAACGCCGCCCCGCCGCCCTTGATCAGATTCAGGTCCGGATCGAACTCGTCCGCCCCGTCTATCGTCAGGTCGATCCGCTCAAGATCATCCGGCGATACGATCCGCACACCCAGCGACCGCGCCAGCCTGTCCGTCGCCTCCGACGTCGGCGTGCACACCACTTTCAGACCCTGCGCAACTCGCTCGGCCAGCAGCCGCACGAAGATCGCAGCCGTCGATCCCGTGCCCAGCCCCAGCACCATGTCGGGCTGCACCAGGTCGAGAGCCGCCTGCGCCGCGTTGCCCTTTGCAATGTCAGACACGGATCAGGTCTTCTTGCCCGACGCATCGCCCGCCGCCGCACGCGCGCCTGCGCCCATCAGCTGCATGAAGCTTTCACTCGCCTGCCCGCCCATCGAATACCACTGCTTGAGATAGAATTCCGGGCTCACCAGCTCGACATTCTGCTCGATGCGCTGCTTCACCGACGCCACCAGCGTCTCGTTGATCGGCGACACATCCGGCAGCCCCAGAAACGCCCGCGCTTCTTCCGGCGTGCATTCGACAGTGATGTTCATCTTCATCTGACGTCTCCCACGACTTCCCGCGCCCCGGGAATCCAGCGGCCGGATAGTCGGCTTGTCATGATTGCAGGTCAAGCAATTCGCCTGCCAGCTGGATTTGGGAGTCATTCTCGGGCTTGACCCGAGAATCTTTCTTTCGCCCGGCAAACCCCGGCTCATCGCAATCAAGAAAGGTTCTCGGGTCAAGCCCGAGAACGACACCGGAGGCGCAGCTTGACCGCCCCTGACCCACAGGCGCATGCCTCGCGCAACAGCGGAGGCATCCATGGCCAAAACCGGAAGCGGACAGACAGCCCTCGTGACCGGCGCCTCCGCCGGCATCGGCGTCGATCTCGCGGCGTGCTTCGCGAAGGACGGGTACGACCTCATCATCACAGCGCGCACCGAGTCCGCGCTCCGCGACGTCGCCGAGCGCATCACAAAGACGCACGGCGTGAAGGTCACCCCCATCGCCTGCGATCTCGGCGCGCCGGGCGGCGGCGCAAGGCTCGCGGCCGACATCGCTCAGCGCGGTCTCACCGTCGACGTCCTCGTCAACAATGCCGGCTTCGGCGCGACAGGCGCCTTCGTTGATGTGCCCCCCGACCAGCATCTCGGCGTGATCGATCTCAACGTGCGCGCGCTTGTCGAGCTCACGCGCATCTATTGGCCTGACATGCTGAAGAAGAAACGCGGCGGCGTCCTCAATGTCGCCTCCACTGCCGCCTTCCAGCCCGGCCCGCTGATGTCGATCTACTACGCCTCGAAAGCCTTTGTGCTCTCCTTCACCGAAGCGCTCTGGGAAGAGGCGCGCGGCACGGGCGTCCACGTCAGCGCCCTCTGCCCCGGCCCCACCGTCTCCAGCTTCCACGGACGCGCCGGCACCGACAAGACCCGCCTCTTCGGCTTCGCCAAGCCGATGCCCTCCATGCCCGTCGCACAGATGGGCTACAACGCCTTCTGCAACAACAAGCGCGTCGTCGTGGCGGGAGCAATGAACAAGGCGCTGGTTGGCCTCACCCGCGTCTCGCCGCGCGGTTTGCTTTTGCGCACCGTGCGACACCTGCAGGGGCCGGCCTGAACCGACACTTTAATCCGTCTGCCTAGCCCCGCCGCCCATCCGTGCTAGGGAAGCTCCCAGAAAACCACCCACAGGGAGATCCCATCATGGCGCTCGAGAACATCCAGCTTCGCTCGCAGGTCAGCAAATCCGGCGAACTCAAACTGTCGCTGGTGAAACTCCCCGTCGCTGATCCGGCCCCGGACGAAATCGTGGTCCGCATCGAAGGCACGCCGATCAACCCGTCCGACCTCGGCCTGCTCATCGGCCCCGCCGACGTCGCGACGCTGAAAGTCTCCGGCTCGAAGGAGCTGCCCGTCGTCACCGCCAGCGTGCCGGACCAGGCGCTGCGCATGGTCGCCGCCCGCCTCGACCAGGACCTGCCCGTCGGCAATGAAGGCGCCGGCACGGTCGTCGCCGCTGGTTCTTCTCCCGAAGCGCAGGCCCTCATGGGCAAGCTCGTCGCCATCCTTGGCGGCGAGATGTACGCCACCTACCGCACCGTGAAAGCCAAGGCCGCCCTGCCGCTGCCCGCCGGGGCCACCGCCGCCGACGGCGCATCGTGCTTCGTCAACCCGCTGACCGCGCTTGCCATGGTCGAAACGATGCGACGCGAAGGCCACACCGCGCTGGTCCACACTGCAGCCGCCTCCAACCTCGGCCAGATGCTGAACCGCATCTGCCTCAAGGACGGCGTCGGCCTCGTCAACATCGTCCGCTCCGACGAGCAGGCGAAGATCCTGAAAGACATCGGCGCAAAGTACATCGTCGATTCCTCGAAGCCCAGCTTCACGGAAGACCTGATCGCCGCCCTCACCGCCACCGGCGCCACGCTCGCCTTCGACGCCATCGGCGGCGGCAAGCTCGCCGGCCAGATCCTCGGCGCCATGGAAATCGCGCTCAACTCCAAGCCCGGCGCCTACAGCCGATACGGCTCGTCCACGCACAAGCAGGTCTACATCTATGGCCGCCTCAGCCTCGAGCCCACCATCCTCGGCGCAGCCTACGGCATGGCGTGGGGCGTGGGCGGCTTCCTGCTGACGCCGTTCCTGATGAAGGTCGGCAACGAGGAAGCCGGCAAGCTGCGCGCACGCGTCGCCGCCGAGCTGAAAACCACCTTCGCCAGCCACTACACCCGCACGATCTCGCTCCGAGAAGCCCTCGATCCGGAAACCATTCGCGCCTACAACCGCAAGGCGACCGGCGAGAAATTCCTGATCAACCCCAGCCTGTGAAACTTGCTTTCGCCTGAGCGCGCATTGGCTCACCAACCATGACTGTCATTCCAGCCGAAGCGCCCCGGACATGATCCGGGGCGCGAAGAGCTGGAACCCAGGGGCGACGAGCATTGCCCTTGCAGCCCCTGGGTTCCGGGTCTCGCCTGCGGCTCGCCCGGAATGACACTACAAGGAGATTCATCGAGGTCTCTTTCGGCCGCGAAGAGGGGCTGTTAGATCAACACCCTTGATATCGCCCGGCTATCCGTCGACAGAACGGCAGCGGGTCCACGGGAAGGAAGCCACTTGCTGACCAGAGATCAGGCGCTTGCGCAGCTGACCGCCCCCGGCCAGCCTTTCGAGATCGTCGAGACCGAAGCCATCGGCCGCCGCATCCGTGCGTTCAAAAACGCCCCGCGCAACCTGCGCCAGCTGTTCGCCGAAACCCGCAGCGACAAGCCCTTCCTCGTCTACGAAGGCGAGGCGCTCACCTTCGAGGAAACGTGGCAGCGCGCCTGCACGCTCGCCCATGCGCTGGTGAAGGAGTTCGGCGTCGCCAAGGGCGATCGCATCGCCGTCGCCATGCGAAACTATCCCGAGTGGATCATCAGCTACATGGCCGTCTCGTCCGTCGGCGGCATGTTCGTCGCGATGAATGCGCTGTGGACCGCCGACGAGATGGCCTACGGCCTCACTCTCTCGACCCCGCGCGTTTTCATCGCCGACCAGGAACGCCTCGACCGCCTGGCCGCTCTGCCCGCGCCGCCCGCCAGCTTCGACATCATCGGCGTCCGCACCACGAAGCCGCTGCCCGCCGGCGGACACGCCTGGGCCGACCTCGTCCACGCGCCGTACCAAACCGGCATGCCGGACATCGATGTCGCCCCCGACGATGATCTCCACATGCTCTTCACGTCTGGCTCCACCGGCAATCCGAAAGGCGCCGTCTCGACCCATCGCAACGTGATCCACGCCCTCCTCTCATGGGAGCTGGACCTGCTCGCAGCATTCGAGATCGGGCTGCTTGCGCGTCCCCCGACAGACCCGCCGCCGCCGCAATCCACCATGCTGCTGGCAATCCCGCTCTTCCACGTCACCGGCCTGCTCGCCTGCACGCTGGGCTGCATGCGCTATCAGCGCCGCATCGTGATGATGTACAAATGGGACATCGAAAAAGGCGCCGACATTATCGAGCGTGAGACCATCACGCACATGACCGCGACGCCCGCCATCACTGGCGACCTCGTCGCCTTCTCGCGCCGCACCGGCCGCAAATTCCCGAGCCTCATCACCATCGGCGGCGGCGGCGCATCCCGCGCGCCCGAACAGGTCCGCGCCATCGATAGCGTGTTCGAGAAAGCCTTCCCCGGCACGGGCTGGGGCATGACCGAAACCAACGCCATCGGCGTCGGCATCGCGGCGGGCGATTATCTCCGCAAGCCTGAAAGCTCCGGCCGCGTCTCCGCCGTGCTCGACATCCGCGTCGTGGACGAGGCCAACAAGCCGGTCTCCACCGGAGAGCGCGGCGAGCTGCAAATCCGCGGCGCATCAATCATGCGCGGCTACTACCAGAACCCGAAAGCCAACGCCGAGAACTTCGTCGACGGCGACTGGTTCAAGACCGGCGACGTCGCCCTCATTGACGAGGAAGGCTTCGTCTTCATCGTCGACCGCATCAAGGACCTCGTCATCCGCGGCGGCGAGAACATCGGCTGCGGCGCTGTCGAATTCGCCCTGCAGGAACACCCCGCCATCGAAGAAGCCTGCGTCTACGGCGTCCCCGACGACCGCCTCGGCGAGGAAGTCTGCGCCACCCTCTACATCAGCAAGCCAGTCACCGAACCAGAACTCCGCGCCTTCCTCGAAACCCGCCTCGCAAAATTCCAGATCCCCCGTTATTTCCGCTTCGAGACCGAACCGCTCCCGCGCGGCGCAACAGGCAAGATCATGAAGAAGGACTTGCGCGCGCAAGCGGCAAATGAATTGGCCGGCGCCTGAGACGACCCACCACCCACGGAGTCATTCTCGGGCAAGCCGAAGGCGCGACCCGAGAATCTCGGTTAGAGGCTGCGAAGGGAGCCGCCTTCCTTGCTTGAAGGGCCAGGTCGCGGATTCTGGTTTCTCAACTCAGCAATAGCACGAGGACTACCGGCGAGGTCTGATCGCCTACTGCATCGGTCGCATCGCACCTAGAGCGAGCGGTAATGGATGATCCCGCTAGTCAGCTTGCGCGAGACCAGGAAGATTGGCTAA
>JANOKS010000050.1:0-3197 GCA_031419455.1 Alphaproteobacteria bacterium
TGAAGAATTTGAACCGGGTCGAAGGGCAGGTTCGCGGCATCGCGAAAATGGTCGAGGAGGACCGGTACTGCATTGATGTCGTGACACAGATCGAGGCGGCCCGTGCTGCGCTGGCGCGCATCGAAAGCGATCTGTTGCGCCAACATCTCGGGCATTGCGTCCATCGAGCTATGAACTCGAAGAATGTGGTCGAGCGAGACAAGGTGATTGAGGAGTTGGTCGGTGTGTTTCGCCGCTAGTAGCTCAGCCATCTGCTGTTTAGGTGTCCAACAAGGGTGGTTACTGCGGGCGACGACCGCTGCAGTTCTGCCAGGCCCGTTGGCTGCAATTCGTGTTCACGCCGGGCGACGCGGTGGCGTTTCGCCCGGACCCTCTGAATTAACCGGAAGGCCCGCGGCTCGCCATTCAGGCAGGCCGTCCTCGAGGCGCCGGCTCCTGAAGCCAGAGGTACGCAGCAATGCCACGGCCTCGAACGCCATGACGCAGTAGGCCCCGCGACAGTAGGCGACAACTTCTTTGGGCGCTGTCAGGTTAGGCGCGAATACTCGTCAAGTGAATTTAGCGACCGGCCAGCCGTATCTGTTTTCGCCAGGGATTTCGATCTTGCGACGCAGCCAGGCGAACCAGAAAACGGCTTCTACTTGGCTAACTTGACAGCGCCCTCTTGCGGGGTGCGTAACAGGCAGAGCGGCGGCGCCGATCGCAGCGGCGGATAGCGATCCGGCTTACGCCAAGACGAACGCGCGACCTCCGCCGTTCCACAGAACACCCGAAGAGCGTTTCGCGAATCTTGCGGGTTTTCCTTTCGCGCCGCGCTACGCGTTTGTCGATGGGCTACGCGTGCACTATCTCGACGAGGGTCGCGGCGATCGCGGGACTTTGTTGCTGTTGCACGGCGAGCCCACCTGGAGCTTTCTCTACCGCAATCTCATTCCCACCTTTGTCGCGGCGGGCTATCGCATCATCGCGCCGGACATGGTCGGCTTCGGTCGCAGCGACAAGGCGACCCAGGAGAGCTGGTACACGCTGGACGCGCATGTACGCGTCCTTGGCCAGCTTATCGACCAACTGGCGCTACGAGACATCATCCTTGTCTGTCAGGACTGGGGCGGCCCGTATGGCCTGATCAACGCCGCCGAGCGGCCGCATCTAATCGCCAGATTGGTGATCCTGAATACATGGCTGCATCACGACGAGTACCACTACACCGACGCGCTCCGCGCCTGGAACCAGCGGGCGCCGTCAGTCGACTTCTCCCAAATCGGCGAACTTCCATTTCTTGGCGGTCCGGACAGCGCCGAAGTTGTTCGCGCCGGATACCGGGCGCCTTTCGAGGGCCCGGCAACCCAGGCGGGCGCCCGGCGGTGGCCGTGGATGCTGCCGTTCGCCAACCCAGTGGAGGGCGGTGCGCAGCGCCAGGCCAAAGCCTACGCCGCATTGTCGAAATGGCCAAAACCCGCGCATGTTATTTTCGGGGATCGCGATCAGGTCTTCAACGTCGAATGGGGGCGCGCGTTCGCTGACCATATCCCGGGCTCCACGTTCGATACCGTGCCAGCCGGCCACATGGTGCAGGAGTTAGGCGTCCCGCTGGCCCAACTTATTCTAAGACGGATTTGACCAACCTTGCGCGAGTTATCGAACCTGGTTCCGAGTACGCACTTGAGGCGGTGACGGTTGTTTACGACGAGAGCGAGGTGCGCATCTCGCCCGCGCACGCGCCGCGCGAGTGGCTGAAAATGACGCATCAAGCGCCGTTGTGATTGGGCCACTGACCGACCAAAGCGGACATTCAGGGAGTGCGCCAGGAATCAGGTGGGCCGGCGGGGGAACAGCAAGCGCGGTGTTGCGTTGGGCTAACGACTATCGCCAGCGGCGCGCGCGTTCCGGCAGGGCGCCGCTACCAGATTCCGCAAAACAGGAGCCCGATCATGGAAAAATCCCTTTACGAACGGCTAGGCGGCGCATTCGCCATTGCTGCGGTGGTTGATCATTTCAGCGACGCGCTCATCAAGAATCCCGTTGTCGGGCAGAAGTCGGAGAATCCGCAGCTTCGCGAGTGGCACACCAAGAGCCTGGAGCGGCTCCCGGGCCTCAAATTCATGCGCACGCTCTGGGTCTGCGAGGTCGCGGGCGGAGATTTTCATTTCAGCGCCACCCGTCCAGGGGCCACGCCGCTTGGACTAGAAGAAGCTCATCGCACTCTCAAAATCTCGCCCGCGCAGTTTGACGAAGTCGCCGCCGAACTCGGCCGCACGCTCGATGCGTTCAAAATTCCCGCGAAGGAAAAACAGGAAGTCCTGGCAGCCTTCGCCGCGCACAAGGGCGAGGTGACAGAGGGCTATGCGGACGGCGCCCGCCGCAGCGAGCAGCAAACGATGCTGGATCGCATCGGGAGGTGATGCCTCGACCGGAGGGTGATCGAGATGATCTGCGACGTTTGCGGAAATGATTACGACAAGGCGTTCAAAGTAACCTCTGGTGGCAAGACGATGACGTTCGATAGCTTCGAATGCGCCATCCATGCTTTAGCGCCAAAGTGCGGCCACTGCGGATGCATGATAATCGGACATGGTGTTGAGACCCCCGACGCCATCTATTGCTGCGTGCATTGCGCGAACGCCAAAGGCGAGAAAGGCCTGAAAGACCGGAAATAGTTTCGGCGGTCCGGCCTTGCCCTTTCTGCTCCGGAATTCCGCGACCTCGGACAGAGCCGTCGCCCTAGAGACTTTCCAGAAATGTCCGCATTGAGGCGAGCTCCAGCCTGATCAGTATGGCGGGAGCGACTGGCAATTCATGGGCGGTCCTGCCGTTGGCAACATCATCGCAGGCCAGGCAAAGTGGGGCCCAATTGTTGCCGTTCGCGATACTTCGATCAGGCTACGGTTGGGCCGCCTTCTTCAGCTCCCGACAGAACGGAACGTCCTCCGTCTCGCAGGCATCCGGCTGAGATTTCGTGGCGCGCCAATACTCCATCAGCCCCAGCTTCTCGACCAGCGGCAGGAAGCGCGGATCAGCGCGCATGGCGCGCGACGCTGGCCAGAACATCGCATTTAGCCCTAGCACTACAGTTGCATAATTGGACGACCTCTGAATCTATGGGCGACCATGATTCGGAGGTCATGGATGAGCGGCGCATCGATCGAGACGACATTGGAGCTGTGGGCGTCCTCGCTGCGCGAGGCCAAGCAACGTAT
>JANOKS010000051.1:0-19591 GCA_031419455.1 Alphaproteobacteria bacterium
CTGAGCAGCGACCGTAGGGAGCGTCCGTCGAAGCACGAGCGCGTGCTCCCGAACGCCCGCGGCCCGCCTCGGTCCTACTCAGTATTCGCCATTCGCCACTCACCCCGGAAGCGCCCGCTTCCGGGATCGCATCGCCATGCCTGTTGACGCCCCGGCCCCCGCGTCCGAAGAAGCCTCATACATAAAGAGGACACGCGCATGGCCCGCTTCACTGGCAAATCCGTCATCGTCACCGGCGCCGCCTCCGGCATCGGTCGCGCCTCCGCAAAACTTTTCGCCGCCGAGGGCGCCTCGGTCATCGCCGCCGACAAGTCCGCCGCCGTTCACGACACCGCCGCCGACATCACGAAGACCGGCGGCAAGGCCATCGCCATGGAGATGGATGCGGGCTCATCCGCCGACGTGCAGAAGCTTGTCGACCTCGCGCTCAGGACCAACGGCCGGATCGACATCCTCTATGCCAACGCAGGCATCTCGGGCGGCACGCCCAACCTGTTCGAGCAGACCGAGGAACAGTGGCACGCCATCCTGCAGGTCAACCTCATCGGCCCGATGCTCGCGATCCAGATCGCAGCGCCTCACATGATCAAGGCCGGCGGCGGCGCCATCGTCTGCACCGCCAGCGTCGCGGGCATCCGCAGCGGCGCGGGCTCGCCCGCCTACTCCGCCTCGAAGGCCGGCGTCATCTCGCTGGTGTCGCTCGCCGCCAACCAGCTCGCCGGCACGAATGTCCGCGTCAACGGCATCTGCCCCGGCCTCATCGAAACCGGCATGACCAGGCCGATCTTCGACCGCGCCCGCGAGAAAGGCACCGACGACAAGATCGGCCAGCTCAACGCCCTGCGCCGCGCCGGCCAGCCGGAAGAGATCGCGAAAGTCGCGCTGTTCCTCGCCAGCGACGACGCGTCCTACGTCAACGGTCAGGTCCTCCCCGTGGATGGCGGGCTTTCGTCTTCGCTGCCGATCGTTCCACCAAGAAAATAGGCAAAGTACAGTTTTTCCGCCCCGAAAAGCATGCTTTTATGCAAAAAACTGCTGTTTGGGTGATGCCTTTGGCACGACGGCGTCTATGTGGGATTCGATAACCTTTATACCCCATTTTGGGTGTCGGGTCGGGATGCATGCCGGGAGTTCAGTTTTGCCCACACCCGATCGGGTCCGCAGTTTCATCGCGCGCGTCGAGCAGCAGGACTATGTCGGTGCGATCATGCATTTCTATCACGCCGATGCGACCGCCCAGGAAAACTTCGGCGAGACCCGCCGTGGCCGTGACGCCATCGTCGCCAACGAGATGGAAATCCTGCTGCGTTACGGCGGCATGCCGGTCCGAAAAGTCGAGCGGTTCGCGATCAACGGCGACATTGTCTTAATCAACTGGCAGTTCGAGGTGACCGTGCCGGGCGTCGGCAAGCGCCTGCTCGATGAAGTATCGATGCAGATCTGGGACGGCGACCGTATCCGCACGCAGCGCTTCTACTACGATCCCGCCCAACTCCGCGGCGAAAAACCTACTTGATCGCAACCAGCGCGGCGCCCACGCCAAGCAGCGCAAGTCCACCCACCCGCCTCAGATCGACGGGATGCATCGGCGCCCCGAACTGGTCGATCAGCGTCGAGACCGCCAGCTGCGCGATCACCACGCACATCACGAAGTTCCCGACCCCGAAATTCGGCGTCACGTAAGTCGCGCTGATCGCATAGAACGCCATCGCCATCCCGCCCAGCCACGCAATCGGCGGAACCGCTGCAAACAGATTGCTCGCCGGCATGGCTGGCCTCACCGCCATGAAGACCAGCCCGACCGCCACGAACGACATGCCCACGGCGATCAGGGAAGCATGGATCGGCGACTGGATCGTCCGGCCCAGAGTTCCCTGCAGCGCCGCCATCACGGGGATCAACCCGCCCGCCAGCGCAGACCATGCAGCAAGGACAAGCACGTTGTTCATGTGATCGCTCCGCAGATTCAGGCTCCTCCCTACGCCTCATCGCCGGAGCCGACACCTGTTCAAACCGAGCAGTTTTTCTGATCCACCCCGCGCCCTTTACCGCCAGCCCCGACCCGGGCACTGTCCGCCCCGATGAAGACGCTGGGCCTGGTCTCTCTCCTTGTTGTCGCGCTTGCGGCCGCGCCCGCAGCGCTTGCGCAAGCCTATTCCACGCCGCTCAACAGCGCAGGCCAGCCCGACCTCGCCGGCTACTGGACCCACGCAACCGCCACCACGCTGGAACGCGATCCGAAATTCGGCGACCGCCTCGTCATGACGGCGGAAGAAGCCGACGCGACTAGCGACGAGATGATCATTGGCGCCGAGCACCGAACGTCCTTCCTCGTCGCGCCATCGAACGGCCAGCTGCCTGATCTCACCCCGGCCGCCAAAGCCGCCCGCGCCGATCGTCTTGCAGAGTACCCGCGCGGTGTCGGCTTCCAGCGCGGCGACCATCCCGAAAGCCTCACGCTCGCCGAACGCTGTCTGCGCGACTATGGCTCGCTTCTCGGCCCGCCAATGATGCCGGTGGGCTACAACAACAATTACCAGATCATCCAGACACCGGACCACGCGATCATCCTCGTCGAGATGATTCACGACGCCCGCATCATTCCTCTCGCCGACAAGCATCGTGACGACACGATCCGCTCCTGGATGGGCGATTCCATCGGACGCTACGATGGCGACACGCTCGTGGTTGAAACGACGAACTTCCGTCCCAATCTTGCTTTCCGCGGCGCGCCCGAAACCATCACCGTCACCGAGCGCTTCCGTCGCATCAGCGACACGCAGGTCCTCTATTCATTCGACATCGACGAGCCCGGCGTGTTCACCGCGCCGATCCGGGGCGAGCTTGCGTTCAACGCGATGCCCGGTCCGGTCTACGAGTACGCGTGCCATGAAGGAAACTACTCCTTCCCCAACCAGCTCCTCGGCCACAGGATCGCTGAACAGCAACGCGAGGCTGACCAATGATGCAGCTTGGGCGAGGACAACGAACGGCAATCGCGGCGCTTGCGCTGATGCTGGCGAGCGGTTGCGAATACATCCCGGAGGTGAACCTCCCCTCGCTCGGCCCGCCGCCGATCTGCGCGGGCGGCGGCATCCGCGTGGAAACAAACTTCCCTGGCGCCGGCCGGCATGACTGCATCGTCGCGCCGGATGGTTCGATCGTGATCTCGGTCGACCACGAACCGGCGCTGGTTGAAGGCATAAACCCCAGCCCATGGTTCGCCTTCAAAATCATCAGCGAAAGCGCGCGCGAAGCCACGGTCACGCTGGACTACACCGACTACACCCATCGCTATATTCCATGGATCAAGCGCGACGGCGCTGAGTGGGAAAGACTGATCACCGACAGCCTGACGCTCAATGATCGGAAGACGCGCGCGACGCTGAAAGTCCCGGTTTCATCGAGCGGAACAATCGTTTCCGCCCAACCGATCTCGCCCGCGAGTGACAATATCGGCTGGACGCGAAACGCGCTTTCCGGCCGCGGCTTCAGCGAAGCAACCTACGGAAAGTCGCGCGACGGGCGCGACCTTGTCGGCTTCGTCGGCGGCGGCGGCATCGAGGTGATCGTCGTCCTCACCCGCCAGCATCCGCCTGAGACGACCGGACAGGAGGCGTATCGCGGCTTCGTCGAACGCCTGATGAAGCGCGATGATGCAATCGCCGTCTCCTTCCGCGGCCGCCATCGCATGGTCCTCGCGCCGATGCCGAACCCGGATGGCGTCGAGGCCGGCAACTGGCGCCTCAACGCCGGCGGCGTCGATCTCAACCGCGACTGGGGCCAGTTCACCCAGCCGGAAACGAAAGCCCTGTCAGAGTGGATCGTGGCGCAGGCCGGCGACCGCCGCGTCGTCGCGATGATGGATTTCCACTCCACCGACCGCACCGTGATCTACGCGCCGCCACTGGACGCGCCATCGCCCACGATCGGCTTCCTGCCGCACCTCAAGCAGGCGTTCGACACACGCCTCAACTCGCCGCCCGAATGGAGCTATTCGCACAACGCAACCGGCGGCACATCGAAAGGCTGGGCGCTCGAAGCGCTGAAAGCGCCGGGCGTCACCGTCGAACTCTGGGATCAGGCATCGATGGAAGATGCGCGCGCACTCGGAGCGGCAGCGGCCGATGCGATGATCGAATATTTCGCGCGGTAGCGGTGAGCCCGCCTCAAAACGTCTTCCGCACATTCAGATAAACATACCGCCCCTGCGGGCTGTGCAGGTCGCCGAGAAAACCGAAATTCGTGTCGGCGAGCGGCGGGACTTCGTCCGTCAGATTCCGCACGCCCACACGAAAGCGCGTCGGCGCATCGGTGTCGTAGTCGAGTTCATACTGCACGTAGAGATTGTGCGTCTGGTACTCGTCGATGATCCACGGCTGACCGTTCAGCAGATTGAAATCGTCGTACACATCGCCCACATAGGATGTGAACCAGCCGGCGCCCCAGGCCTCCTGCCGCCATGTCAGAGACGCCGAGTAGCGCCACTCCGGCCGGCCGAAATCGCGAACCAGCTCTCCCTGCCCGTCGGCGCTCAATGCATCCGGAATATCGCCCGCGGCCGCAGCCGCGTTGATGATCGCGCCGTTGGGCGACACGTCCTGAAAGAATGTGTCGAGATACGCCGCATTGGCGCGGAAGGAGAAGTCGCCCACCGGCGTATCGTCCAGCTCGTAGTAGAGGCCGAAGTCCCAGCCTTCGACCTTGCGCGTGTCAAGGTTCAGATAGTTGTCGTTGACGAACAGGATTTCGCCCGGCGCGTCGATGCCCGTGCCCTGGAATTCGGCGATGTCGTCCGCCGTTGGCGCTGCGCGCACGACTGCGGGGTTGGAGCCGCCATTCAGGCGCAGCACATAGTCGAGCAGGATATGGTTGTCGTCGCCGAAGATGCCGATGACGTTTTCCTGCTCCACGCGCCACCAGTCGGCGGTGAAGGTCAGCTCGCCCCACGTCTCCGGCAGGAAGGCGCTCTCGAACACCGCGCCATAGGTGAGGTTGGTCGACTCTTCCGGCTCAAGCGCAGCGCTGCCCTGCCGGCTCGATGTCACCGATTGCTGCACGCCCGGCACGCCTGGGCAGGATGTCGTGAAGCTGGCAATCCGCCCTTGCCGCACGGCGGCCTCGCACCGCACGAGATCAGAGCGGTTGTTTGAGCGTTGCAGGCCGCTTTCATACTGTTGCTGAAGATTGGGCGCGCGAAAACCTTCCGACCAGGCCGACCGGATCAGCAGGAAATTCGCCGGCCGCCAGGATAGCGCCACCTTGGGCTTGGTGACGTCGCCGAACGTGTCGAAGTTTTCGTGCCGCACCGCCAGCTGCATATCCACGGTCTGCGCCAGCGGAATGCCCATGCCTTCCGAGACCAGCGGAACCTGCAGCTCCGCATAACCCGACTTCACCGTGCGGCTGCCACGCGTATCGAGCGTCTGGTTGTTGCCTTGCAGGTCATTGGTGAGCGGGCCCGTGCCGATGACGTCGTCGAACAGGATCGTCCCGTCCTGCCGCGGATCGCGATCGTCGTAGAATGTCTCGCGCCGCACTTCGAGGCCAACCGCCGCGCCCAGATCGCCGGCCCATAGCGACAGCAGGTCGGGCTTCGAGAGCTTGACGTCCCATGAGGCCAGAGATGTGCCGCTACGGCGAAACACTGGAACCACGAACGAGCTGATCACATCCGGCGAATTCGGCGTGCAATCGCCACCGGAGAAATCATCGACGCAGCCGCCGTTGAAGGGGTTGTAGGCATCCGGCGTCGATCGCGCGAGCGCCTGCTGGAACAGCGTATTGGAAACGCGGTTCTCGCGATCTTCCGTGCTCGCCTCGGAGTAAAGCAGCGCGGACTCCCAATCCCAACCGGCGACATCGCCACGCAGGCCGGCGAGCACGCGCGTCGTCAGGTTCTCGACTTCGGTCTTGCGCGGACCGGCATCGATGGGCCGGTAGGATGTAAGCGTGATATCGACGCCCTGCGCCGGCGCATTCGTGTTGGGCAGGCGGTTCGGCGATCCGGCGGGGCCAAACGGATTCCAGTAATTGCTCGCCGGAATCACGATCGGCACGGCCGCCAGCAGGGCCGTCTGCTCGCGATAGCCAACCGAGTCGGCAAGGTAGACGCCGACTTCTGCAAACAGTTCGAGGCTGTCGCCAATGTCCTGGTTGAAGAACGCGAACAGGTTGAAGCGGTCGACGCCGTTGCTGACCGTCGTGTCCGCGTTCGTGTTGTAACGCAGCGCCGCGTCGCGCGTCGATCCGTTGGCGACGTCAGAGATCTGTCCGTTCGGGAAATTCGGCAGCGACACCGGGTCGGCCGGCGCGAGCGTCCAGAAATTGTTGTCGATGCAGACACCATTGCCGAGTTGCACCCTGCATCCGGGCAGCGTGTTTGGCTGGGTGTGAAAACGGCCGGTCGTGTCGGTGACCGGCACGCCGCCCACCGTGAGGTTGCCCGCGCTGAACCGATCGAATCCGCCCCAGGCCGTCGTCGCCGTGCGGTTGTCGAACTGACCCGCGACCGTGGAATTCGCCGCCCAGTCGGCTGGCAGGCGCGAGCGCAGGTCCGCGTTTGCTGTGAAATCCCGGTCGCTTGCGAAAACCGGATCGCGGGTGAAGTAGGAGCCGAGCAGCGACAGCCGCGTCGCCCCATCGTCGGACTGGACGCCCAGCTCCCAGGACGCGGCGAAGTCGTCAGCCGAGGCGCCATCCTCGCTGCCATAGGTCAGGTCCAGCGTGAAACCTTCGAGATCGTCCTTCAGCACGGTGTTGACCACGCCGGCTACCGCGTCCGAGCCGTAGATCGCAGAGGCGCCGTCCAGCAGCACCTCGATCCGGCTGAGGCCTGTGATCGGGATGGCGTTCGCGTTCACCGTCACCACGGGAACCAGGTTCTCCGCCTGCGTGCCCGGATGATTCACCATCCGGCGGCCGTTGAGCAAGACGAGCGTGTTCCCGGTTCCCAGCGCCCGGAGGTTGATAGACGCGGTATCCCCGCGCGCGGCATTGACGCCGCCAACACTGTTGACGCCGCTGGCGCTGTTGAATCCCACGTCACCCAGCTGGGGGATCGAGCGGAAAAGTTCGTCGCCGGAACTCGCCGCGATGGCGTCCAGCTCTTCCTCGCCCACGACCGTCACCGGCAGGGCGTCGGTCGGCCGGGCGCCGACGATCTGCGAGCCGACGATCACGACCCTGTCAGCTTCCGTGGGATCTTCAGGAGGCGGCTGTTCCTGCGCCCAGCCAGCGCCAACCAGCGCAAGCGCAGTCGATGCCATCAACAGGCAACGGGTCGCAAATCCACCAGCCGCAAGACGCATTACATTCCCCTGTCATCATCCCGCGCGGCGCCGCAGGATGTGTCCGCGCGACATCCGCCTGAGGGGGCGCCCTGTCAACCAATTTCCCTCCGCACGAGTCCGCGCCGGCCCGGGCCAGCAGCGAGCGGCGCGCCATCAGGCGCACAGGCCATAAATCCGCCCGGCTTCACGGCTAATTGAAACGTTGTTTTCAACGCTTTGGCGGCTGCGCGTTGACCGATTTTCAAGCTGGGGCGTGTATCGCTTGCGGCCAACAGGTCCACGCGACCTGTGTTGGTTTGCAGATCGGCCCCTTTCATCGCGGAAACGTCATCGGTTTTTGGCAAACCGCGTCGGCGGGCCGCAGACGGGATACCGCTTGAGCCGCGTATGAGGACCGAGCCGAACAAAGGCCGCAAAGATGGCGGCTTCGGCGCGTTGGTGTAGTGTGGTGGCGGAGTCAAAGGCTTTATGGCGCTGACCAAAAAACATATGATCGTAGGCGCGGTCGCGGCGGGCGTGCTCGCCGTCGGCGGCATCGCCTATGCCGCGCTGAACAGCGGCGGCGGAAACGAGGGACCGCCCCAGATGGCTGGCGGCCGTCCCGGCGGCCCGGGCGGACCCGGTGGTGGTTCCGGCGGTCCCGGTGGCGGGCGCGGCGGTCCGCCGACGCAGGTCGAGGCCGTTGTCACCGAAGCGCGGGTGTTCTCCTCCCGCATCGAAGCGCTTGGCACGCTGGAACCCCGCGAGCGGGTCGTGCTGACAGCCAACGCCGCCGATCGCGTGACAGGTATTTTCTTCGAGGACGGCCAGCGCGTTTCCAAGGGCAAGGTGCTGGTCACCCTCGTCAACGAGGAAGAGCAGAGCCAGCTGGCGTCCGCCCGCGCAGCCGAGGCCAACGCCAAGCTGGTGTTCGAGCGCAACCAGCGCCTCGCCTCCGCTGAGGCTGTCGCCCAGCTGGAACTCGAACGCACCAGTTCTGCCTATGATGCTGCCGTCGCAAACGTCGGCGCGGTTCAGGCGCGGCTGCGTGACCGCGTACTGGTAGCGCCATTCTCCGGCGTCCTCGGCTTCCGGCAGATCAGCACGGGGGCCTATGTGTCGCCCGGCCAGGCCGTCGCGACTTTGATCGACGACAGCCAGATGCGCCTCGAGTTCGGCGTGCCCTCGATCTATCTCGCGGACCTTCGTCCCGGGCTGGAGATCAACGCCGTCACCAAGGATCTTCCTGGCCGCACGTTCGTCGGCAAGCTGACCTCGATCGACAATGCGATCGATCCGGTCACCCTCGCCGTGAAGGTCCGCGCCACCCTGCCGAACGAGGATGGAACGCTGAAGGCCGGCTCGTCGATGAGCGTGCAGCTGGTTTCCAAGCCGCGCACCTCACTGGCAGTGTCCGAAATCTCGGTGATCGCCGAGGGATCGAAGAATTACGTGTACGTCGTCGACCAGTCGCAGGAACCCGCCAAGACCGTGAAGACGGAAGTGACCCTCGGAACGCGTGAGCGCGGGACGGTGGAAGTTCTTACCGGTCTCAAGTCCGGCGACGTCGTCGTGACGGATGGCGTGCTCAAGGTCCGTCCCGACAGCCCTGTCATGGTGCGTCCGATGGCAGGCGCAGCGGTCGCGGAACGGATGGCCACGGGCCAGGGGTCGTCCGACAAGGCCGGACTCGCGCAATAGCGCCGGGAGACAAGCGCCATGCTACTTTCGGACGTTTCAATCAAGCGCCCGGTCTTTGCGACCGTCATCGGGCTCCTGCTCATCGCGATGGGCGGTGTGGCGTTCACGCGCCTCGCCCTGCGCGAATATCCGGACATCGACCCGCCGATTGTTTCGATCCGGACGTCGTATCCTGGCGCATCGGCCAACGTCGTTGAATCCCGCATTACGGAAGTGATCGAAGACCGCATCGCCGGCGTTGAAGGTATCCGCTTCATCAACTCGACCAGCCAGGACGGACAGTCCAGCGTCACGATCGAGTTCGACGTTTCCCGCGACATGGACTCCGCCGCCAACGATGTGCGCGACCGCGTTGGCGGCGTGCTCCGCATGTTGCCTGAAGAGGCCGATCCGCCGGACGTGCAGAAAGCCGACGCTTCTGAAGAGATTGTCCTCTGGCTGCAAATGTCCTCGGACAAACGCACCGCGCTCGAACTGACCGACTATGCCGAACGCTATCTCGTCGATCGCTTCTCCTCGATCGACGGCGTCGCCCGTATCCAGATCGGCGGCCAGCGAACGCCAGCCATGCGCGTCTGGCTAGATCGCCGCGCCATCGCTGCGCGCGGCCTCACTGTCGGCGACATCGAACGTGCGGTACGGACCGAGAATGTCGAGACGCCGGCGGGCTCGCTGACGTCTCAGGACCTGATCTTTACCGCGCGGATCGAACGCCCCTTCCGCACGCCGGAACAGTTCGGGCAGCTGGTCGTCGCCAAGGGCGACGATGGCGTCGTCGTCCGCCTTGCAGACGTCGCCCGCGTCGAATTCGGCGCCGAGGAGGATCGCTCGATCTTCCGTGGCAATGGTCTCGACACGATTGGCATGGGCATCGTCAAGCAATCGACCGCCAATGTGGTGGAAGTCGCGCGCGTCGCCCGCGAGCGGGCGCTGGACGTCGGCGCAACCTTGCCGGAAGACATGAAGCTCGACGTGAACTTCGACGGCTCTGTCTTCGTCAACGCCGCAATCAACGAGGTGTTCATCACGCTCGGCATCGCCGTCGTGCTGGTCGTGGGCGTGATCTTCGTCTTCCTCGGTTCCATCAAGGCGACGCTCATTCCGGCCGTGACGGTCCCGATTTCGCTGATCGCATCCTTCATGGTGCTGGTCGCGCTCGGCCTGTCGATCAACATGCTGACGCTGCTGGCGCTCGTGATGGCCATCGGTCTTGTCGTGGACGACGCCATCGTCGTGCTGGAGAACATCCACCGGCGCATCGAGGAGCATGGCGAGACCCCGCTGGTCGCCGCCTATCGCGGCACGCGCCAGGTTGGCTTCGCGGTCGTCGCGACGACGCTGGTGCTGATCGCCGTTTTCGTGCCGATCACCTTCATGCAGGGCCAGATGGGCCGGCTGTTTTCCGAGTTTGCCATCGCCATGGCCGCAGCCATCGCTTTCTCGATGCTGGTCGCGCTGACCATTTCGCCGATGATGGCCTCGAAGCTGTTGAGCCCACACCAGGGCAATGGCGAGAAGCGCAAGAAGGGTTTTGCCTACCGTGTCGATCAGGCGTTTGCTGGCCTGCGCCGTTTCTATGGCCGGATTTACGACTCGACCGTGAAGCGTCCCATCATCATCGCCGCTGGTTTTGTCGGGGCGCTCGTCGGCACCTACTTCCTCTTCGTCACCATTCCGGGCGAGTACACGCCGCAGGAAGACCGCGGCTCGTTCCAGGTGATGATCACCGGCCCGGAAGGCGCCTCCTACGAATACATGAAGCCCTTCGTCGAACAGATCGAGGCGCGCCTCCTGCCCATGATCAACGATGGCGAGATCGAGCGCATCTCCGTCCGCGCACCCGGCGGCTTCGGCCCTGGCGGCGGCGGCTTCAATTCGGGTTCGATCCAGGTGGTGCTGGCGGAGTGGGGACATCGCCGCAATGGCTTCCAGATCATCAACGACATCAATCGCCAGCTCGCAGACATTCCAGGCGTCCGCGCTTTCGCGAACATGTCATCGGCGTTCGGCCGCGGCGGCGGCGGCGGCGGCAAGCCCATCCAGTTCGTGATCAAGGGACCGTCCTACCAGACGCTGGTCGAATGGCGCGACACGTTCCTGACGGCGCTCAACGCCGAGAACCCGGGGATCGGCCAGATCGACTGGGACTACAAGGAAACGCAGCAGCAGTTCCGCGTGAACGTCGACTACAACCGCGCGTCCGATCTCGGCGTGACGGTGCAGGAGATCGGCTCCACGCTGCAGACCATGCTGGGCTCCAAGCGCGTCGGCACATTCATCCAGAACGGCGAAGAGCGTTATGTGATCTTCGAAGGCGAGCGCTCCGAACAGGCGACGCCGTCGGACATGGAGAACATCTATGTCCGATCGGCGCGCACCGGCCAGCTGATCCCGCTGTCGAACCTCGTGAACGTCGAACAGATCGCGGACTCGCGCCGCCTCAACCGCTACAACCGCGTGCGCGCCATCACGATCGACGCGACCCTCAACCCCGGCGTGTCGCTTGGCGTCGCGCTGGACAAGATGGAAGCCATCGCCCGCAGCGTGCTGCCGGAAGAAGCGACCATCGACTACAAGGGCCAGTCGCTTGACTACAAACGTTCCGGCGAGAGCATCCTGTTCGTGTTCGGCTTCGGCATCCTCGTCGTGTTCCTCGTTCTCGCCGCGCAGTTCGAGAGCTGGATCCACCCCCTTGTCATCATGCTCTGCGTGCCGGCGACCGTGGGCGGCGGCCTGCTTGGCATCTGGCTGACGGGCAACACGCTCAACATCTACACGCAGATCGGCCTGATCATGCTTGTGGGGTTGGCGGCAAAGAACGGCATTCTCATCGTCGAGTTCGCCAACCAGCTGCGCGACGAAGGCAAGGAGTTCAACGCCGCCCTCAAGGAAGCCGCCCTTACCCGCTTCCGTCCGATCGTGATGACCTCGCTCACGGCCGTCGCCGGCGCCTTGCCGCTGATCTTCGGCCATGGCGCTGGCTCGGAGACGCGCTCGGCCATCGGCGTGGTGATCCTGTTCGGCGTCCTGACGGCGATGCTGGTCACGCTGGTGCTTGTGCCCGCGGCCTACGCGCTGCTGGCGCGCCGCACGGGCTCGCCGCGCGATGTGGAACGCAAGCTGGCGAAGGAAGAACTTGCGACGCCTGCCCACGGGGTCGCTCCGGCGGAGTGACGTTGCGGTCTATCTGCCGCGCATCTCGCTTGGGCTCCTGCCTGTCCAGCGCTTGAAGGCGCGGGAGAAGGCTGCGGGGTCGGAGAAGCCGACGAGATAGGCCGTCTCGTTCACCGACGTCTTGCGCCCGCTGAGATAGTGGAGCGACAGGCGATGGCGAAGGTCGTCGAGCACTTTCTCGAATGTCGCCTCTTCCGCCCTGAGGCGGCGAAACAGTGTCTGGCGGCTGACGGCCATCTTCGTGGCGATCACGTCCATCCCGATGTCGCCGGTATGGAGGATCGGCATCAGCAGACTCTCGACGCGGCCACGCGTTGATTTCGAACTCTCCAGCTCCTTCAGCAGCGCCTCGGCTTTTTCGCTCAGGACGCCGAAGACGTATTTCGAGTGAAGCTGGATGCGATGCTTTGCAAGCTCCGGATCGCCGCGCCATGCATTCCATTCTGCATTGAACACGATCGGGCACTGGAAGATCCGCTCGTACTCGGACCGATGCGGCGGCTCGGCATGCGTGACGTGCACTTCGAGGACATGTGCGCGCGGCAGGAAGCGGCGCGGATGGCAGCACATGCGCGCGAACGTCACCTCAGTGAGTTCGGGGAAGTCGTTCGGATTGGCGCGATCATCGACCAGCCAGACGCCACGCGCATCGACCACGTTGCGGAAGCGGCTCGCGCCCGGCGCGACGCCCTCCACCTCGATGGCGAGGCGGCCGAAGCGGTTCATCTGGACGAAGGCGTCGCCCATCGTCTCCGACGCATTCATGATCAGCCCGGTGATCGAAAGTTCACCGAGATCGACCTCTTCGCCATAGTGAAGCGCGATTGCGGAATCGCCCGTCAGTTCCTTCGCCGCGCGCATCAGCGCGATGTAGTTCGGCATGGCGACGCGGTTGTCCTGGTCCTGCAGGTCCGCGAGGCTGACGCCCGCCCGCCGGGCGAGTTCGGCCGCGTCCGCGCCCTTCTTCACGGCGATGACGACGAGACCGCGTGCGAGGCCTGCGCCGACGGTCAGGGTCTCCATCGCCACCCCCGCATTGCGCGCCTGATACCAGCGATCATGGTTTTGTCGCCCCGGGTCACGACGAACGGCTCGCCGCTGCACATTCATTCATGTCGCACTCACGGCCAACCCACGATGAATGGGCCATAACAAAACAAGAGGGACAACCCCAATGATCCGCCTCCCCGTACTGATAGCCGCCACCCTGGCCTGCGCGCCGATCGCGATGGCGCAGGCATCTTCCACAGACGCGTTTGCCCTGTCGCCGACGTCGCTGGAGCCGATGGAGGACATTCCGCGCACGCCAGACGGCAAGCCGGATTTCCAGAACGTCGTCTGGGCGACGAACTACTTCCCGGTCTTTGAGGCAACGCCGATGAACCCCAACCTCGTCGTACCCGAGGAGGAGGCCCGCAGAATCGTCGAGACGACATTCACCGGCATGCAACCGTTTCTGGAGAAGAGCATCGACCCGGAGGCCCATGTGATCATGGGCGAGACGGACGGCCTTCCTGTGGTGCGCGGCGAGCGGCGCACAAGGCTGATCGTGGCGCCGGCGAGCGGCAAGCTGCCGCTGACGGAGGAGGCGCGGCGGATTGCAAAAGCCACGGACACCATGGACGGCGGCAAGGACGATTACGAGCAGAGGCCCACCGGCGAGCGATGTCTGGTGGTGAGCGGCGTCCCGCCGATCCACGCCGTGATCTCCTACAATCGCCAGCGCATCATCCAGACGCCGGCGCATGTGGTGATCCACAACGAGAATGGCGATGAGGCGCGTATCATCCCTTTCGCCAGCCAGCATGGCGCGCCGGGTCCACGCTCATGGTATGGCGACTCCATCGCGCGGTGGGAGGGCGACACGCTGGTGATCGACACGATACGCACGCCGCCGCAAGAGCGCGTGCGCGGGCTGTTCTCGAAGTTCGTGGTCAACGAAGACGCGCGCATCATCGAACGCTACACGCGCCTGTCCCGGACTGAACTGCTCTACCAGTTCACCATCGAGGATGCGGCCGCCTATTCGGAGCCGTGGCTCGCCGAGTTTTCGTTCCGCGCGTCGGACACGGGCATGTTCGCCTCGCCCTGTCACGAGCACAACCATTCGCTGACCAACATCCTGCTGGGCCAGCGCATGGCGGATGTGCGCGCGACGGTACAGAAACAGTAGCCAACATCAGGGCAATGGAGGCAGAACTCAATGACGCCTGATGTCATGTTTCACGCCGCTGCTGGCGGCATCGGCCTTCTGTCCGGCACCGTTGCGTTGATCGCGCGGAAAGGCTCGGGCCCGCACCGGGCTGCCGGAAACATCTTCGTCGCTGCGATGATCACCACGGGGGCAACGGCGGTCTATCTCGGCGTGACCCGGAACCAGATCGCCAACGGCCTCGGCGGCATCTTCGTGATCTACATGCTGGCGACCGCTTGGGTTGCGGCGAAGCGGCTAGATGGCGAAAGCGGCCTGTTCGAGATCGGCGCATTCCTGGTGGCCGCGACAGGCGCCGTGGCGGGCTTCTATAGCACGTCGCAACTCGTGGCGACCGGGGATGCGCTGCTCGGCGGCATTCCGGGATTTGCAATTTCGACAGTGATCGCGCTGACTGCCGCCTATGACCTTAGCGTGATCGTGCGCCGGGGCATTGCGGGCAAACAGCGGATCGCGCGGCATCTCTGGCGCATGCACCTCGGGCTGTTCGCTGCGGCGGGATCGTTCTTTCCCGGCCAGCTGCAGTTCTTCCCGGACTACATCCAGCAGATCAAGCCGATGATCCTGCTCTTCATCCCTTGCTTCCTGATCCTTGGACTGATGGTTTTCTGGCTCGTCCGTGTGCTGTTCACACGATGGTACGACAAGGGCGAGCCAGAGGCCGCGCCGGAACCATTACAACTTGGGAACGCCCTGCCCTGAAAACAGGAGGGCGGCCCTTTCGGACCGCCCTTTGCGTTTCGGATTCTGGAAAAGCCTACGGCTTCACGAGCGCGTCGTAGATCCATCTGCGATTCTTCTGCTGGTATTCGCCCAGAAGCGCGCGGTCCTGGATCATGAAGATCATGACGAGGTCGTTCTTGGGGTCGACCCAGAACTCGGTGCCGGCGATGCCGTTCCAGGAGAACGTGCCGTTGCCGGGGCGCTGCTTGGTATCGTCAGTGACCAGCGAGAAGCCGAGGCCGAATTCCATCGAGTTGGCGACGGCGGACTGCATCGCCGGGAAGAAGAGACCCTTGCGGCGGATGTCGGCGTTGGTTTCCGGCTGGCGCATCCGGTCGAGCGTTTCCTTCTCCAGAACACGCACGCCGCGATACTCGCCATTGTTGCGGAGCATCTCGGCGAAGCGGAGATAGTCTTCCGGCGTCGATGACAGTCCGCCGCCGCCCTGCAGGAAGGCGACCGGGACCGTGTAGTCGTAGTAGAGCGGGTCCGTCTTCTGCGACTGGGCGAAGCGGCCGTTGTTTGACGCCGGCTGGAAGAATTTGGTGTCGGTCATGCCGAGCGGACCGGTGACACGCTCCTGAACCAGAACGTCGAGGGACTTGCCGCCGGCGACTTCCACGACGGCGCCAAGCACGTCAGTCGATCGCGAGTAGTTCCAGGCCGCGCCAGGCTCTGCGGCAAGCGGCAGGCCGGCGAAGATCTTCGCCTGCTCGCGCGCTGTCTTCGAGGGGTCGCCCTCCCCGGCCGCTGCATACTGCTTGCCGAGCGGCGTGGTCGGCTGGATGAAGCCGTAGATGAGGCCGGAGGTGTGCGCCATCAAGTGCCGCACCAGCATCGTGTTCTGCGCCGGCTTGGCCGAGCCGTCCGGCTGGATCACGGTGAGGTTGGCGTATTCCGGCAGGTATTTCGACACCGGGTCATCGACGCTGAGCTTGCCTTCTTCGACAAGGGTCATCGCCACGACGGAGACGATCGGCTTGGTCATCGAGAAGATGCGGAAGATCGTCTCTTCGCTGGTCGGCGTGGTCTGGCCGGGGCCCTGTACGCCGAAGCCCTGGGCGAAGGCGACCTGGCCGCCTCGCGCGATCAACAGGTAGGCGCCGGGGAGCTTGCCGCTCATGACGTCGGCGTTGAGGGCGGTGCGAATCTCGCCCAGCTTTGCGGGGTCGAAGCCAAGCGCCGCCGCGTCGCCCTGCACGAGCGAGGACGCCGACGCATCCACGGTGGCGGGGGCGGACTGGCAGGCCGCTGAAGTGGCGAGCAGAAATGCTGCGCTTGCGGCAAGCATGCCGCGCCGGGACATAAGATTGAACACTGGCTTCCCTCCTGATCCGTCCTGTCTGGGCGGACTATTTCCTCAAGGCTCTACAGCCATTCTGGCGCTGCTGGAAAGTCCTGCCGGACCGACGGAGCGCGGGCTATCGGAGTGTTGAATGCCAAGGCATGCGACACCTAGCCCATGGCGCAGCGTCACACGCCGGTCTAGTTTACCGGCGGAGGAATAACTGCGCAGTTGGTCCAGACAGGCGAATACGCCGTCCATGCCGCAGCGCCCGAGGGGAGTGGTGATGATCCGTTCGTCCACGGCGCTCGCTGTAGCGCTTTTCCTTGCTGCCTGTTCGCCGCAATCGGCGCCCGCGACGTCCACGCCATCGGGCGCGGCTGTCGAGGGCATGGGCGGGGCGACCATGGCCGATTTTCGCACCGATATCTCGATGGCCGATCTGATGGCCCATGTGATCGACTACAACGCGTTCGGCGTCTGGCATCGCCAGGGCTGGATCATCGGCGACACGGTGCAGGAGCTTTTCCCGACCGACGACGATGGCTGGCATGCAGCCGAGAGCGCGGCGTTCTCGGTTGCTGAAGCCACGAACCTGCTGCTGCTGCCCGGCCGGCCTCTCGACGATGACCGCGCATGGGTTGATGCGACCCACATGCTGCACGATGCAGCAATGAAAGCGCAGGCTGCAGCCCTGGCGAGGGACAAGGTGGCCTTCTTTTATGCGGGATCCGACATGTATCAGGCGTGCGTCGCCTGCCATAACCGGTACGTGGCCGGCGACATGGGCCAGCCCGATACGACACTGAAACCCATGCCGGGCGGACCGCCGCCGCCTAACCAGTAGACGTTTTGCCTGGGTCACCGTAATTGCGGGACCGCCGAGGGGAGAGACCAGATTGTTCCACGATTTCTTCGCATGGCTTCAGTACGACCTTGGAAAGCAGGGTGAGGAAGGCCTCTCCTGGTCGCAGGCGCTGAACGGGTCCCAGAATCTCTGGAACCTGTTTGAAGGCACGCACGTGCTGACGCTGATGTTCTTCGCGGGCACGATCTGGATCATCGATCTGCGCATGATGGGCGTCGCGTTCAGGAACGTGCCCTTCTCCAGGCTCAACGACCGCATCCTGCCGATCACCATGATCGCGTTCGGCGTGATGGTGTTCACCGGCCTGGTGACACTGTTCGGCCGGCAGCCGGCGACGTTTTATTACCACGACATGTGGTTCCGCCTGAAGATGATTGTCCTGCTGTTCGCGATGGCGAACATCTTCTGGTTTCACTACAAGGTGCAGACTTCGCAGGCGACATGGGACGCCGATCCCACGCCGCCGCGGAATGTGCGCCTGTCGGGCGCCATCTCGATGACCTGCTGGGTGCTGATCATCGTCTTCGGCCGCTTCATCGCCTACGACTGGTACAAGTGCGACAAGCTGCCGTCGGAATCCTTCCTCTACACCTTCCAGGAGTGCGAGCACCTCTACGAGGGCATGGACGAGGACGCACTCGAAGAGGAAGAGCGCCTGCTCGACGAGGAGGAGGATCCGCTGGCCGGAGGCGGCCGCATCGATCCGTTCGCCGAGCCGCCGCCGAACCCGTTTGGCGATCCGCCGGCCGAGACAACCGAAACGCCTGCGGAGGAGAGCCCGCCAGACCCCGGCGCGCCGGCTGAGACCGAAGCTGCAACGCCGGGCGAGGGAGAGTAGTCATGGATTTCTCGAAACTCTTCCCGGGCGCGGCCGACTTCATCGCGAACCTTGGCAAGACGCCGCCCTTCTCGCTGATCGGCGACCTTTATGCGCCGTTCGGCGCCATCCACCTGATCGGCCTCGCCCTGCTGGGCGGCTGCGTGATCATCATGAACTTGCGCCTCCTTGGCGCCGGGATGACGGACGAGTCGCCTTCGACGATCGAGCGCAACCTGCGCCTCTGGCACATCGTCGGGGCGGCGATCGTGATCAGCACGGGCCTGGTCATCGGCGGCCTCAACGCGGAGCGGCTGTACACATCGCAGGCCTTCTTCGTGAAGATGATCTCGATGCTGTCGGCGCTGATCTTCACCTTCGGGGTGGTCAACGCCATCGCGAAGGCGGACGGCAAGGTCTCGACGGTGTCGCTTGTGCTGGGCGGGATCGCGATGGCGATTTTCTTCACTGCGATGGGCGTGTTCTCGATCGCCGAAGGCATCAGCCCCGGCACGTTCCACGTGCTGACGGCGGGCTATGCGGTGCTGCTGCTGTTCGGCAAGCGGACACGCGTGCTGGCAGGCGCCGCTTTCGTCGTGATGTTCGGCACCGTGATCGAAGGCTACATGGTGGCGGGCCTCGACAGCTTCAGCTCGGAACTCCAGAATCTCGGCGTCATCCGGAGCTGGATGGGCGGGGTCCTGCTGATCACGCTGGTGGGCTACGAGATCTATCGCGAGGAGGCGACCGCAGGCGGCCGCGTCGCGCGGCTGATCGCGGTGCTGTCGATCCTCAGCTGGGTCGCGACAGCGGCTGGCGGACGGTGGATCGGCTTCAGCTGATCCGGCGCACAATCAGGCTTGCAGCAGCCCCGGAAGGCTTGGCCTTCCGGGGTTTCTGTTTGTCGATTGAGGCGGCTGGTGCGTGCGACGTGCGGCCGCGATCTCAGCCGCGCGGGAGCGCTGAGGTATGAGCGAGTAGCGAATAGCGAATGGTGAGTGGGCGGGCCGCGGGCTGTGGTGAGCCCGCGCGCGTGCTTCCGCTTTCGCTGCGCTTCGGCGCGACACGTCGACGGACGCTCCGCCGCAGCAGCAATGCCTGTGGACTCGCGCCGGGCGGCGCAATGCGCGGCTCGCGCATGGGTGGCGCGCAGGCTGTTCGCGTCCACGCGCGCGCGGATGCGGTGGAGGCGGCGGTGTTCGTCGAGGAAGAAGGCGGCGGCGGCGTGCAGGTCCATCATCGAGACGCGATACGCCTCGAAGCGTTCAGCGACGTCTGACCAGTTGGTGATGGGGAGGATGTCGTCGAGCCTGATGGCGCGCGGGTCCCAGCCGAGGGCGCGGTAGGCCTGGCGGTGGAGGGCGAAGCGGAGGCGCGCTTCCGCCATGGGGAGCAGTTGCATCACGCAGTCGAAGGCGCGCGGGCTGATCTGCTTTCCAAGCATGGCGCGGCGACCGTTGGCGATCACCATGATCATCAACGGCCAGAAACTCAGCACGATGCCGATCAATGCCGGCAGGTCGCGCAGGAGCCACAAGGG
>JANOKS010000052.1:0-14856 GCA_031419455.1 Alphaproteobacteria bacterium
GGATACGTTGCTTGGCCTCGCGCAGCGAGGACGCCCACAGCTCCAATGTCGTCTCGATCGATGCGCCGCTCATCCATGACCTCCGAATCATGGTCGCCCATAGATTCAGAGGTCGTCCAATTATGCAACTGTAGTGTTAGGGTGGATAGAGCGAAGCGAAATCCACCTTGCCACGTCCGGGGACGGTGGATTTCGCTTCGCTCTATCCACCCTACGGTACTACGGCCAGGCCGAGATCACCGCGCCGGCCGCCATGAATCCGAGCAACAGGTGGATCGCGTCCATCACCAGAAGGCCGGGGCGTTCGGGGCTGTAGACGTAGGAATAGAGCCGTGTCGACAGCACGATGAAGAACCAGATCTGGACGGTGATGACGAGGCCTGAGGTGAGGTTGTCGACGCGCGCGAGCTTCAGGATGATGGCGAGGCCGATGGCGGCGAGGATCGGCATGATGGGTGAGATCGCCATCTTCCACATGTGCGGCTGAAGCTGTTCCTTGGAGAAGCCGGACAGCTGCATCCAGAGTTTCGAGAACACGGCGCCGTAGATGATGAAGCCGACGGCGTAGAAGGCGATGGCTGCGACGCCGATGGCGAGCCAGTTGTCGCCGACGATGATTCCTTGAGCTGGCATCTGTCCCTCCCTGCGCGCGCGGAGGTTAGGTCGGGACGTTCAACGAGTCCATCTGCCGACAAGGGAGCCCCCGGTTGCCCGCCGCGGCAATCGCGGGCAGAAGGTTAGGTTGGGTATGGCGCATTCCAGCACTGGAGTATTCCGCCATGGCGGGTGAAATCTTCATCAGTTACCGGCGCTCGGATCAGGCCAAGGCGCGCCTGCTGCACGGCTTGTTGCAGCAGCGCGGGGTCGACGCCTGGTATGACGCGCATGTCGGCGCGGGCGAAGACTGGCGCGTGGCGACAGCCAAGGCGCTGGAGCGGGCGCCGATCTTCGTGCTGCTGTTTTCGCGCAACGCTGCCGACAGCGACGATATCGCCAAGGAGCTGGCGGCGGCGACCTACTCCAAGAAACTGGTCGTGCCCGTACGGATCGAGAACCTGAACCCGACCGGCGCCTTCCTCTATGAACTGGCCAGCCGCAACTGGTTCGACGCCTTTAACGATGTCGAGGCGCGGTTCGCCGTGCTCGCCGACAGCCTCGCCGAACTGGTCAAGTCCGGCTCGACCGACCAGCTCAATCTCGGCTCGGCCAACCTGGGATCGGCCACGAGCGGCGAAGCGGGCGGCCGCGCCGAAGCGTCGTCATCGCGGGCGTCCCCGGCCGCCGGAGTCCATCGCAACTCGGTCTGCGTGCTTCCCTTCGCGAACATGAGCGGCGACGCCGAGCAGGAATACTTCAGCGACGGGATCACCGAGGACGTCATCACCGACCTCAGCAAGGTGTCGGCGCTGTTCGTGGTGGCGCGCAACACGGCCTTTCAGTTCAAGGGCAAGAACACCGACATACTGCAGATCGCGCGGCAGCTGAATGTGAGCCATGTGCTCGAAGGCAGCGTGCGGAAATCAGGGGGCCGGGTGCGGATCACGGCGCAGCTGATCGACGGCCGGACGGGCGGACATGTCTGGGCCGAACGCTACGATCGTGACCTCAACGACATTTTCGCGCTCCAGGATGAAATCTCTGAGGCCATCGTTGCGGCGCTGAAACTGAAACTCTTGCCGGAGGAGAAGAAGGCCATCGAGGTGCGCGGCACCGACAATGTCGAAGCCTACAACCTCTACCTGATGGCCCGGCAGTCTTATGCGGCCAGCTTCGAGAATGATGTCCGCACGGTCGAGGGCATTGTCCGGATCTGCCACCGGGTCGTAGAGATCGACCCGAACTACGCACGCGCCTGGGCGCTGATGGCGCTTGGCCAGATGCTGTTGCGGTTCCTCCACTCGGGAACGGGCGATGACGGTCTCAAGGCGGCTGAACGCGCCCTGTCGCTGGATGCGAACCTTGCCGAGGCGCATGCGGTGAAGGCGCGCATCTTCGCCGAGTCCGACCAGTACGATGAAGCCATGGACGAGATCGCGATCGCGTTCAGCCTCGATCCTGAATCTTATGAGGTGAATCGCTCGGCGGCGCACATTCATTTCAAGCAGCGCAAGTTGAAGGAAGCCATCCGGTATTTCGAGAAGGCGATGAGCCTGTCGGAAACCGACTACAGCTCGGCCGGCCGCCTGATCAGCTGCTACAACGCCGTCGGCGACCCGGCGGGTGCCTCGCGCACGGCGCAGATTACGCTGACACGCACTGAGAAGGCGTTGCTGCAGGACCCCAACAACGGACGTATCGTGAGCTACGGCAGCATAGCGCTCGCCCAACTCGGGCAGACCGAGCGCGCGAAGGAATGGATGAACAGGGCGATGCTGTTCGATCCCGACAACTGGAACATGCGCTACAATTTTGGGTGTAATTTTGTCCAGTACATGAAGGACAACGCCGCCGCGCTCGACATTTTGGAGCCGGTGTTCGCCAGCATGTCGGCCGGCCTGCTGATGCACGCGAAGGTCGATCCGGACTTCGACAGCATCCGCGACGATCCGCGTTTTGTCGCCATGGTGACTGCGGCCGAAGCGCGGCTTGCCGGCGAGAAGCCGATCGCTGTCGCCCCAGCAGCCAAGCGGGCGAAACGCACGCCGCCCGCCGGGTAAAGGTCCGCCCCGTGGCCTGCCACCTTCGCCTCGACGCTTCGCGAGGACCCACTTCCCCCGCTTCGCGGAGGAAGACGGGCACCGCGGGGGCGCTACAGCTTGCTCGTCAGTTCCGGGACGATCTTGAAGAGGTCGCCGACGAGGGCGAAGTCGGCGATCTGGAAGATCGGGGCTTCTTCGTCCTTGTTGATGGCGACGATGATCTTCGAGTCCTTCATGCCGGCGAGATGCTGAATGGCGCCCGATATGCCGATGGCGACGTAGAGTTCGGGGGCGACGACCTTGCCGGTCTGGCCGACCTGGTAGTCGTTGGGGGCGTAGCCGGCGTCCACGGCGGCGCGCGAGGCGCCGACGCCTGCGCCGAGCTTGTCGGCGAGGGGGAGGATCATCGCATTGAACTGTTCGGCCGAGGCGAGCGCGCGGCCACCCGAGACGACGCGTTTTGCTCCGGCAAGTTCAGGACGATCGGACTTCGCGATCTCTTCCGAGACGAAGGCGGACTTGAACGGACCAGCTGGCGCAGCGGCGGTTTCAACCGGGGCGGAGCCCGTGGCGGCGACCGGCTGGAAGGCCGTGCCGCGGACGGTGACGACTTTCTTCGCGTCGGACGACTTCACTGTGAGGATCGCATTGCCGGCGTAGATCGGGCGCTCAAAGGTCGACGAGTCGATCACTTTCGTGATTTCGGACACCTGCATCACGTCGAGCTTGGCGGCGATGCGCGGGGCGACGTTCTTGCCTGTCGTGGTGGCTGGGGCGAAGAAAGCGTCGTAGCCGGCCATCATCGGCACGACGAGCGCTTCGACGGCTTCGGCGAGGGCGTGGGAGAAGGCTTCGCCTTCAACGTGGATCACTTTCCGAACGCCGGCGAGTTTTGCGGCGGCTTGGGCGGCGGGGCCGGCGTTGTGGCCGGCGACGAGCACGTCGATGTCGCCGCCGAAGGCCTGGGCGGCTGCCACCGTCTTGGCGGTGACGTCGTTGAGGGCGGCGTTGCTGTGTTCAGCGTAAACGAGAACGGCCATGATCAGATGGCTCCAACGGACTTGAGTTTGGCGATGAGCGCATCAACGTCGGCGACTTTCTCGCCGGCTTCGCGCTTCTTCGGTTCGGCGACCTTCACGACGGCAAGGCGCGGCGTGACATCGACGCCATAGTCGGCGGGGGTCTTCATCTCGATCGGCTTCTTCTTCGCTTTCATGATGTTGGGCAGCGAGGCGAAGCGCGGTTCGTTGAGGCGGAGGTCGGTGGTAACCACGGCGGGCAGGTTCAGCGAGACGGTCTGAAGTCCGCCATCGACTTCGCGCGTGACGGAGAGCTTGTCGCCATCCTTGGTCACGGCCGAAGCGAAGGCGCCTTGCGGCCAGTCGAGCAGGGCGGCGAGCATCTGGCCGGTCTGGTTGGCGTCGTCGTCGATCGCCTGCTTGCCGGTGATGACGATATCGGGCTTCTCGGCCTCGACGATCTTGGCGAGAATCTTGGCGACGGCCAGCGGCTCGACGGCCGCGTCGGTCTGCACGAGGATGCCGCGGTCGGCGCCCATGGCGAGGCCGACGCGGAGAGTTTCCTGCGCCTGGGCCGGGCCGATCGACACGACGATGATCTCGCCGGTGACGATGCCTTTCTCCTTCATGCGGACCGCCTCTTCGACGGCGATCTCGCAGAACGGGTTCATCGCCATCTTGATGTTGGCGAGGTCCACGCCCGAGCCATCGGCTTTCACACGCGGGCGGACGTTGGGGTCAATCACCCGCTTGACGGGCACAAGCACCTTCATCGGTGGAATCTCCGGTCGAACAATCCAGAAACGGCGGCTGTGATCACAGGCGCATCAGCATGCGAACCAGCGGGCTTTCCGGTAGCCGTCACGCGAGCCGGAATCAAGTTTCATGGGATGCGTTGGGGCAAAAAGCGTCGATTTGGCGCGAATGGCGGGGCCGTAGGGGAAACAATCTTGCCGGACATAAGGTTTTGCACGTGGCTTTTTCGGCAGGGTCGCTAGCTTGACCACAAAACAGAACGATGCCGGGAGGAACGACATGGGGCGCAGCAAGCTGAGCGCGTTGGCGATCGGGGCGGCGCTGATGGCGTCGGCGTGCGCGAGCGTGGTGGGGAGCACGCCTGTCGGTATGTCCGTTGCGGAAACGGCGCGCGGGCTGGATTGTACGTTCCTGACGGAGGCTGAAGCCGCGGCGAGCGCGGGCGTGCCGAACGTGACGCATGAGGGGGTGCGGCTCGTGCCGCAGCCGCCGCCTTCGACGGACCCCAATGATGCGATCGCGCAACGGGCAAACATTCCGCGCTCGGCGCAGCCCGCGCTGACGGCGAGCCAGAAGCGCATCCTGATGTGCGGCTATGAGCTGGACGCGGCGAATGCGCGGATGCCGTTCGCGCTGTTCGTGCCGGAGGGGTATGATCCTGCGAAGGCGTGGCCGCTGATCGTCGACCTGCATGGGGCGGGGGTGACGCCGCTGCAGCAGATCCTGTTCGACGGGACGACGGACTTTGCACAGCGCGATGGCTACATCGTTCTGGCGCCGATGGGGTATTCCACGTTCGGCGGATGGGGCCCGGCGCGCGGGACGCCTGTTCTGGTCGAGACGGCGGATGTGAATCCGGCGACGGGCGCAAAGTGGGCGACGAACGCGCTGTCGGAGCATGACGCGCTGACCGTGCTCGGCATGGTGAGAGGGACGTTCAATGTGGATGCGGACCGCATCTATCTGATGGGCCATTCGATGGGCGGGTTCGGGACGTTCTTCCTCGGCGCAAAGCACAACACGCTGTGGGCCGGGATCGCGCCGATCGCAGGCGGGGGCGTGGGGCCGAATGCGCCTGCGGAAAAGTTGAAGGGCGTGCCGGTGCTGGTGATGCACGGGGCGGAGGACACGGTGGTGCGCAAGGAAAGCTCGCGCGTGTCGGTGCGTGAGTTGCAGAAGGTTGGCGCGCAGCACGTCTATCTGGAGTTTCCCGGGCTGGAGCATGAGTTCTTCATCCGGCGCGGGCGGGAGAACCTCGAGAAGGTATTCCACTTCTTCAAACTGGTGTCGCGGAAAACGAATGTGGGTCCGATTCCGGAGCCGGCGGCGCAGTGACTTGGCGATGCGATCCACTATCTTTATGGCCCAACCCAAGGAGGCCTTATGGCGGACCAAGTTGACGACGAATTCTACGCCCGGGCCGATGCACACATACACCTGTCGAACGATCAGCTGGAGCGCATACCACGGGGTAAAGTCAGTGCATCGATGATGTACGCCACCGCGCGATTCAATGCGTGGCTGTCAGCGAAAGACGTGAGCAGCGGGGTCGAACTCGATGCGGCGAAACCGCAGCTCATCGACTACTTTGTGGACTCGTACAGAGCGATGCTCGAAGAAAACCTTGCAGACTACGCTTCAAATTTTGACGCCTACATGAAGAGCGGCGTCAATTGACCCCTGGCAGGAGCTTCCATGGCCGACGTATTCGACGACGCGTTCTATGCCCGGGCTGACGCTCATATCGCCTTGTCAAACGCGCAGGCGGACAGCGCGGCGCGGGAGGTGGTGAATGCGTCGATGCTGTTTGCCTCGGCGCGATTCTGCGCCTTCCTGTCGGCGGGCGGGTATGCGTCGGGCGAGGCGATGGCCGCGAAGCGCGACGAGATCGTCGACTATTTCGTTGATGGATTCCGGCAGATGCTGGAGGGCAATCTCGATGCGTACATCAAGAACTTCGACAGCTACATGAAGCCGAAGGCGTAGCCGCCGCAAACCTTCTTGCTGTCATTCCGGGCGAGCCGCAGGCGAGACCCGGAACCCAGTGGCTCAAAGGGCGGTGTTTGCGGCCCCTGGGTTCCGGCGCTGTGCGGCTAACGCCGCTTCGGCCGGAATGACATTGAGGGTTTGAGTTTTCAGCGGGGCTCGTTCTACGCTCAGGCCAAAGCGGGAGAGCGCGATGGCGGGACGTCTGGACGGCAAGGTGGCGGTGATCACCGGGGCGGCGAGCGGGATCGGCCGCGCGACAGTGGACCTGTTCGTGGCGGAAGGCGCGCGGGTGATCGCTGCCGACCTGCAGGAGGACAAGGGCGCGCAGATCGAGCACGCGCACAAGGACAAGGTGCGCTTTGTCCGCTGTGATGTGATGGATGAAGCCGAGATCGCGGCGACGGTGAATGCGGCGAAGGACAGCTTCGGCAGGCTTGACATCCTGTTCAACAATGCCGGCACGGGCGGCGTGCGCGAGCTGGCGGACGGCGTGACGGCCGAGGGCTTCGACTCGGTGATGCACCTGCACGTGCGTGCGGCGCTGTTCGGGATGAAGTACGCCGTGCCGATCATGCGCGAGCAGGGTGGCGGGTCGATCATTTCAACGGCGTCGATTGCGGGGCTGCGGACGGGATACGGGCCACTGCTCTATTCGATCGCCAAGGCGGCGGTCGTGCACATGACGCATGCGGCGGCGGCGCAGCTGAGCCCGGAGAACATCCGCGTCAACTGCATCTGCCCGGGCATGATCGCGACCAACATCTTCGCGGCGTCGTTCGGCATTCCGCGGCAGTTGGCCGAGACGCGCATCGATGCGCTGGCTGAGGCAAACAAGCATACGCAACCGATTCCGCGAGGCGGACGCGGATCGGACATTGCCGAGGCGGCGCTCTATCTTGGCTCTGACGGCTCAGGCTTCGTGACGGGGCATGCGCTGGTGGTGGATGGCGGCATCACGCTGGGGCTCAACGATGCGGGTCGGGCAGCAACGTTCGCGCCGGTGTTCGGGGCGCTGGGCATTGATGCGGAGACGGTGGCGGCGATCTTCAGCCCGCCGAAACGCGACTGAATCGTCACGGAAACGCCATCGCGGGCCGGGTTGTCCGGGCCGTTCAAAGGCGCCATTTCAGGTTTATGGCTCTCGATTTCCTCAAGCGAATGATGCGCGCGACGGCGCCGGCGGACCTGCCCGACGCGGACGCACGGTCGGCGATTGCCGCTGTGCTGGTGATGGCGGCGCGGGCAGATGGCGCTTATGGCGCGGACGAGCAGCATGTCGTTGATGACGTGCTGATGTCGCGCTTTGGGCTCGATGCGGCGGGCGCGGCGAAGCTGCGCGCCGAGGGCGAGGATGCCGAGCTGGAATCGATCGACATCTACCAGTTCACCAAGGCGATCCGCTTGGCCATTCCGCATGATGATCGTGTGGCGATCGTCGAGGCGTTGTGGAAGGTGGTGCTGGCGGACGGCGCGCGCGATCCGCATGAGGACACGCTGATGCGTCAGCTGGTGGACCGGCTGGGCCTGTCGCCAATGGATAGCGCGCTGGCGCGGCAGCGCGTGCAGGGCGGCGGAAGTATTCAGGCTTAGGTCGCGGCAGATTCGCTTTGACGGCGGCGCGCCTCTGAACCTGCGGTGATCAGCCGATCTGGCCACATGCCGACCTGAATGATCTCGCTGAGTTCCGCGATGGTCAGGTCTTCAACGAAGATGACTTCCATGTCGATCTTGCGAAACAGAACATCCCAGATGAAGTGGAAGATTCCGCGCGGACGCGTGTCGGCGCCTGGAGCCATGTCGCGCAGCTCGCGACTCTTGATCCCGTACCGTTTGGTGATTGTCTCGAGGAAGTCGTTGAACTTATCAGGATCGGTCTGCCCGAACACTGATACGAGGTCGGTTTCCGCTGTCAGAATCTGATCTGGAGATTCAAAGTAGTCGCGGGCGAAATCGGCGATTTCGCCCGCGGTGACCACTTTACTCCGACGGCGCCGCGGGCGCTGCTGGAGCAGCTGGCGAAGCATACGCGCCTTCGGGCGGCGCGATGCCCTTCAGGTGCTGGTTGAGGAAGGCGAGGTAGGCGTTCGACGCCGTGACGCGATTTTCCTTGCGGAGGAAGCCGTGGCCTTCGTCGGGGAAGATGATGTACTCGACGGGCACGTTGTTCTTGCGCACGCCGGCGACGATTTCGTCGCTTTCAACCTGCAGCACGCGTGGGTCGTTGGCACCCTGGATGACCAGCATCGGCTTGGTGACCTTGTCGGCGTGGAAGAGCGGCGAGATGCGGGTCAGGCGTTCCTTCTCCTTGGACGGATCGCCGAGTTCGTCGAAGAGCGAGTCGCGATTCGCGCCCCACCATGGCGGGATCGATTCCAGCGTACGCACCCAGTTGGTCACGCCGAAGATGTTGACGCCGGCGGTGAACTCTTCCGGACGGAAGGCGAGCGCGGCTGCTACCATGTAGCCGCCGTATGAGCCGCCCATGATGGCGATCTTGTCGCCATCGACCCAGTCGAGCGTCTGAAGATACTTCTTGCCATGGACGACATCGTCGAGATCGACCTCGCCATGCTTCCTGTCGTCCATGTGGTAGAAGGTCTTGCCGTAGCCGGAGGAGCCGCGATTGTTCACGCGCAGCACGGCGATGCCATGGTTGGCGAGGTGCTGGTACATGGCGGCGTAGCCCTTGCGGTTCTGTCCACCGGGGCCGCCATGTACGTCGACGACGGCCGGGACTTTCGCGTCGGCGCTCGCACCCTTCGGCTTGAACAGGATGGCGGGGATGTCGAGGCCGTCGAAGCTTTTGTAGCGGACGACTTCGCCGTCAACGAGCATAGTCTCGTCGATAGCGGGGTTGAGGTTCTTGGTGAGGCGCGTGGCGGCGCCGGTCGCAAGATCGGCCACGAACACGTCAGCTGGCGAGGTGTCGGAGGCGAGGGTGAAGGCGATCTTCGATTCGTCGCGGTTGAACCGGACGTTGTTGATGTCGCCGGCCGGGGCGCCAGTGACGGCGACGGGAGCGCCCGACGTCTGGTCAAGGATGGTGAGCTTGGTGGACGCGTCCTGGTTGACGCCCGAGACGCGATAGCGGCCGGTCGGGGAGTACATGACGAACATCACATCCCAGTCGGCCTTGATCAGCTCTTTCTTCTGGCCGGTCGCCAGGTCGTGCGTCCAGGCCTGATTGTACTCGCCATGCTCGTCCGTGCTGTAGACCAGCTGTTTCGAGTCCGGTGTGAAATCATACGCGCCATAGGCGATGACAGCGTCGTTTGGCGTGACGAGGACTGGCGTCTGCTTCGCGGGCTTGGTGAGGTCGGCGAGGTAGACGTCGCTGTCGGCCGACGAGATCTGCTTGTCGAGCGCGAGCCATTTGCCGTCCGGCGAGATGGCGGAGGGGAAGAAGCCGGAGTTCTCGAACACGAGCTTCCGCGCGAAGGTCGCGGCGTCGTAGGCGTAGACGTCGAACATCTGCGGATTGCGCTCGTTGGTGGCGAGCCAGAAGGTTTTGGCGTCGCCGCTCCAGCCAACGAATTGCGCGATGTGCTTGTCGCCCGGCGTGAGGTCTTTCAGCGCGCCGTCGGCTTCGCGGACGTAGATGTGCGCGAGTTCGTCGCCGCCGCCGTCGGAGGAGACGAGGATGCGGTCATCAGCCGGGAAGTAGCTGATGGCGAAGACGGCGTTTGTGGTGGACTGCGTCAGCGCGGTGGGGTCGCCGCCGGCGACGGGCAGGGCCGCGGCGTTGTAGACGCCGGACTTGTCGGTTGCCAGCAGCACATTCGCGCCGTCGGGCGAGAAGGCGTAGGGTGTGGCGCTGCTCATCGACACGGCGGTGGTGTCGAAGAAGGCTTTCGCATCGTAGGTTGCATGCGGTTTGGCGACCGGAGCGGCGGGCTCAGTTGGTCCACAAGCGGCGAGCGCCAGTGCCGTCATTGATACGAGTGCTGCAAGCCTGACCATCCGACCCTCCAATAATCGGGCGGACAATGGCCGGGGTCGCGGCCGGGCGCAAGTGACCGGCGTTTAGTCGCCGCTGGCGATCACGGGGGTATTTGCCGCCTGCGTTATCTCGCTCAGGCGGAACCAGTCGGTCTTCTCGAGGCCGAGCTGGTAGTCGAGCCAGGCGGGCAGGATTTTCGCGGCGCGGGAGCCGCGCGTGTTCGACAGGATGACGATGCCGGCGTCCTGCGCGGGGAGCCAGGCGATCTGGGCGATGTAGCCCTCGACGCTGCCGGAATGGGTGAGCAATTGCTGGCCGGCATAGGTGTAGCTGCGCCAGCCGAGACCGTAGGATGTTTCGGTGACTGGCGTTTTCAGGGAGCGCTGGCGGGAGGTTTCCGGCGGGGTGGAGATGCGCTTGCGATGCGTCTCGTCGAGCACCGCCTTGGGCAGCACGTCGGTGCGGTGGCCCATCTGGGCGATCAGCCATTTCGACAAGTCGGCGATCGAGGCGTTGACGCCGCCTGCGGCGGGAACCTTGTAGTAGTAGTCCGTCACAGGGACAGACATCCAGCCATCGCCGACGCGCCGATGCGGACGCGCCCAGTTTCCGCTGGCGGAGAGTTCGTACTGGGTGGCGGAGGCGGTCTTCATGCCGAGCGGAGCAAAGATGCGGTCGCGCAGTTCGGCGGCGAATGTCTTGCCGGTCGCGTTCTCGATCTGCGCGGCGATCATGTTGAAGGCGACGTTCTGGTAGGTGAAGCAGTCTCCGGGCGAGCAGGTTTGCTTCACCGATCCGTATTGCGACAGGATCTGTTTGGGCGCCGCGCCGGCTTCGAGCAGATTGTCATAGGCGTAAGGGGGCAGGCCGGTGCGGTGAGACAGCACGTCCTCGAATGTCACGCGGCCGGCGTCGCCTGGGCGCTTCAGTTTGAACTCGGGGACGAGCGAGACGACGGGGGTCTGCAGGTTCAGCTTGCCCTCGCTCTGTTCGAGCACGGCGAGCGTGGAGGCAAAGCCCTTCGAGAGCGAGGCGAGGCGGAAGACGGTGTCGGGCGTGACCTTCTGGTTTCCACCAGCCTCGCGCACGCCGTAGGTGCGCATCAGCTCCACTTCGCCCTTCTTCACAACCGCGACGGCGAGGCCGACGAAATCGGGGGCCTTTGCGGCGTCGTCCAGCTCCTCGGCAAACGACCGAAGCGCCTGGGCTTCCTTGGTGAGTTGTGCGGACGCGGGCGCGTGCGTCAGCGCTATGAGCACTGCCGCAGTCAGGGTCGAAGTCAGGAGAGCGGGGAGCCTCAACGCCTTATCCTTCCGACCGCAGCGCCCGGCGACAGGTACATCGACAGGTGGATCACGTCCCCGATCATTGTCCAGAGAGGTTAACCCGGAACTAGGCGGGAATTTGTCTGGAGCAAGCCGCTGTGGTGAGAGGCGCATATCGATGGGCGGATAGCTGAACAGCGCCTAGCGATTGGCGCCGGGAACCCAGAGGATGTCGCTGGCGCCGTTGTCGTTGGCGCGGCGGGCGGCGACGAAGAGAAAATCCGAGAGGCGGTTGGCGTAGGCGAGGGCGGGGGGCGAGACTTTTTCGTCCTCCATCGCGGCAAGTTCCGCGATCAGGCGCTCGGCGCGGCGGCAGATGGTTCGCGCGACATGCAGGAAGGCTGACAAGGCCGAGCCTGCGGGCAAGACGAAGCTGTTGAGCGGCGGGATCGCCGCATTCATAAGGTCAATTTCGTTCTCGAGACGGGTGACCTGGGCCTCGACAATGCGGAGCGGCGTCCAGGCGAGGGGCTTGTCCCGCTCAGGCGTGGCGAGGTCGGCGCCGAGGTCGAAGAGGTCGTTCTGGATACGGTTCAGCATGGCGTCCAGCTCGGGATCGGCGCCGGCATGCAGGCGGGAGACGCCGATGGCGGAGTTGGTCTCGTCGACTGCGCCGTAACATTCGACGCGGGGGTTCCACTTCTCGACGCGTTCGCCGGTGGCGAGACCGGTCGTTCCGTCATCGCCGGTGCGGGTGTAGATCTTGTTCAGCACAACCATGGCCGCAGGGATCGCACCTGCGACGCGGCTGGGTCAATGCATAGCCTGGGGGCGCGCGACTTCAGGCGTAGGCTTCGTGCCGGGCCGAGATCGGTGCGCCCAACAGGTCCAGCGACGGACGAGGGGCGAGGCGGAACGGCACGCGCCGGGGATCAGTGAGCACCGCGCGGGGGGTAAAGCGCCAGCCGGACAAGCGCGGAGCGGCGGCGATCAGGGCGTCGATCGCACCGTCATTGCCGCTGATCGTCATGTGGCACTGGCCGTCCAGCGTGCGGACGACGTCGACTTCAAGGGAAGAATCGATGCGGCGGATGCGGATATTCAGGCTGTTGAGCGCCCAGTCGGCGTCGGCTTCACCACGAGCGAGGGCTTCAAAGGCGTTCGAGATGCCCTGGGCTTCCGCGCCGAACCACGCCCAGAATCGTTTGGCGGCCGGGTTGAGGGGGGCGGTTTCTGCGTCGCGACGTCCAAACATCGAAGTCCCTTCCGCCATCACTCGCCAGAAACCACTGTTGCATTCGCGGCTTCAGGTTTGGCTAAGCTGATCGGACGAATTTATCGCATCCCGACCAACGCAGCATGAACGGGCAAAAAATGCGCGGCGTTCCTGGCGCGGACGCGTTTTTTCGGGGTGTTACCGGAAAGCCCCAGCCACGGCGCCGAGCGCGACCAGGAAGAGGATCGCGATGAACTGGATCAGCACGCGCAGGCGCATCAGCTTGTTCGAGCGCGAGCGGGCCTGACCGTCGGTGCGAACCAGATTCACGACGCCGAATGCGAGGACGACGAAGACCGCCCCGATCGCGATGTAGACGCCGTAGAGGAGAAACATTTCCATGCTCGCTCCTTACGCCCTTTCAAACGCGGGCGCCATGCGGCGGTGCGGCCGGACGCTACCGGCTACCATCCGGCGCGAAGCGGTCTTCAGTCCAGACCAGCGCATCGAACTGCATGGCGGCGCGCAGGGCTGGTATGAGGGCGCGGCCTTCGGGTCCGCCGCAGCCAGCGCGGTAGTTCAGGGTCTTCTGCTTGCCCTCGGCGGTGCGCCAGGTGACGGCCGCAGTGGGGGTGCCCGGCTGGCAGTCGGGCTGGGTGCTGGAGGTCTGGTTGGGTTCGAGAAACCAGAAGTTGGAGCCGGTCAGGGCTTTTTCCGCGGCGGTCCATGCGTCCGTGCCGAGGCCGCCATCGCTGACGCCGGGGGTTTTGACGAAGCGGACGCCGTTCAGCAGGTAAGACCCGTCCGGCTTCAGGGTCATGTCGTAGACCGGGCAGGTCTGGTCGCATTCGCCTTCTGACAGGACAATGGCGGGATCGTCGGAATGGACGGTCTCGACGCCGCGTTCCGATGGGGAACAGGCGGCGAGGGCGAGGCCGAAAATCAGGGCAGTGCGGAACGCCTGCATGGCGAAAGTGTAGGACGGGGAGAGATTCGGGGGAAGCTCGTGGGCGGGACTGTTTCCGTGAGCGCGCCCCGTGGATCAGCCCGGCTTCCTGAAGCGGAACAGGAACTGGTCGGTGTGGCGGCGCAGGTCGGGTGCGAAGGGCGATTTGGTGCGGTCGTCTTCCGGGTTGGCGAGGATATCGCTTTTCTCGACATAGACGAGGCCCGCTGCCTTCGCGGCGTCCAGCACATGAGCCGGGTCGATGCGGTGCAGGGTCTGGGCGGATGTCTTGGCAGGCGTATCGACGACAGCGGCGTGATCCATCGCGATGAATTCACCGCCGGGTTTCAGGACGCGCGCGATGTCGGCGAAGGCCTTTGCAGGATCGCCGAGGCCCTGCGTGTTGTTGGGCACGAACCAGACTTCGTGCGGGCCGAGGATCCAGAGCACCTTGTCCACTGAACCGTCCGCGGCGGCGAGCGCGTCGAAGTGCGATTTGGTGACCGTCGCGTTGGGCAGCTGGCCGCCGTCGACCCGCGTCTTGTAGGCGGCGTCGCCATAGGCGAATTCCGCGGGGTACTGAACGATCAGCTTGCCGGTCGGGCCGATGGCCTTTGCGATGATGTAGGAGAACCAGCCGCGGCCGCCTTCCATCTCCAGCACGGTGTCGCCGGGGCGGAGACCAGCAAAGGCGAGGACTTCGGCGGGCTTGCGCGCGGCGTCGTCCTTGATGTCATCGGGCGGGCGCGTGGGATCGGCAAGGATTGCTGCGTAGTCTGCGGCGGCGAGCGGCGGCGGGCCGGCTGGCGTTGTCGCGCAGGCGGCGGCGAAAATGGCGAACGCGCTGGCGGCGATCAGGCTGGCTTTGATTTTCATGGACGTCCTCCCCGACGCAGAGGCGCGGACCTTGGGAGGGCCCCCGCTTCCGGTATGCGCTTCAGATGAAGCCTAGCACTACAGTTGCATAATTGGACGACCTCTGAATCTATGGGCGACCATGATTCGGAGGTCATGGATGAGCGGCGCATCGATCGAGACGACATTGGAGCTGTGGGCGTCCTCGCTGCGCGAGGCCAAGCAACGTAT
>JANOKS010000053.1:0-8403 GCA_031419455.1 Alphaproteobacteria bacterium
GTCGGGGATGGCGCAGGGTTTTGTGGTCTGGCGCAGCTTGAGGCCCTGCGGGGTCATCACCAGCAGCGTGATCGCCTCGATGATCATCAGCACACGGACGAGCTTCTCGACCGGTTCGAGATGCAGGATGAGATCGCGGCGTTGCTGGGGCGTCCACACGCGGCGGAAGGCGAGGCGCATGGCGGAGCCGGCCTTGCTGAGCGTGGTCGCCAACATGGCTTTCGCCCGCTCCCACAGGATGGGGACGGCGTGTTGCGTCGGCGGGTCCGTGAAGGGCCGCATCATGTATTTCGTCTCGTAGGCCGAGGCCTGCGATGGGGTTCTGAACGTGAGCATCGCGCAGTATATGTTCGGGGCGATGGTGTGGGGGACGCCCGTGTCCGGGATCGGCGGGTTTTGCCGGCGCAAGGTGTTGGAATTGTTGGAGTTGGGGGTGAAATCGGGCGTCCAGAATCGGCCGGTTCTGGCGGGACGTTCGACGAAGAATCCCCTTGCCGACTCCCCCTCCGGCCCTTCGGGCCACCTCCCCCGCGCTTCGCGCAGGTGGGGACGGGCGCCCGTCCTTCCCCGTTCACGGGGAAGGTGGCCCGAAGGGCCGGATGGGGGACGCCGCGAAGGGAGTGTGTGTGAAAGTGATGGCGGCGCGCGGCTACGCGACGTCCGACTTTTTCTCGTGTGCCGAGTGGATCTTCTTGTTGACCAGGCGGTCGAGTTCGTTGGCGACGGAGATGCGGTGGATGAAGGCTTCTTCGGGCATGTCGAGGATGATGGCGATGGTCTGGAAGTGGTATTTCACGACCTCGATGTCGTAGGTGTCGGTCATGCCAACGCCTTCGATGTAGCGCAGGGATGAATTCCAGACGCGGTCGATGGTTTCGTCGCCGAGGTGGCTGACTTCGGCGGCGTTCTGCTGGAGCAGGCGGTACATGCCGCGGATGCCGGCGCCGCGATCGTCGGTGGTGCGGTTGGCGTAGGCGGTGAGGCTATCGACGATGCCTCGCAGCTTGAAGGCGTTTTCCTTCGACTGCTCCGACTGCGCCTTCTGCGGCGGCTCGTCGGTGAGGCGGCGCCACGGGCCGGCATAGGCAGCGTCTTCCTTGCGGCGGCGGCAGGGGCCGACATAGTTGCGGCTGTCGATGAACTTGCGCGGACGCAGGACGATTTCCTCGATGCGCGAGAGAACGCCCTGGGCGCTGACCGGCTTCAGCAGAAATTCGTTGATGCCGTTCTGGCGCGCCGACATCAGCTGGTCATGATCGATGATGCCCGCGAGGAGGATGATCGGTGTCTCGCGCAACATGCCCGTGGTATTGCGGCGAACCTCGCGCGTGAATTCGAGGCCGGACATGCGGCCGGCGTCCCAGTCGACGAAAATCAGGTCCGGCTTGAAGGTGCGGCCGACCGAGAACGCCTCGACGGCGCTGGCCGTGGCGTTGATGTTGGTGATGGTGAGACGGCGGAGGCTGTCGGCCACCACGCCGCGCATGAAGGCATTGGGGTCCACGATGAGGACCTTCATGCGCTTGAGCTGATCGGGGGAAATCGTGCGCTCGTCTGTCATCAGGCTGCCGTGACCACCCATTCTGAGTTGCCGACAAGGTAAACCGACAAGGTAATTTTACCGTTGAGAACCGAAAGGTTTGGCGGGGCGGGCGGTTAACCGCTCATAAGGATTCAGGGCGTTGGCTTCAGGTGTGTAACTTGCTAGGGATAAGGCCCAATCAGGAGACTGGCGTTTGAGTGACGAGGAAAAGCTCGACCAGCGCATCCAGCTTGTCGCCTCGGCCAGTTTCGGCCGGGACGTCGATGACTGGCGGCGTGGACAGCAGGACCTGCCCAGCCGGTCCGAGGCGATCCGCAGGCTGGTCTATCTTGGGCTGCAGCACGAACAGGAACACCCGATGCGCATGATCACGGCGATCGTCCGACCGCACCGCTATGAGGCGGTGCGCGAGGCGCTGACGCAGCTGGGCGTGTCGGGCGTGACGGCGACGCAGGTGCAGGGGTTTGGGCGGCAGCGCGGACAGACGGAGCTTTATCGCGGGAACGAATACGCGGTGGCCGAGGTGCCGAAGATAAGGATCGACGTCGCGGTGCAGTCGGGCATGGCCGAGGCGGTGATCGAGGCGATCCAGAAGGCGGCGGGTTCGGGCAAGATCGGGGACGGGAAGATTTTTGTCTCGGGGCTCACCGAGGTGGTGCGGATACGGACGGGCGAGCGGGACGAGAAGGCGCTGGATTAGCGCGCGACCAGGCTGGCGTTCGCAGTCTTGTTCGCTTCCGTGGCCGAGGCGACGAAGGTGCGCTGGTCGTAGCCGGGGAAAGCGGCCTGCACGGTTTTCGAGTCGGGCAGCACGTAGAACACGCCGCCGTCCTCGAAGGTGGGCTTGACGACATTGTTGTAGAAGGCCTGTGAGACGTTGATGCAGCCGTGCGTGATGCGGTTGTCGTCGGCGTCGAGCGAGGCGAGACGCTCCTTGCGGCGCTCCTTCTTCGGGCTGTTGTCGGCGAGGGGATGGATCGAGACGGCGGTTTCGTAATCGACCCACAGCACGGTCTGCTTGCCGGCGGCGGGACCGTAGGCGGCGAGGAAGCGACCGGCGGGCGTGGTGCGGTCCTTCATCGGAATGTCTTTCAACTCACGGTCGCCGACGCCGGGGGCGGATTCGTCGCCGACGGCCGAGCCGATAAGCGCGGGGGCGAGGCCGCGGAGTTTTCCGTTGGCGCCGAAGATCAGGACTTGTGCTGCTTCCTTGTCGATGACGGCGAAGGGCAGGCCGCGATTGTCGCCGGCGGCGATGACCCAGGCGGCGAGATCGACGACTTCGTCAGCGATGGGCTGGGCCGGATCGACTTCGTCGATCGCCTGCGCGGCGGCTGTGAGGGTGAACGGCGTGGCCAACGCGAGGCCAGCGGAAATTGCTGCGGCGCGGAACACAGTTGCGAACGCGGTACGCATGGCAGGCGCTCCATCAGCAGTGGGCAGGTACGATTCCAGCTGGCGTCGGGAAGGGCCGGGCGCATCTGCATGCACCCGGCCCAAGCCAGAAGCGTCACTGATCATTCAGTGACGTAAGGGTCAACCCCGCGGGGTGCGCGCGGGACCACGCTCCAGGGTGTCAAGACGTCCGCCCATCTGATCGACGCGCTGGTTGGCGGTGCGCGCGTCGGTGGCGGCAGCCTGGGCAGCCGTGTTGGCGGCGCGGGCGTCGTTGGCGGCGGCCTGCGCTGCAGAGTTCGCCGCTTCGGCGCGCTGGGCGGCGGCCTGGACGCGGGCGTCGGTCTGATCGATGCGGCTATTCACCATCGCGATCTTCTCGTCGACATACTGGTTGGTGGCGCAGGCGCTGAGGGCCAAGCCGCTCAAGGCGACTAGGGCGACGACACGTGCGCTGGCAGCGTGGTTCTTCAGCCAAGACATTTTCTGGTATCCTTTTGATACGTTGGCACGGTGGCTCAGCAGAGCTCCGTGGAGAGCATGGGACTATGTCCGCCCGGTAGCGTACACGCGCAGATGCGCGCGCGCGACCCGGGTTGCTGCTCAACGTATTGCAACGGAGCATTGTTCCGGGTGCGGACGGTTTTCTAGGAGTCTTCGACCTTACAAAGCGGTTAGGTTCGCTACAGTTCCGTACCCGGATCGTCGGGCTTGCGCCGCGGCGCGGGAAGACGGGCCAGGAGGCTGACGACATCGCTCTGGCGGCCCGCGCCAAGCTTGCGGAAAATGCTCTTCAGCTGGCCGCGGACCGTATCGACGGCGACACTGCGGCGGCGCGCAATCTCGGACGGTTCGTGGCCCTGGCCGAGCAGGGCCGCTACGTGCGATTCAGCATTCGAGAGATCGAACAGGCGCTCGAGTTCTGCGGCGGTCGTCGTCGTGTTTGCATTGAGGTCGGTGAGCATCAGGAGGATGCGCGCGCCGGGCAGTGCATCCAGCCCCATGCCGCGCACCGGCATCGGCTGGATGAGCAGCGGCTTGCGGCCATCGTGCCGGCGAATGACGATATCGGCCACGAGTTCATCGACGACGCCGCTGCGGGCGCGTGAAGCAAGCTTGTCGAGTTCCTCTTTGGCGCGGGCGTCGGACGCCCAGAGATATCCGGAGCGAATGCCGATCTCGTCGCCGAACATCGCCTCCGCCTGTGGCGTGGCCAGACGTGCTTTGCCTTCGCTGTCGAGGATGATTGCTGCGACGTCCGCAGACGCGAGGCCGTCGAGCATGCCGCGGACGCGGACTTCGCGCAGGTGTTGCGCCATGAGGAGCGCGCGGTTGGCGAAGGGCGCCAGCCCGGTCAACACATCGGCATCGGCAGCGGTTGCAGGTCCCTTGTCCTCGCTGCGCGCGAGCGAATAGATCCAGGTGGAGCCGCCGACGGCGAGGCGCCATCCTGCGAACCAAGCCATTCGCTTTGGCACATAGAGTTCGTTGTAGATCGCGGAGTTGATGCGCTGGTCTTCCGGCACGGCGAGGTGATCGAGGAAAAGGCGACCGTCCGGCGTCTTGTTGACGTTGGCCGCGCGGTAATCGACTTCGAGCCATCCACCCGCGGTGTAGGCATTGAGGCCTTCGAGGGTCTGCTCCGACGCGATGAAGGTGGGTTATCGAGTTCGGAGTGCACCAGGCAGAAATGATCGAAGCCGATTTCGCGTGCGACTGCTTCGAGCGTTATGGGCAAATCGTCCGGCGCGAACAGGGACGTTTCGAGCAACTCGGCAGCGCGGGCGACGCTTGGCGGGTGCATCCGGCTTGTTTCCCCTGCATCAACGCTTCGCGCGGCGCTGTCGGTCACAGGATCGTATGCACCGCGAAACCGGAAAGCTACTGTTGCGTGCAGGGTGTTGGGCGTGCAGGGCAATTGGTCGGGTGGCGAGGCAAACCGTTGTCGCAACGCGGCGCGGACGCGAAAAAGCCTGGGTCCCAAAAGTTCAGGGGCGCCGGTTGCCCGACGCCCCTTATCTTTCGGCCCTAGGTTGGGGGGACGGGCCGGAAGCCACTCCAGAATGTCGGGGGCAGATTTACGGTCAACCAAATAGTCGCGCGCGCAAGCAGGATTCTGTGGATCGTGCGCCTCCTACCTAAAGTGGGGCCAGTTAAAGTGGATGATCCTTCTTCCTGCGCTCACGCGGGAGAATGCGGTCGTGGGGACCTGGCGGCTTGTCGCGGTTGAACAGCGTGACCAGGGCGCGCCAGATCAACCAGAAGGGGAGAACGGCGAGGGCTCCCAGCATCAGCGGGAGGCCGCCATTCTGTGCAGCCCACCCGGCAATGTTGAGCACGCCGTTGACGATCTGGCCGAGACCGCCGCCGATGGTGAAGCCGGGGGCGAAGGGGTTGAAGCCGCCAGCCTGAAAGATCGCGCCGACGAAGACGCAGACGAGGGCGAGACGCGTCCAGCCCTTCCAGCCGACATTGAACATGCGGCCAGAGAAGGACAGCGGAGCGCGGGGTCTGCGTCCGCTCTCACCGGATTCCCAGAAGGGGTCGGCGTCCGACACCGGCTCGAAGCTGACGTCGGTGACTTTTGCCGGGATCTGGCGGTCGTCTGGCCGGGACTGGGCCATGGCTTCCTTTCCCTGCTATCGCTTTTCCAGCTGTCTGGGTCGGACGCTATCAGTCTGTCGGCTCAAGTCCACGGGGCGGACGGAATTCGTCATCAGGCGAATGCAGTTGCGGCGAGGTGCGGTCGATCTCCGCTTTGTGAACCGCGACCTGGTGCGGGTAGGGGATGGTGATGTTGTTGCGGTCGAAGGCGAGTTTCACGTCGCGGATGGTGTCGCAGCGCGTGTCCCACCAGTCGGCGTTCGAGACCCAGGCGCGGGCGCGGATGTCGACGGAGGAGGTCGCGAGCTCCGTCACCTTGACCCAGATCGGCGGCTCGCTGCGAATGCGGGAGTCACCCTTCAGGATGTCCGAGATCAGGCGCAGCGCCTTGTCGATGTCGTCGTCGTAGTCGATCGAGAACAGCAGGTCGAGGCGGCGGAGGGAGCGGGCGGAGGAGTTGATGATGACGTCGCCCCACGCCTTGTCGTTGGTGACGACGACTTCGCGGTTGTCGAGCGTGTTGAGGACGGTGGTGAAGGGCGTGATGTCGGCGACCGTGCCGTCCTGTCCGGCGATGCGGACGACGTCGCCGATCTTGTAGGGACGAAAGACGGCGATGACGACGCCGGCGGCTACGGCCTTGAGCGTGTCCTGCAGGGCCAGCGCAATGGCGAGGCCGGCGGCGCCGACGACGGCGATCAGCGAGGCCGTGTCGAAGCCGAACTGCTGCAGCGCCGCGATGAGTCCGACGGCGAAGGCGCCGAAGCGGACGACCGCGCCGAGGAAGGTGAACAGCGTCTCGCTGCCGGCATTGGCGCGGCCGAGCTTCTGGCCGAAGCGGCGCACGCGCGAGCCGAGCCACGAGCCAAGGAACCAGACGCCGACGAGGATGGCGAGGCCGCGAACCGAAGCTATGCCGAGCGTCTCGGCCTGCTGCAGCGGGTAGCCGAACAGGAGGTTGGCGATAATGACGGCTGCGATGAGCAGGGAGAGGGCGCGGATGAGCGCGCCGAGAATGTCCACCATCACATGATCGGCAGTCTTCTGCTCGCCCTCCGAGAGTTTCCTGTGACGCAGGCCGGCCAGGCTGTTCGCGGTGAAGCTGAGCACGCGGGTAATGACCAGGCCGATGACATAGCCGAGCACGAGGGCGATGACGGACCACATCCATTTCTGGGCGGGGCCGTGGACATCCATCGCCCAAACCTGGAATTCATAGAGCTGCTGCTGGAAGTCCATGCGTGATCCGGGCTGTTGTGGCGACTGGGTGGTGACTAGAGCACGATCGGCCGGTGTGGAAGGGTTTCGCGACTGTTGCAGCCTGTCGGATTGGCATCCCGGGCGAGCGCAGCGAGACCCGGGAACCATTGCGAGAACACGACAGCGTATGGATGGGTCCCGGCTCTTCGCGCTTCGCACTTCGGCCGGGATGACAATCGAGTCTGCCGCTTGCCAGCCAAACTAAATCACGGCGTCGCGGCGGTTTTCTTGTAGCAGCCCCAGTGGGACTGCATGTTGAGGCTCCAGGCGAGGGCGGTGGCGAGGATCTGGGCTTCGGGATTCCTGAGGCCACGATCGCGGTAGGTGTTCCAGGCGCCGTTCCAGGTGCCGTTGCTGTACTGGAAGAGGCCGGTGTAGGGGCCGGCGGGGTTGACGATCAGCGGCCGGCCGCCGGACTCGCACATCATCACGGCGTACATGCGGGCTTCGGATTCGGGGTAGGGGTGCTGGAGGCGGGCCCAGCTTATCCAGGCGCGGTACTGGTTCAGCGTTTCGGCGCTGGGTGTGGCGCGCGGGTCGGCGGCGGGAGCCGGGAGCGGGGCGGGAGCCGTGGCGGCTGCCGGCGCTGCTGGTGAGGACGAGGAGGCGCAGCCTGCTAGGCTCCAGACTCAATAGCGGTCCACCATGTAAGCGCTGATGCGAGGCAGACGGCCGACAGGAAGATGTCGGCGCGTTTGTCGTAGCGGGTGGCGATGCGGCGGAAGTCCTTGAGCCTGCAGAACATGCGTTCGATGAGGTTCCTGCCACGATAGGCGTCTGGATCGTAGGCGTGGGGATGCTTGCGGGTTGGGTTTGGCGGAATGACGGCCTCGGTTCCGCGGGCGGCGAGCCAGTCGCGCAGGGAGCGTGCGTCGTAGGCGCGGTCGGCCAGGAGCCGCCGGCTCGGGCAGCGAATGTCGAGCAGCGTCCGTGCGCCGGTGATGTCGGCCGTGTTGCCCGGCGTCAGCACGAAGGCGACCGGCCGGCCGAGGTCGTCGCTCAGCGCGTGGATCTTGGTCGTCCGGCCGCCGCGCGAGGAGCCAATGGCATGATGACAAGCCCCCCTTTTGCGCCCGCCGCCGAGCGGTGGGCCTTGATATGGGTGCTATCAACCGAGCCCGAGAACACCCCTGTCGAGCCCGTCAGCGCATAGAAAATGCTTTCCCAAACGCCCTGACAGCTCCACCTGTTCCAGCGATTGTAGATCGTCGTGTACGGCCCATACACCGACGGGCAATCCTTCCATCGCCCGCCCGAGCGCAGCATGTGAATGATGCCGGAAATCACCCGCCGATCATCAACTCGCCGCGCACCTCTGCGCCCCGTCGGCAGATGCGGCTGGATCGCCGCCCACTCTGTATCCGACAGCCAGTAGACGTCACGCTTCCTCGCCATCCGGAAATCCTCCCGGACCCAAGGAATCAAGCGTCGCTCAGATCGGCAAGATCAATTGAGTATGGAGCCTAGCACTACAGTTGCATAATTGGACGACCTCTGAATCTATGGGCGACCATGATTCGGAGGTCATGGATGAGCGGCGCATCGATCGAGACGACATTGGAGCTGTGGGCGTCCTCGCTGCGCGAGGCCAAGCAACGTAT
>JANOKS010000054.1:0-2472 GCA_031419455.1 Alphaproteobacteria bacterium
CTCCGGCCTCAACCTCGCGTACCAGCCGCTCCCGCAGGTCGGCCGAACAAGCTTTGCCCATGATCCACCTCCAAGAACGGTGAATCACAATTCGTCCCTAACGCAAATATCGATTCAGGTTATCCGCCCGATGCTCTAGCCACACGCAGGACGCTTGCCCATGGCTAGGGCGGCGGGAACTGCGTCTTGAAATCGAAGGCTTCGGCCGTCGGTCCGAGACGCGCGATCAGGTCGAGCTTCGCCTTGCCTTCATGCAGCGTCGGCACGACGCCAGCCTTCACCCACCACAGGGCAAGATAGGCCGGCAGGTCGACGAACCATTCCCGTCGCCGGCGCATCACGATCCGATGCGTGGCGTTGCGGTAGGCGAAGGCGGCAAGATCATCGAGTCCACGCCAGACAGTCATGTTGATCGTCAGCCGATCATCGCCGAACACCGACCCATCGGCATTCTCGCCTTCCCCCGGCATGCGCCAGATGAAGCCGGGCGAGGCCTCGGCCAGCGCATTCACCTCGTCCAGCGCCGCCTCGAACGCGGCGTTCTCGGGCGATGAGCGGTCAACGCGAAAGCGCGCAATATTGATCTGTGCGATGTGCCAGCCAGCGGTCATGCGCCGCAGAAAAGCTCATCGCGCCTGGCTGCGCCAGATGTCGGGGCCTGAGCGTCCTTAATAGCGCGGCAGCCACGCCCATCAATCAGCCGCTTGTCAGCGAGACGAAGACGTCTTCCAGGTCGGGCTCTTCAGTCGCGAGGTCGTGGATTCCGACATTGGCTTCGCGCAGGCGGCGGAGAAGCCCCTCGATCGACTGTTCGCCGATACGGTAGGTGATGGCGAGCTGGCCGTCCTTGCGAATGGTCGGCGAAAGATCCGACAGCGCGCCGGGCACTTCGCTGAGCCCCTGCTCCGGGCGCACCACCAACGTCTTGTGGTTAAGGCGGCGGAGGAGCTTGTGCGTCGGCTCGCAGGCAATGACCTGCCCGTGGTTGATGATGGCGATCTCGTCGCACATCTCCTGCGCTTCCTCGAGATAGTGGGTGGTCAGCACGATGGTGACGCCGCGCGCATTCAGCTTGCGGACATACTCCCAAAGCGAGCGGCGCAGCTCGACATCGACGCCGGCGGTGGGCTCGTCGAGGATGAGGATGGGCGGGGAGTGCACCATCGCCTTGGCCACCATCAGGCGCCGCTTCATGCCGCCGGAGAGCTGGCGCACATAGGCGTGCTTCTTGTCGCCGAGCCCCAGCGCGTCGAGGATTTCGTCGGTGCGGCGTTCGGGAGACGGCACGCCATAGAAGCCCGCCATCAGCTCCAGCGTTTCGCGGGGCGTGAAGAAGGGATCCATGTTGATTTCCTGCGGCACCACGCCGAGGGCCGCGCGCGCCTCGCGCGGGTTACGGTCGGCGTCGATGCCCCAGACGCTCACCGCCCCGGACGTCTTGTTCACCAGGCCAGCGAGGATGTTGATGAAGGTCGATTTGCCAGCGCCGTTGGGGCCCAGCAGGCCGAAGATCGAACCGCGCGGCACAGCGAGATCGACGCCCTTAAGCGCCTGCTTGGCCGGCATTTTCTTGGAGGCAGCATAGGTCTTGGTCAGCCCCGTGGCGGAGATGGCGAGCGCGGGCAGACCGGATGTCGAATCAGGCAAGGCGGGAGATCCTCGAACAAGCGGGATGGCCACATTGACGGGCTATCGGGCGCCCCATAGGTAAGGCGCATTCGGCCGGGCCGCAAATCAGCCCGCCAAGTCATGAGGGCCCAATGGCGTCGCCGACCCCCGAAAGCCAGCGCAGGTTCATGGACAATCCGGAAATCGTGGTGGTCGCGACCCGGAAGGTGGCGTGCGACGGAGTCGGCGGGGCGCTCGGCCATCCCAGGGTCTGGTATGACATGTCCGAAGAGGACCATGTCGAATGCAAGTACTGCGACCGGGTTTTCGCCCTCAAGGGCGGCAGCCGCGACCCGAACCGGTAAGCGAGCCCGCGGAACGGGCTCCTCCGGGATGAACCTTGCGCAAGGTTCATCCGCGTGCGGAACAAAAGAAGGTTGTTCTCGCGTAACGAATTCATATATCCCCGTGATTGTCGGGGCTTGGCGCTTCCGGCTGGGGCACTGATATGAGCGCGTCTGCCGCTAAGCTCGTCTATGGAATCGGCCTTTTGTTCCTGGCCGCGTTTGCCGTGATGCCGCAGTCGCAGGCCCGCGCGGCAGCCACCTTCGCCGTCGCTCCGATGCTGTCGGCCGAAGACCGCCTCGCGCGCACCATCCACGAACGCATCGCGGTCGAAGCCATGGACGAACGCGAAGAGGCAGATCTCGCAAGGCTGCGCGCCGAAGAAGACAGGCTTCGCCGCCTCGCCTTCGAAGACGACGCGTTTACATCGCGCACCACCCTGATCGACGCCCTCGCCGACGCACTGTCGGCGGCTATGCTCACGCATGCCGGGCTGGCCGCGGACAGCGACGAAAATCC
>JANOKS010000055.1:0-18082 GCA_031419455.1 Alphaproteobacteria bacterium
CGGATACGTTGCTTGGCCTCGCGCAGCGAGGACGCCCACAGCTCCAATGTCGTCTCGATCGATGCGCCGCTCATCCATGACCTCCGAATCATGGTCGCCCATAGATTCAGAGGTCGTCCAATTATGCAACTGTAGTGCTAGTTCGCCAATGCCTTCTTGAACATGCCGTCCGGCAGGCTCGGACCACGGCTCGGATGGATCAGGAAATAGTCTTTCCAGCGGCGCTTCGGATCGATCTGCGTCGATTCGAACATGTGCGAGTTGTCGTCGTTGAGCTGCCACATGCGGTAGCCCAGGCTGATGAAATAGTCGCGCACGGCCTCGCCCGAGGACGAGAAGTTGCGCTGCAGCGAGAACGGGTGGATCTCGATCAGCAGGCTCGGCAGGTCGCGTTCGATGGTTTTCCTGCCGCCTTCGACAAAGCGAATCTCGGCGCCTTCGACATCGCAGCGGATGAAGTCCACGCGCGGCAGCTTCTCGGCCGCCATCAGGCCGTCGAGCGACACGACCGCCGTAGGCTGGTCGATGAATTCGGTGCGGTTGCCGGTTGCGAGCTTTTCATCGGAAGCCGTGCCGCCACTATCCGTCACGACGCCATAAGCGCGGCCAAGGTGGCCCGACATCTTCTTCGGCACGGAGAGGATCATCGACCCCTCGCCCGAGCCGATCGCGGCGTTGTGCGGAATGACATTCTTCAGCTTATGCCAGCGCAGCAGGCGGGTCATGATCGCGTAGGAATAGTTCGACGGTTCGTAGACGTGCACCACGCCATTGGGCCCGATGTGCTGCGACAGCAGGTAGGAATGGCGCCCGTCAGAGCCGCCGAAATGCAGGCAGATGTCGCCCGGCTTGACGACTTCCTTCATGTAGGGGGCTTCAGGCTCCCATTTACGATCCTGCCGGTTGCGCTGGTAGATGCGCATCGTAGTGGCGAGGTTGCGCAGGCCTTCAAAGGACATGGACAAGGCGGGAACTCCGGGGAACGTCTCGTGCGGTACAAAGCGCGAGCCGCGCAAAAAGGGAAGCCCTTCCCTGCAATCATGGCCCGCGTCACGTCGTTCCGCATTGGCCGAACGTGGATTACAAGCTTGCCATGAGCACCACAGAACCTGCCCGCGACCGCTGGGGCGCCGCCCCCTCCCTCGACGACATCGCCGCCATGGCGCGCGCAGCCCTCGATACGCTGGAAGAACCCTTCCGCACCCCCGCCCGCGCCGTCGCCATAAAGGTCGAGGATTTTGCCGATGACGAGACGCTGGAGGCCATGAAGATCGAGAACCCTTACGACCTCACCGGCCTCTATTCCGGGGTCGCCCTGACGCTGGAGCAGGTCTCCGCCCCCTCGCAGATACCGCCCATGGTCTGGCTCTACCGCCTGCCGATCCTCGATGAATGGGCGGCGACCGAGGGTCTCGCGCTGGAAAATCTCGTCGCGCATGTCGTGATCCACGAACTCGGCCACCATTTCGGCTGGTCGGACGAGGAGATCGACGCCGTCAACGAGGCGGACGACTGACCGGTCACAAATCGGCCCGGAAGCAATAGCCAGTCTTTGGCGCACAGCCATGGAGGGACAGGATGCGTTGGGGATTGATCGCAGCATCTTTCATCGCGCTCGGCGCCTGCGCGCAGGCGCCGCGGCCGGTCGAAATCCGCTTCACCAACTCGACCGGCTCGCCCGTGCAGGTGACCATGATGCAGACCTTTTGCTGCGGCGGGATACTGAACGGCGAGGCCTCCAGCGCCGTCAGCGACCAGTGGGAGGTTCCGCCCGGTGTCATGGTGATCCGGAACACGGCATGCCTGCCAGTCTCGATGTTCGCCGGCGTCATGTGGCTGAAGCTTGAGCCTTGGCAGGCCGAAGCCGATGGTGCGCAAGGCGTCCACAAGTACGATGTCGAAATCGCCCCGACAACGACGGAGACGCTGGCAGCCGCCAAACGGACGAACCGAACGCTGACCGCGAGCGAGGGGATCCCGCTCATGCTCGGCCTTGTCCGCCTGGTTGACGAGGAGTTGGTGCTACCCGCACGGCCGGAGGAGTCCCGGGTCGACAGTCGTTTCCAGCGCGATGAGCTTGCGAGATACGATCGCGCCGTCGCCGCAGCGGGCGGCCGCGACAAGCTCGGCTGTACCTCAGGGCGCCTGTTCGCGCTCGGAGCGGAGTAGCGTCAGGCCATCCCCGCCCGCTCCAGCTGCTCGACAAGATCCGGCGGCACCGGCGAGACATAGGGCGCGACCCCGAGGCGATGGCGCACCGTGTCCGTCGGCTCCTTCCACACGTCTTGCCAATCGACGCCGAGAAGCTGCGGCGTGGCGCGGCCATGGCGCCAAGCGCCGAGCGTGATCTCCATCAGCAGCGCCAGCCCCTCGGGCCGGTTGATCGCGGCCTTGGCGATGATGAAGGCCAGGAACTGCGCCGAATAGTTGTGCCCGAACTGCGAGAGCTGGAAAGCCGAGATGCCGACCTCGTGCAACGCCGTCGTGTGATAGCCCCCGACAATGTGCCAGAGGTCGTGGCACTGCAGGATGCGCACGTTGAGATAGTCGAGCGGCGGCGGCAGGCTCGCAAGGCCAAGCGCGTCGCGGTCAAGCACTTCGAGATCGAAATTGTTGTCGATCATCTGGCGATGGAATTCATTGCCGAGCGAACCGTCGGGACATTGCGCAAGCTCGTCCATGGTGAAGCGCTGCGGCCAGCCCTGCGCCACGGCGGCGGGCACGCCCGGATAGGCGAGGCTCGCCTCGCCTGCGCGCCGCGCGAAGCCTGCATCGACGAACTTGCCCAGCCCTGCGGTGCGCAGCGTGAACGTGCCGGGGTCCGTCTTCACAGGATCATCGATGAAGGCCCAGAATTCCGGCCACAGCTCCGGCGCGACCGTGCCGCTCCCGCCCGTCAGATCGACGGCGCGCGCATCATCGCCGAACCATCCTCCGGCCGCAGCGTCGTAGACGTCGATGATCGTTGTGGGCTCCACCCAGCCGGCGCGCGCAAGCAACGCGGCGAGGTCCGCGGCGGCGGCCATGTCGCCACGCTTGGCGGCGCTGGCGAGCGCGGCAGGATCGCCCTCGCCGGAGGAGGTGATCTCCTCGAAACGCTGGGTGACGGCGATGGCAGGCATGTGATCCTCCGCGTGAGCCCTGACGTTACGGCCCGCCCTTGCCGCGTTCAAGTTCACCCGGCGGCAGTTGTGCGGACACCGCTGTCAGCCCAAAGTGCGAGGATGTTGAGCCAGCCTGCCGCCCTCACTTTCTGCGCCGTCATCGCCCTGCTGGGCGCCTTCCAGCTGGCGCTTGCCGCCGGCGCGCCCTGGGGCCGCCTTGCGTGGGGTGGCGGGCACGCGCGGCTGCCGGCTGCATTGCGGATCGGCAGCCTCGTCTCGATCCTGATCTATGCTGTGTTCGCGATCATCGTCCTCGAGCGCGCTGGCCTGATCGCGGTCCTGCCGTCGCCCGATATCGCGCGCATGGGCATATGGGTGATTGCGGGGTATCTGGCGCTCGGCATCGTCATGAACGCAATCTCGCGTAGCCCGCCCGAACGCTTCGTCATGACGCCGGTTGCCATCGCGCTGTGCGGCGCTTCCGGGATCGTTGCCCTTGGCGCCTAGATTAGGCGGCGCCTAGATTAGAGGGAGCCTGGATCAGCGAGCGGCCGTCTGCTGGGCGGCAGCGTAGTTGCCATCCGCGAACAACGATTTGCCGCCGGATCCGACCATCACGGCGCACGCGGCGAAAGCCAGGCCCATGAAGAGCACAGCTGCGAGGCGGGAGAGAGTCAGCCTGTTTGCGCCGTTGATCATGACCCGTCCCTGCATCATCCGTGCCGGTGTTTGCCGAGGACTCACGCCTCGCTTTACCGCCCTGAACAGATAAGGACGCCCCGGGTTGCGCCGCGATTGGGCGATGATTGGGCTCTTTGGGGACCAATTGAGGCCATCCGTCACAATGCAGCAGCCCGAATTCGCCAAACTGTTGAAGAGGCGCACGCGGGATTCGCCTTGCTGCGCCGGCATGGTAAACAGCGTCAGACAGGGTCATGCCGGATTGGCGCAGCCCCGGCGGATAAAGCGTGGTGAGGTGGGGTGATGACGATTGCACGGTACGCGACGGGTGTTGCGCTGGCGGCGGTTTTTGCCCTGACGGCGGGGTGTGACCGGCTGGAAGAAGCCGGCAAGCTCGCCGGGGATGCCATCTCGCAGATCACGGGCGGCGGCCCGGCCGACCAGCCCGTGCTTGTCCTGACCGACGACCAGATTCTCGCGGCGGCGTCCGTCGATGACCGCGCCCTGTTCGGCCCGATGCAGGCGCCGATCGCGCTCACCACGATCAATGTCGACGAACTGCTGCAGACCCAGCGCTTCTATGCGGTGGGGTCCGTCATCGCCAAGCCGCGGGCCGAGATTTCGGAGCCCGTGGTAGACGCCGGGTTCAGCATGTCCACGGCGCCGACCGACGACGTCAGCGTCATGAACACCGACGACGCCCCGCTGCCGGAGTCGGCTGCGGCCGCTGCGGGGGCGCCAGTGCAGGAAGCGCCGTCTCCAAGCGCTGTCGCCGCCTCGCCCGAAGCGAGCCGCACGACGCAGGATGGCGCCCCGGCGATCATGAAGCCGGGCATTGTCCGGCCCCGCGCCGAGATCAGGCTGCCGCCCACGAGCGAGCTTCGCCGTCAGGCGGAGATCGCAGCGCCCGAAGCGCTGAAGGAAGCAGTTCGCGACATGGGCGTGCAACTCGACGCGGCAGCGCTACGGCGCGCACGCCAGTCCGCCGAAGAAACCATGAAGGCGAACAGCCAGACGGCGCAAGCGATCGGCGATTCCATCTCGCGCAAGGCCGCCGCTGCAATCGACCCGCTGCCCAAGCCGGCGCAGGTTCGCGCGCGCCTCGACGTCGACAGGGCTGTCGTTGCGCGCGACAAGGCGGGGCTGACGCTGGAGCGTCTCGGCCTCTCCGGCATCGTCACGCCGGGCGAAGGCGGCCAGATGCGTATCACCATCGGGGTCAACCCGACCCAGCTTCGCGCGGGCGCCGTCGATCTGGACCAGATCGCCTCGATGCGCGCGCTCTTTGCGCCGCAGAAGCGCGATGACAGCCAGGAATGCGCCGGCGCGCCGGATATCGAGAAACTGAAACTGGATCCGGTGCTGGCGACGGAATGCGTCGTGAAGGTGCTGATGCAGACCGGCGAGTACGAGTACGTCGAAAAGGACTACATTTTCACCAACCAGATGCTGCGCAAGCCGACGCAGAAGCCTGCGACAGTGACGATAGGCTCGCGGCCCAACGATCCGCTCTACGGCCTGCAATGGCACTTCCGCGAAAATGGAGCAGCAGCAGGCCAATCCGCCGGCGGCGCCGGCTTCGGCGGCTTCTGGGACAAGGCCAAGCTCACCGGCTCGCGCGACGTGGTGGTCGCCGTCGTCGATACCGGCATCCAGATGAACCACCCCGACATCAAGGGCTCACCCAACCTCGCGCCGGGCTTTGACATGGTCTCCGACCCGATCATGGGCAATGACGGCGATGGGCGCGATGCCGATCCCAACGATCCGGGCGACAGGTGCAATCCCGACGACGCCACGATCTCGGACTCCTTCCACGGCACGCACGTCGCCGGCACGATCGGCGTGGCAGCGACCAACAACGCCGCCGGCGTTGCGGGCGGCGCGTGGAATGTCACCATCGTTCCGGTCCGCGCGCTCGGCCGCTGCGGCGGCAAGCTGTCAGACATCAATGACGCGATACGCTGGGCCGCGGGCACCGTTCCGGCGCGCGAGGGCGTCAAGGAAGTCTGGAATTCCAAACCGGCCGACATCATCAACCTGTCGATCGGCCTGTTCGGCCCATGCCCCGCCTCGATGCAGGCAGCGATCAACGACGCGGTGGCGGCAGGCGCAATCGTCGTCTCGGCCGCCGGCAATGCGCGCGTCGACACGCAGTACTTTGCGCCGGGCGGCTGTCAGAACGTGATCTCGGTTGCAGCCAATGATGCGCGCGGGCAGCTGACGCCCTATTCGAACTTCGGCGCCAACGTCTCGATCATGGCGCCTGGGGGCGACATGGCGCGGGACGATGACAAGGACGGTCGCCCGGACGGCATTCTTTCAACCAAGTTCATGAAGAACTGCACAGACCCGGCGAAGCCCGGCGCGACTGTCGCCCAGTGCTACTACGCATACGAGAACGGAACTTCGATGGCGGCGCCGCATGTGTCAGCGGCGCTGGTGCTGCTGAAGGCGAAATTTCCCGCCGCCGTGCCATCGGAGCTGAAGACGCGCCTGCTGCAGGCAACGACCACGCGCACCAACATGCAGTGTTCGGGCGCCTGCACAGCCTATCCCGGATCGACGCCCATCCCGGGTTCGGCAGACATGTGTTATCGGCCATGTGGCGGACGAATGCTGAACCTGGCGAACGCTCGGCTTCAGTAGGCGTTGTATGGACGGGGGACATGTCTTCCAGCGTGCGGGCCATGCAAAGCCTTGATGCCGCTGGGATATGCTCCAGGAGGAGAGGGACAGTGGTTGTGACAGAAGCACCGCGCATCGGCGACGGAGAGAACCGGCTGAAAGCCGCCGGCCCCACCGCGGCGGCCATCGGGATCATCGCCACCATTGTCGGCGTCTCGTTGCTGGCGAACGCGCCGGAGACACCGGCTAGGCCCGCAGGAACGCCGCCTGTCGCAGCTTCGCCGACGCCTTCCCCCAGTGGATCGCCCCCGCCCGTGATCGGCCTGCCGCAGGTGCAGAACCAGCCCGGCGCCGCCGGCGCGGTGCAAACCGGCGTGGAGATCGTCGTGAAGTTCAAGGACGATGGCCGGATGAAGGACATCATCGACACCTTCTGGCGTGACCAGGCATCAGCGAAGAGCAAGTTTGACACATGGAAGGCGGCGCGGCCTGAGTTCGCTGGCTTGCGCCTCGACCGCGTGACCTATTCCAACGAGTTGGTTCTGGTGCACGACGGTTCGATCCAGCCTGCCCAGCGCCCGGCCGTCATGCGCACGATCGCCGCCAAGCTGGGCGCGGCCGCCGATATTTCCTATGCAGAGCCGAACATGACGGCTCAACCCGGAGGACAATGATGAGATCCCTGCTTCTGGGCGGCCTTGGCCTGCTCGCACTTGCCACCGCCGCATGCACGGAGGGACAGCCCGCGGCGCCGGCCGCCACGGACGAGCAGGTCGCCCAGCCGGCCTCCGCCGGACCGCCGCCCGTCGCCGGACAGATCGATTGGGCTGCAGCGCGCGCTGACGCCGCCCAGCGCCCGTCGGACGTGGTGATTCCGCAATCCGTCGGCAGCGATCCCTTGACCGTGCCAATGCTGCTGCCCGTCATCGTGCAGACCGCCAGCGATCGCCCGACGCCGCCGCGCGTCACCAGGGACGGCTATTTCGCAACCTATCACCTGCCGCGCTACGACGTGATCGTGAATGGCTCGAGCAAGGCCTATCAGGCCGGTGCTGCGGCGCCCGCAGCCGACAAGACCGAGATGAAGTTCACGACGGGGGAGGCCGGCGCGCAGCTGGCGTTCTCGCGCTATGGCGCAGACTATGTGATCGAATTCGAGTGCCGCGAAGTGGATAGCCCCGAAGGCTGCATCACCGAAGTGCAGGCCAGGGAATTCGCAGAAGGCCTGTTCGTGGCGCAGTCGCGCTAGGGTCTTCGCCCGCAGGCCAGCGGCCGGGGCGAATGGGACGGTGAGTGGGAGTGGTGGGATGAAACGGTCATCGGTGAAATTCGGCATGGCCGCGCTGGCTGGCGTGGCGCTGCTGGGCGCATGCGACGCCAACAGCGTGCTGCTGTGGCCGTGGGTGGAGATCGCGGCGAAGGAAGAAGAAGTGCCGGAAGACCCGACGCTTCCGCCGCCGCCCCCTCCACTCGACGCTGTGGATCCGGTGAACCCGGCCGACCCGGGCGCCGGCGGCGTGCCCAACCCCAACGCAAACACCGGCGCGCCTGCGGACGGCACGCCCTTCCCCGAGACCGTCCCGGAAAACCCGAACATCGACACGGGCGATGGCAAGCCGCTGGAGAGCGTCGAGGGCGAACCGCTCCCGCCGCTGCCCGTGCCCACCGAAACCGCATCGAACGACGGCGTGCTGATTCCGCCGCCCTTCGAGGAGCCCGGAACGCCGACGACGCCTGGGCCAACCACGCCGACGACCCCCGGTCCGGCACCGTCGCCAACAACGCCCGACCCGACGCCGCCAACGCCTGCGCCGGAACCTGCCGCGCCTTCCTTCTATTTCTTCCGGCCCGGCAATCTGGCGCCGTCGAGCGGAACAGGATCGACCGAGTTCGCCGCTCTCGTCCCTGACATGATGTTCCCGGTGAAGGACGCGCCGGCCATCGTCCAGACGCAAGTCTATCGCTATGGCGGCGGCATCAAGGGCGGCGACCAGTGCGACACGCGCAACTTCACCGCTCCATGGCGCGACAATTACTGCGAGTCCCGCTCAAGCGGGAACACGACCCCGTGGTGTCCAAAGGCAGGCGTCCATCTCGGGGTCGACATCCGCGTCGGCACGCCCGAAGGCTGCAAGGCCGAGCGCACCGTCAAGGCCGCAGACCGCGCCCGCTATGAAGTGGTCGCCGTCGAGGATGGCGTCATCTCCAACGTCGGCAGCTACACGATCACGCTGCGCGCCGACTCCGGCGGGCGCATCTACCGCTATCTCCATCTCAACATGAAGAAGCTGAAGGTCGCGACCAACCAGACCGTCAAGAAAGGCGACGTGATCGGCTACGTCTCCAACGATTTCGGCGGCACGCCGACGACGCTGCACCTCCACTTCGAGATCAAGCTGAACACCGCCGCAAATGGCTGGCAGTACGCCCCGCCCTACGCGTCCCTGCTCGACGCTTACAAGCGCCGCGAGAACAATCCCGGCGCGCAGGTAGCCGACGATTTCCTGGTGGCGACCACGCCGCGCTAGCGACGGAGCGACCCATGGCGACCGCACTTGAGCCGCAGCGACGCACGCGCGTGGTCGCGCAGCTTCAACAGCTTTTCGCGAAAGAGTTCGACGAGAAGCTGAGCGACTTCCAGGCCAACGCGGTCGTCGACCTGATGCTGAAAACGCTTGGCCCCGCCGTCTACAATCAGGTCGTGCAGGATGTCCGCGCGCACATGCAGGTGAAGCTCGACGATCTCGACGGTGAGGTGTTTGCGGATGGCGACACCTAGCCCTGCCGACATCTCTCGCAAGCAAAGACGCTTGGCCGCTGCGTCCGGACGTGCTTGAGAACCCGCAGTCTTTTCGCGGAGCAGAATGATGGCGCAACTCGCGCTGGTGCGGCACGGACAGAGCCAGTGGAACCTGGAGGACAGGTTCACGGGCTGGTGGGATGTCGAGCTCACAAGCGTAGGCGAGGAAGAAGCGCGCTTGTCCGGGAGGCTCCTCAAGGAAACCGGCTTAGACTTCTCCCGCGCTTACACCTCGGTGCAGCGCCGCGCGATCCGCACGCTCTACCTCGCGCTCGACACGATGGATCGCCTCTGGCTGCCGGTGACCAAGGACTGGCATCTGAATGAGCGGCACTATGGCGGGCTCACGGGTCTCAACAAGAAGGAGACGGCGGCGAAGCATGGCGATGACCAGGTGAAGGTCTGGCGCCGCTCCTACGACATTCCGCCGCCCAACATGGAGACGGGCACGGAGTTCGACCTGTCGAAGGACCGCCGCTATCAGGGCGTCGCCATCCCGAACACCGAAAGCCTGAAGACCACGCTCGACCGTGTGCTGCCCTACTGGGAGGCCGAGATCGCGCCGAAACTCAAGGCGGGCGAGAACATCGTTGTGGCCGCCCATGGCAACAGCCTGCGCGCCATCGTGAAGCATCTCTTCAACGTGCCCGACAGCGAGATCACCGAGGTCGAAATCCCGACCGGCAACCCGCTGCTGATCGATCTCGACGGAGCGCTGCGCGTGAAGTCGGCGCGCTATCTCGACGCCGCGCGCGCCAAGCCTCTGCCGAAAGTCTGAAGCATGGGCGCCGGTCCGTCTCCCCGGGACGATCAGCGCTTCATGTCCCGCGCGCTCGAACTGGCGCTGGCGCAGCTGGGCAAGACGTCACCCAACCCCAGCGTCGGCTGCGTGATCGTGGCGAACGGCGCCATCGTCGGCGAAGGCGCGACCGGCAACGGCGGCCGCCCGCATGCCGAGGAGATCGCGCTCGCTGCAGCGGGGGCGCGCGCAAAGGGTGCGACGACCTATGTAACGCTGGAGCCCTGCAACCAGCGTTCTGGCGGTTCACTCTCCTGCTCGCAACTCCTGCTCCACTCAGGCGTCGTGCGCGTCGTGATCGCCTGCCCTGACCCGCATCCGCTCGGCGCGCACGGCGCAGACCGTCTGACCGCGTCTGGCGTGACAGTCGAGACCGGCCTGATGCGCGCGGAAGCGGAGCGACTCAATGCAGGCTTCTTCAAGCACGTCGCGACGGTCCGACCCTGGCTCGCGATCGACGAGGATGGATCAACCTACGACGGCGAGTTCGACCTTCTGAGTGGCGAGACCTACGAGGGTGCGCTTGATCGGTTTGGCGCCAAGGGGTGGACCCGCGTCTTCGTTCACCCGGGGACGGCGCTAGCCGCGCAGCTCAGTGCACGCGGACTGGTAGACGAGGATTTGTATCAAGGCCGGTGAGCCCGCCCTCATCCTTCGAGACGATCGCACCTCAAGAGCACCCACGTGGTTATCGACGTACCTGCGATCCCTCAGGATGAGGGCTCTTTCAGCAAGCACGATCGTGGATAGGCCTCATCCTGAGGGATCGCACGCACACTAAGAGACAAGTGGGAAATCTATCGGTGCGATCGTCTCGAAGGACGAGGCCGTGCTCGCGAACCGCGCGAAGCACTCCAAATGAAAAACGGGCCGGCCATCTGGCCGACCCGTCTCGAAGTTTGTTGCGATGTCGCCGCCCGCGAAGACGGCGTCGCGCGCCCCTAGAGGGGCTGGAGCTGCGTCGCGGCCATCTTGCCGGAGCGCTTGTCCTTCTCGAGCTCGAAGCTCACGCGCTGGCCTTCATTGAGGCCCGCGAGGCCCGCACGCTGGACAGCCGAGATGTGCACGAAGATGTCCGCGCCGCCCTGCTCCGGCTGGATGAAGCCGTAGCCCTTTTGCTCGTTGAACCATTTGACAGTACCGGTAGCCATGTAGATCTAGTCTTTCGATAGGCATCCACGGGGCCGGGGGGACCCGCGGAAGGATTAGAGAACGCTTGCAGCCGCGTCCCCGGGGGCCGTCAAACCAGACTGTTCGGAAGGCCAGATCCGGAGCTCGATCCGACGGAAGTACCGTCATTTAGAGCAAGGAGAGCAACCCGAACCTGTTCAGAATTCGACCGCGCAGCTATTGCACAATGGCGACGCCTTGAAAAGACAGCCGCCGCGCCCTGACATGGAGTTTAGACCAACCGCACCCGCGCGCACGTCTGTAGCCGCGCAACACTTTCGCTAACGAGCACCAATGCAGAAGCCACTCTTCCTCGCCGATCGCGCGATCATTTCGGTTAGCGGCGCCGACGCGGAGCTTTTCCTGAACGGCATCCTGACGGCGTCAACGCTCGGACTTGAGAACGAAGCCTTCCGTTATGGCGCACTGCTGACGCCGCAGGGAAAAGTGATTGCCGATGCACTGATCACGCACCGCGACGACGCCATCCTGCTCGACTGCGCCGCGAGCGCCGCGCCTGCACTGGTGAAGCGGCTCACGCTGATGAAGCTGCGGGCGGCTGTCGTGATCACGCAACGTGACGATCTCGGCGTCACCGCCTTCGACGGCGCGCCCGATCCGCGCTCGCCCGTCGCACCGCACCGCCGCATCGGCCCGCGTGGGACGAGCGATGATCCCGCTCCGTATCATGCGGCCCGTATTGCGGCCGGACTGCCCGAACAGGGCGCAGACTTCGCAGGTGAGGATGTCTTCCCGGCTGACATCAACATGGACCTGATGGACGGCGTCGATTTCAGGAAGGGCTGCTTCGTCGGCCAGGAAGTCGCCTCGCGCATGAAGCGCCGCGGCACCGCCCGCCGCCGCACGCTGACGGTCACGGTTGCATCAGGCATAGAACCCGGAACGCCCGTGCTTGCAGGCAATTTCGAGATCGGACTGCTGACGTCGGTTTCCGTCGGCGCCGCCCTCGCTCGCCTGCGTATAGACCGGCTGGCCGAAGCCGAAGCAAAGGGCGAGGCGCTCACCGCCGCAGATGAAGCCATCGTGATCGACCGCCCGGACTGGCTGGCCGGCGAACTCGCCGCCCTCGCCGAAACAAAAGCCCGATGAAAAAACGCGACGACATTCCCTGCGGCTGGGCCCCCGCCGCCGACGAACTGTACCGCCACTACCACGACACCGAATGGGGCGTACCCGAGCGCGACTCCCGCGCGCTGTGGGAGAAGTTCCAGCTCGACGGCCACCAGGCCGGACTGTCGTGGATCACCATCCTCCGCAAGCGGGCGACGATGCGCGAGGAGTTCGACGGCTTCAACCCTGCGCTGATCGCGCGCTGGAGCCAGAAGCGCATCGACCGCGCGATGAAGAACCCCGGCATCATCCGCAGCCCGATCAAGATCGCCGCCACCATCCGCAACGCCCAGCTCTATTGCGAGATGGCGGAACGCGGCGAGGATTTCTCGGACTATGTCTGGAGCTTCGTCGATAACAAACCGATCGTGAACACACTCGACCACTGGCGGAATGTCCAGGCGAAGACGCCGCTGTCGGAGCAGATCGCGAAGGACATGCAGAAACGCGGTTTCAAGTTCTGCGGACCCGTCATCGTCTACGCCGTCATGCAGGCCATGGGCATGGTCAACGATCACGAAGTGCGCTGCTCCCGGCACAAGGAAATCCAGAAGCTCGAAAGAGCTGCGTGCAAGCCCGGATAGCTCTGGCAAACTAATCCTTCGCGCCAGTGTCCGCGCGGTGTTAGGCTGGTCCACGGATCATTTCTGGGACGGAACCATGACCGATTTCGCCAGCATCATGCGCCGCGTGATCACTGCCGACGACGCGTCGGGCGACAGCGTGGTCATCTTCGACGGTCCGCCCTCTGCCACCAATGGCGATCCGAATATCGGCGGCCTGTTCGACATCTGGCACGATGACGCGTTCGGCCCGCTCAACCCGCGCATCAGCCGCGATCTCGGGCCGGAGCGCTGCGTGCTCTCGCCCGCGGACGGCAAGGTGAAGGTCCGCTGGTTCGTGATTCCACCGCCGTCCGCCGGCGTCCCCGCCGAACAGCTCAACGCCGCCGCACGCGCGCGCTTTGCCTCGTTCGACGCCGAGGACCACCTGACCGACCAGTCGAAGTCACCTGCGATGCACAAGACGGAGTCGCTCGACGTGATCTGCCTCCTGCAGGGCGAGGTCGATCTCATTCTGGATACGGGCCGCACGCGCATCAAGCCGGGCCAGATCGTGATCCAGCGCGGAACGAGTCATGGCTGGGAAGCCATCGGCGCGCCTGCCCTGCTGCTTGCTGTTCTGATAGACCGCCCGCTTGTGGCGCCCCCGCACTAGCCTGCGCGTTCAAGTAGCGAGTAGAGGAAAAAGATGATGACCCGGTTCACACTGCCCTGCCTTCTCCTTGCGCTTGCCGCGTCCGCCTGCGCGACGCCGGGCGGGCCCGAGGCCGAACTGACCCAGCAACAGGTCTGCCTCGCGCACAACGAGAACGATCCCGCCCAGCGCGACCGTTGTCTCGTCAACGCCGCATCGCGCAGCGACACGCCGCCGGATGTCCGCCCGCTGGACCTCCCCATTCGCACCGGCCAGCTCGGCGACTGATCTACCGCCCAGTCTTTACCGCCCCGTCGCCGACCAGGTCAGGTAAACCGCGAACGCCGCCGACACGACCATAGCGAGCGCTGCGATCCTGAAGAAGCCGGTCGCAAACGCCTGCGACTGGAATCGCCGCGCCAGCGCATCCGCACCCCCGGCATAGACCACCAGCCCGAACATCTCGCACACCGTCACCGTCGCCATGCTGATCAGCACCTGCGGGATCATGTCGTGGTCCGGATTGAAGTAGGTCGGCAGCAGCCCGCCGAAATAGACCAGCGCATTGGGGTTCGCGAGCTGCAGGCCGACCCCGTGCACGAACAGCTTTCGCCTCGGCGGCGGCTCGCGGCGCAACAGGTCCACCGGCGCGCCGAACGCCGTCCGCCACGCCAGCCAGACGATGAACGCGATTCCGGCGATCTTGAACGCCAGAAACGCCTCCGGGAACGTCCTGGCGATCAGGGCGACGCCCGACGCCGCCAGCGCGATCCAGACCAGGTTCGCCGCGCAGATGCCCACCGCCGGCGCCATCGACGCCCAGAACCCATAGCGGATCGACGCCGTCGTCACGAGCATCACAGCCGGCCCGGGCGTCAGCCCGCCAGCCAGGAACAGCAAGGTGAAATTGGCCCAGACCCAGAATTCCATCGCCGGCTCTATAGGGCTCGCGCGGAGTTGAGTCAGGTGGAGAATAGGCCGGCGCCGGCAGCGGTTGCTCCTCCTGCCGGCTGCGCTATCACAGACGTTCAACGGAAGGCGCTTGCAGCATGACAATCCAAAATCTGGCATATGGCGGGCTGATGCTGGCGACAGCCGCCTTGCTTGCCGCCTGTGGCAGCCAGCAGCGCGACGCTGCGCCCGCCACGGCAACTGTCGCGGCCGCCAACCCGGCGCCCGCTCCGCCGACCGCCGCGGCACTTCCGCCCGGCGTGCCGCCCCTGCCAGCTGACCTCCTCGCCGCCGGCTCGCAGCAGGCGCGCGACGAACTCTATTGCTCGTCCCTGATCTATGCCGAAAACCCGGACCTGTCCGACGCCCTCGCCCCGGTCGACGAGGCCCAGCTGCGCAAGCGGCAGGCGCTCGGCTTCATCATCGGCGAGGCCGGCATCAATCGCATGGTCACCGAAAAGGCCATCCACGCCACACAGGCACGCGCCATCGCCGACGCCTACGCGACGCAGGTCGACAAGGACCTCAAGGCCAACACGCCACGTATCACGCTTGACGAGTGCAATATGCGCGCACGCGCCATCCCGATGCCTGAGTAGGAGCCGCACGCCCATGAAGCTCAAGCCTCGCCAAGTCATCGGTCTCGCCGCCATCGTGGTGTTCGGCGGCATCATGATCATGCGCCTCACCCAGCCAAGCGAGCGCGAGATCATGGAGCAGCGTCTCGCCAGCCTGCCGCGGCTCAGCGATGTGGTGCAGATTCCGGATTTGCCGCCGGCGCAGCTCTACGCGCCTACCCCCACCATACCCGACATGGTCGCGACGACCGTGGGCGACGACACGCCGATCTGGGCGCTGTCGGGCATCGACCACTACAATCTCGGCTCGCAGGCTGCCAGGGACGATCTTTATTGCGCAGGCGTGCTGGGCGCCGAGTTCAACGCGATCAAGTCCGACGCCCATCCTGACAGGATGTCGATCCTGATCCGCGATGGACAGGCGCTTGAGCAGACCGGCATCGCCCGGCTGAAAGCGGAGGGCAAGGCGGACGACAATAACTGGGCGGGCTTCACGCTCGCCTGGGGCGACAAGGCCGCCAAAGACTACACCTCGAACGCGCTCCGCATATCCGTCGCCGAGTGTACGAAACGCGCCGCCTCTACCCCTGCGGTCGAGGAAATCGGCAAATAAGTCAGCGCCGCTGCTCCGGCAGGCGCGGATCGCACGCGACCAGCGCGGCGGTCACATCGGCGATCTTCCAGAACGCGTCGTCCTCGTCTGCAAACCGCGCGCAGCGTTCGACAATCGGCCGCCCGATCTCTTGGTCGCTCGCGGCCTCGCCTGCCCGCCCGAGCGCGCTGGTGAAACCGTCCGTATAGAGCACATCCTGCAGCAGCGACCGCCCGTCGGCCGCCAGCAGTTTTACCGACAGCGTGTCCCCCCGCTCCAGCGCCGCCATCAGCTGCGGCAGCGGCTCATCGCGAAGGTTACGCGAGACCTGGAAGATCATCGACTCCGGCGGATCATAGCCGCCATTCACCGCCGTCTTCGGCGCCTCCATCCCGGCCGCCTCGGCTGCGAACAGCGCGCCGTCCGCGCCCCTGATTTCCAGCCGCGCGTCCGCAACACCCTCGGCCACCTGCGTGATGTGCGGCGAGACGACCTGCAGGAAGTACGGCTCCAGCGCCGCCGACGGCGCCCGGTATTCGAACGACAGCGTCGTGCGTTTTGCTTTCGCCCCGCCCAGATTGTCGGGCAGTTCGTCGATGGTCAGCGGGCGCCCCGCCGGCCCGCCATTGGCGCGCATGCCGAACAGGTTGATCTCGGCCTTCGCGCCATAATCCTGCGCGCCCTCCCCAGCTCGCTCCCGCGTCTGGAAGAACCAGGTCACCGACCCCGCAACGCCCGACGCCTCGCCGGACCCATCGCCGAAATCGCTCATCGGATCGCAGGTCGCCGAACTCAGGCAGTGCCGCAACAGCAGCGGCCACGCCGCGCCCTTGTCCGCCACGCCTTCCACCACCGCATCCGACCCCGCCCGAGCCTTCTCCTCCGGCCCGCACGCAGCCAGCAGTGTCACGGCGATGAAGAGAATGCCCGCGCTAGACTTCGACATGGCGCACATCATAGCCATAGATCCAGTCCTGCCGCGAGCGCACGAAATCAGGAAACAGCTTGCCCGCCAGCTGCATCGGCCCATACGTCGCCGCCTGTGTCAGCGCGTTGGAGCGGTGGAACACGCCCATGTTCGCCCGCGCGCTCGCCAGCACTTTCGTCGTGCGTGGCTTGCGCAACCGTTCATACTGGTTGAGCGAGGCTTCCGACACGCCATACGCCTGCAGGCATTTTGCAAGCACGATCGCATCCTCGATCGCCATCGCCGCGCCCTGCGCCTGGAATGGCGGCATCGGGTGGCACGCATCGCCCAACAGGACGACGCGATCCTCCGACCAGCGCAGCAGCGGATCACGGTCGAACAGCGCCCAGACGAAGCAGTTGCTGGCTGACGCAAGAATGTCCGGTATCGGCGGCGCCCATCCGCCGAAATCATTTGCCAGGTCGGCCGGATCGCCGGGCTGGTCCCAGCTTTCGCCGGGCCATTTACCGGTCTCCACCACGCCGACGAAATTGATCAGCTCGCCGCGTCTGATCCGGTACGTCACCGCATGCCGCCCCGGCCCCGCCCACACGATCGCTGCATGCGGCAGGTCGGGCGCAATGTCTGCCGGCACGGTCATGCGCCACGCCACGGCCCCGGTATAGCGCGGCTCCTGATCGCCCAGCATCTGCCGCCGCACGGTGGAGCGCATGCCATCGGCGCCCACCAGCAGGTCACACGGAATGATCGCGCCCGTATCCAGCCCCACGCGCAATCCATCCGCATCTCGCACATACGCCGAGACACGCGCGCCAAGCCTAACCTGTACGCCCGCGTTTTCGGCTGCGCGCTTCAGGATCTCGATCAGGTCGGCGCGATGCACGTGAAAGTACGGCGCGCCATAGCGCTTGCGTGCTTCCTGAGCGATCGGGATCGAGAACACCTTCTTCCCCGTCCGCCCGATCCGCATCTCCAGCGTCTCCGGCGCCGAGGCGACCTGCGCCACCGCCTCCAGCACGCCAAGGCCGGCAAGGCCCTTGGACGCATTCGGTGAAATCTGGATCCCGGCGCCGACATCGGTCAGCGCCTGCGCCCGCTCGATCAGCTCCACCGCGAAGCCAACCTTCGCCAGCGCAATGCCAGCGCAAAGCCCCCCGATCCCGCCGCCTGCGATCACCACCTTCATGGACAGGCGAGATAGACCGCCTCGTGCGTCCCGTCACGCCTGGAGAAAAGCTGCCGCTCAGGGTCGATCAGACCGAACGCTTCAGCTTGGACTGCACTTCGCTTGGATCTCGCACTGACTACGAGCGCTGCCTGCTGGGTCGGAGGCGGTGCGTATACAGCCGTGCGGGTGTTTCAGGACTGCAACATCGCCCAGAACTAATACCAACCGCCCTAGATCCTGACCTGCGTCCACTCGCGTGAGGTAACGGACGTGACGAGGGAAGGATTGCTGGCGAAGGCGTTCCATGCGTCACAGCAGGCAGCGACAATGTCGTCCCAAGTCTCGAACACCCTGT
>JANOKS010000056.1:0-17240 GCA_031419455.1 Alphaproteobacteria bacterium
GATGCGAGACGCCCAGGAGCGATCCTTCGATGCTTGCTGGTCTCGCGTCGGCCAGTTGCTCTCCTGCTTCACAAAACAGGAATGCGCCAACTACCTCGCCAACTCAGGATACGCTTCCACCTAAAGCGATCACGCTCTAGGGAGATGGCCCAGAGAACCGCGCCCAGCAGGCCCGAAACCCACATCGCAGTCACAGCGCCGATCACGAACAGCAGCGACATGAAGGACAGGGAGTAGAGCACCACCACCGCGTGATCGAACAGCGTGACGCCGCGCTTCCAGAAGAACAGCAGCCACATGAAAGGCAGCGAGATCGGCACCAGCAGGAAGGAGAATTTGTAGGCGGTGTTCTGGATCTTGTAGACCGCAAGCTCTGGATTCATGAGCTTCTCCAGGATTTTCTTGTCGATCGACTTGAAGCCCGTGTTGACCGTGATCTCGCCTGCGCGCGCAGCTTCGGCGACCTGGTCGTAGAACACGTCGAAGCCCGATATTGTCGTGGTCTGCGTAACGCCATCCTCACCAACCGTGACAGGCGCTTCGGCAATCACCCGTTCGAGCGTGGTGAGCGTGCGTTCGACGATACGCAGGTCGCGCGCCTTGTCGCTTGCCAGTTCTTCGGCATCCTCGAGGGTTTCACGCGCGGCCTCTCGCGACGGATCGTCCGCAGGCACGGTGAGGGGAATAGCGGCCTCCGCCGCCCGTGCCGCGATCAGAGCAGCATCCGCCTCGACGGCGTCCGTCCGCAGCTGCACGATGCTGGCGCGTGCTTCTTCCAGCTCAAGCGCCGCTTCTTCGGTGTTGGCGTTGACCACCATGTCGCCCGTGAAAGCGAATACGAAGAACATCGTGAAGACGGTCAGCAAGAATATCGCGAGCGGCGAGATATAGCGAGCGCGCTTGCCGTGGATGTAGTCGCGCGTCAGCGTGCCCGGGCGAAAGGCCAGTAGCGGCAGCGTGCGCCAGGCACGGGCGTCGAAGTGCAGCAGGCCGTGGAGGAATTCCTTCACCATGTGGCCAAGTGTGCGATGCAGGTGCGCCGGCTGTCCGCATGCCGGGCAGAACTTGCCGTCGATGTTCGCGCCGCAATTGGCGCAGGCGCCGTGGACGTCGTGTGCGACATGCTTGCCGGCGTCGATGGCCGAGGCCGCAAGGCCTGCCGTGACGGCCGCGCCGGCGGCTTCCATTTCCCCGCTCATGTCTCCGACCCCTGCCTCGTTCGCCGCTCCAGATGCACTGCGGCGACCAGCACGAAACTGATAATCATGAGAAGATACCACGAGCCAAGCTTTTCAATCGACACGGGATGCCAGCCGCCATTCTGGCTAGGATAGGTCCACGCCCGGGCGAATGTGCCGAGGTTCTCCGCAAACCAGATGAAGGTGGCGACGAGGATCAGACCGACAAGGAGGGGCATGGGGCGCTCGGCGCGGTCTGGCCGGTAGTAGAGTATGCACGGGCCGTAGATCGCAGCGCTGGCCACGAACAGGGCCAGGCGCAGGTCGGGCAGCCAGTGATGCGTGAAGAAGTTCACGTAGACCGCAATAGCGAGAATGCCCTGCAGCCAGAGCGGCGGGAAGCGCACCCAGCGGAATTCCATGATCCGCCAGGAGCGGGCGATGTAGCTGCCGACGGCGGCGTACATGAAGCCGGAGAAGAGCGGCACGCCGGCGATGCGGAGGAAGGAGTCTTCCGGGTAGATCCACGAGCCGGCGCTGGTCTTGAAGATTTCCATGATCGTGCCGACGACGTGGAAGACGAAGATGACGCGGGCTTCCTCCCATGTCTCGAGTTTCGTTGCGAGCATGGTTGCCTGGATCAGGAGCGCGGCGATGGTGAGGAAATCGTAGCGGTCGAGCGGCGCCTCGGCCGGATAGAACAGGAAGCTTGCAAGCAGGAGCGCGAGCATCAGAGCGCCGAACAGGCAGGCCCAGGCCTGCTTCACACCGAACGAGACGAACTCGAACAGGAAGCCGGTGACGGGCCCGCGAACGAACGCGGCGCGCCACGCCTCGCGGCGGGCGTGGAGCCAGACTTCAAGCTTGAGGCGCTGCGACATTGTCCCGTGTGCCGCTGGTGTTTGCTACCGCGCCCAGCTTGGCTTGCGCTTTTCGAGGAAGGCGGACAGGCCTTCCCTGCCCTGCTCGCTGACGCGGCGATGGGCGAGACGCTTGGCAGTCATGCGGCCGAGGCTGGCGTCGATGACTTCGCCGGTGACGTCGGCAACCAGCGCCTTGGTGTCAGCGATGGCGGCAGGAGAAGCAGCGTAGACAAGATCGGCATAGTGCTCGACCAGTTTTTCCATCGCAACGTCATCTTCGACCTCGTGGTGGATCAGGCCGAGTTTCGCGGCGACGTCTGCCTCGAAGCGTTCGGCGGTAACGAACAGCGCGCGGGCCCAGCGCGGGCCGATGGCGTTGACGATGTAGGGTGAGATGGTCGCCGGGATGATGCCGAGCTTCACTTCGGAAAACGAGAACACAGTGCCGCGTTTGGCGATCGCGATGTCGCATGCCGCCGCCATGCCGCACGCGCCGGCCATCGCTGCGCCATGCAGCAAAGCGATGGTGACCTGCGGGAGTTCAAACAGCCGCCGCAACATCTCGGCCATGCCATAGGCGTCGTCCTCGTTCTCGCCGGATGAGTAGTGTTGGGCGGCCTTCATCCATTCGAGGTCGGCCCCGGCGGAGAACACAGGTCCGTTGCCACGCAGGAGGACGAGGCGACATTCGGGGTTCTTCGACAGGGTTTCAAACGCGTCCGTCAGTTCGGCGATGACTTCGGCATTCAGGGCGTTGCGCTTGGCCGGACGGTTCAGCGTGAGGACGGCCGTGCCTTCAGGTGAGACGTCGAGAAGGATGTGCTCGTAGGCCATGGGGAAGCTCCTTTGCGTATGATGTAGACCGCGAGAGCGGGCGCGTCACGCTAGAAGCGGCGGACTTCGGTCACGTTGCGGCGGGCATCCAGTTGCACCTCGATCTCTGCGCGGCGACCGCCGGACATCATGTGGCGCGTGATGCGCTCGAAATGCTGGATGAAGAGGCCTACGCGGCGCTGCTCGGCCTTTGAGAGTTTGCGGCCGAGAAGGCCTTCCTCCTGCTCGCAGCGCCAGTCATGGATGACGCCAAACTCTGGCGCACGCAGATGCAAGATCGCATCGAAGCGGGCGAAAGCGAGCGCGTAGGGAAGCGTAAGTTTCTCGTTGACCGCACGGCGCCACTTGCCACGGTCGTCTTCCTTCGTTTCGATCTCATTGATGGGGGTCGCGAGTTCGGCGTCGGTCTGGGCGGAGGCGCCGAGGCACCAGCCATCGATGAGAATGAGCTGGGGCCTGCCCTCGAACACCGGACGGCTGGAGCGCGGCAGCGGATTGTCGCTGACTTTGTCGAAGGCGGGCAGCGGCGTGCGGGAATCCGGATCGGCGGACTGAAGCGCATCCAGCGTGGCGTTGAGCATGCCGAGGTCATGCGTGCCGGGCGGGCCGCGCGTTGCGAACAGCGGATGGACCGTGGCGGACAACATGCGGCGCGCGGCCGCGTCGAGATAAACGTCGTCCAGCGAGAAATGCGCGGTGGCGGGATGGAAGGCGGCGAATGCGCTGACCAGCGTGGTCTTGCCGGAGCCCTGCGGGCCAGCAACGCCGACGATGGGGATGCGCCCGTCTGCCCGCTGCCGCGCGATGGCGACGGTCTGATCGAGCGCGTTGAGGGCGTCGCGGTTCATGGGACTCGTTCAGTGCGCGGCACGCAATCAAGGCGGTTTTCATTTGCTAGGCAATATGATATACATTCGTCATGGTGTATATCATGGGAGTATAGGTTATGCGCGTCTCAAAATGGGGGAACAGTCTGGCGATCCGCCTGCCACAAGCGATTGTCGATGTGCTCGACCTGAGTGAAGGCGACGAGATCGACATCAGCGTCACAGGAAAGCATTCTGTTGAGGTGGAGAAAAGGCCTGATGCGGACGAGCTATTGCGACGCGTCCGGCAGATGCGGGGCACGCTTCCCAAGGACTTCAAGTTCGACCGGCTGGAAGCAAATGAGCGGCCGCGCAAGTGAGCAGCGCGTTTTTCGACTCCAACGTCGTCCTCTACATGGTTGGCAGCGATCCGGCGAAGGCGCAGCGGACGGAGAAGCTGGTTCTTGGAGGCGGCCACGTCTCCGCGCAGGTGTTGAATGAAGTGACATCAGTCATGCGTCGCAAGCAGACTGCGAGCTGGCAGGATATCCGCAACCTTCTCGCGCTTACGCGGCACTGGTGTGTCGTGCATCCGCTAGACCTGCAGACACACGATGCGGCGTTGACTATCGCCGAACGCTTCAACTTCCACATCTACGATGCTTCGATCTTGGCTGCTGCGAAACTGGCAGGCTGCGCCACGGTTTGGAGCGAAGACATGCAGGACGGACAGGTGATTGAAGGCGTGACGATCAGGAATCCATTCTGATCACATCCTGAACACGCCAAAGCCCGCCTCACGCTCCGCTGCGCGTCCGTGCGGCGCGTTCAGCGCGGCTGACAGCGCGAGGCCAAGCACGCGGCGGGTGTCGCGGGGGGCGATGACGCCGTCGTCCCAGAGGCGGGCGGTAGAGAAGTAGGGGGAGCCTTCGCGTTCGTAGAGGTCGCGGATGGGCTGCTTGAACTTGGCTTCCTCGTCGGCGGGCCAGCTCTGGCCCTTGGCCTCCATCGCGTCGCGCTTGACGGTGGCGAGCACGCTGGCGGCCTGTTCGCCGCCCATGACGGAGATGCGCGCGTTGGGCCACATGAAGAGGAAGCGGGGGGAATAGGCGCGGCCGCACATGCCGTAATTACCGGCGCCGTAGCTGCCGCCGATGACGATGGTGAATTTCGGCACCCGTGCGGTGGCCACGGCGGTGACCATCTTGGCGCCGTCCTTGGCGATGCCGCCCGCCTCGTACTTTGAGCCGACCATGAAGCCGGTGATGTTCTGGAGGAACACCAGAGGTATGCTGCGCTGGTCGCAGAGCTGGATGAAGTGGGCTGCCTTCTGCGCGCTCTCCGAGAACAGGATGCCGTTGTTGGCCAGGATGCCGATGGGGAGGCCGCGCAGGTGCGCGAAGCCCGTGACCAGCGTTTCGCCATAGAGCTTCTTGAACTCGTCAAAGTCGGAGCCATCGACGAGGCGGGCGATGACTTCGCGCACGTCGTAGGGTTCGCGCGCATCGAGCGGGACGACGCCGTCGAGTTCAGCGGGATCGAAGGCGGGATCGCGCGAGGCTATGGCGTCGAGCATCAGGCGTTTCGGTCGGTTGAAGTTCTTCACGATGTCGCGGACGATCTGCAGTGCGTGGCCGTCGTTCGCCGCATAGTGATCCGCCACGCCGGAGCGGCGGGCGTGCACATCCGCGCCGCCAAGGTCTTCGGCGGAGATGATCTCGCCTGTTGCGGCCTTCACCAGAGGCGGACCGCCGAGGAAGATGGTGCCCTGCTTGCGGACGATGACGGTCTCGTCCGACATCGCCGGCACATAGGCGCCGCCGGCGGTGCACGAGCCCATAACGGCGGCAACTTGCGGGATGCCGCGGGCGCTCATGTTGGCCTGGTTGTAGAAGATGCGGCCAAAATGCTCGCGGTCGGGGAAGACCTCAGACTGGTGCGGCAGGTTCGCGCCGCCTGAGTCCACCAGGTAGACGCATGGCAGGTTGTTCTCGATGGCGACTTCCTGCGCGCGCAGGTGCTTCTTTACGGTGATCGGGAAATAGACCCCGCCCTTCACCGTGGCGTCGTTGCACACGATCACGCATTCGCGCCCGGACACGCGGCCAATGCCGGTAATCACCCCAGCCGCAGGCGCCTCGCCGTCGTACATGCCGTCGGCTGCTAGTGGTGATAGTTCGAGGAAGGGCGAGCCGGGATCGACCAGCTGTTCGACGCGCTCGCGCGGAAGCAGCTTGCCGCGCGCAGCATGCCGCGTCCGCGAACTTTCGGGGCCACCAAGAGCCGCCTTGGCGGATTTTGCACGCAACTCCTCCACCAGCCGCTGCATTGCAGCAGCATTGCCTTGAAAGCGCTCCGAGGAAGCACTTACCTGAGTATGTAGTCGCGCCATGCGCACACGGTCCTTGTTGATTCCGGGGCATTAATGGCCGCAAGGCCGTCCGTGGCAAGACAAAGAGACGGGCGGAACCGCGCTCGAACCTTTCTTTCAGGGTTCTGCGTTAAGGTATGAGTTGAACGGGCAACAGGACGGCCGGGACGGCCATGGGCACGAAGACGAAAATCAAGGCTGGCGGCGACGCCCCCTCCATCCTCCCGTCGCTGCGAACGGTCCCCTTCCTGCGTGATGCGCCGCCGCGCGCGCTGAAAGCCGCCGAGAACGAGACGCGCTATTTCGGCCTTCCCGGCGGCTGGCAGCTCTTTGGCCCGGGCGAGGCTTCCGACCAGATTTATTTCGTTCTGTCCGGTTCGCTGGGCGCTTTCCGCGTGAACCCGTCCGGCACGATGGAGCTGGCCGGCCACATCCGCGCAGGCGAGCCCGTCGGCGAGATGTCGATGATCGCGGGCGAGCCGCATGAGCATGCGGTGTACGCCCTGCGCGATACCGAGCTGCTGTCGATGTCGCGGCAGGGCTTCATGCAGCTGGTGCGCTCGGACCCCCAGATCCTCGAGCGGCTGACACGCGTGATCATGATCCGCATGCGGCAGGCGCGGAAGAAAGTCGTGCGCTCGGCTGAGCCGCGCGTGTTCGGACTTGTCGCGACGTCTCCGACCATCGACCTGAAACAGCGCGCCCGCGCGATGGCGAATGAACTGCAGGCGATGGGGCTTCGCGTGGCCATCGTCGGCGAGGAAGCCGTCGGCATGCCAGCGGCGTATTTCGACGAACTCGAAACCCGCAACGAGATCGTGATGCTGCTCTCGACCCTGGGCGACACGCCCTGGTTCAAGATGACCCAGCGCCATTCGGACCGCATCTGGATGTTCGCACGGTCGGATGCGCGGCCATCCATCCCGTTGCTGCCGGATGATCCCTCGCCCGCCCGTCAGTTCAAGCTGGTCGACCTCATCCTGCTGCATCATGCCAGCGAACGGTCTGCGGCGCGCACGCTGGAATGGAAGTACGCGTCGGAAGCAGCGCGCGTGTTCCACTGGAACGGCATGGATGACGACGAATGCCGCAGGCTGGCGCGCACCATGGCGGGCAAGTCGGTCGGGCTCGTACTGTCAGGCGGCGGCGCGCGCGCCTATGCGCAGATCGGTGTGATCCGCGCGTTGCGCGAGGCGAACTGCCCGATCGATTTCGTCGGCGGCGCATCGATGGGCGCCATCATCGCGGCGGGCGTCGCATGCGGCTGGGACGATGCGGAGATCGACCGGCGCATCCGCAAGGCCTTTGTCGAAAGCAATCCGCTGTCAGACTATCGCCTGCCCGTCGTCGGCCTGGTGAAGGGTCACAAGGTCGATGCGCGCCTGAAGGAGCATTTCGGCGAGGTGCAGATCGAGGATCTGCCGGTGCCGTATTTCTCGGTCTCGACCAATCTCACGCAGGGCGCATTCCAGGTGCATACCGAAGGCCTTCTGCGCGAAGCGCTGCGGGCGACGATCTCGCTGCCCGGTATCCTGCCGCCGGTGGTGTCCCACAAGCAGGTGCTGGTGGACGGCGCGGTGCTCAACAACTTCCCCGTCGACGTGATGCGCGAAATGCATCGCGGCCGGATCATCGGTGTCGATGTCGCGGTGGCGCCGGAAGGGCTGCTGGCGGATGACTTCATCGACCCGCCGGGCTTCATCGGCTGGACGTTGCGCCACGGCTTCAGGTCGGCGCCGCCGATCGCCAACCTGCTGATGCGCGCGGCAACGGTCAGCATCGACCCTAACAAGCACCGCGGTCTTACCGACATCCTGATCGTGCCGCAGATGAAGGACATAGAACTGCGCGACTGGAAGGACTACGAGCCCGCGGTCGAGGCCGGGTATAACGACATGAAGGCGGCGCTGGCCGATGTGAAGGGCCCGTTGGCGCAGATCATTCGCGGCAACGCTGCGGCGAGCGCGGACTAGCGGTTGATAACTGTTATCAACCGGGCTAAATTGCGCGTGGAGGCCACACCATGCCAAGCAGCGTAAATCTCGGTCCAGTCCTCGAAAAAGCGATTACTGAACTCGTCGAGTCGGGCCGATATGGCTCGCGGAGCGAGGTCTTGCGCGAAGGCGCGCGTATCATCCACGAACGCGAGAAGAGATTGGCGGCGCTGGATGCGGCGCTCGCGCGGGGGATTGCAGATGCGGATGCGGGCCGCACGCACAGCGTTGACGAAGTTCGGAAATCACTGACCGCGCGATACGCCAAGATGGCGGCAGACAAAAAGTCTGGCGCAACGCGGAAAACACGCGCTCCTAAAGTGAAACGTTGAAAGTCTTCCTTTCGACGGCGGCGCGACAAGATGTAAGCGACATCGGGGAACATATTGCAGCAGACAACCCCGAACGCGCCCAAACGTTCGTGAACGATCTGCTCGACAGAGCAGAGGCGCTTGGCGCTAGCCCGAAACTCTATCCCCTCCTGCCCGGGCGCGAAGCCCACGGCATCCGCCGTCGCTTGCACGGAAGTTATCTGATCTTCTTCCGGATTGAGCCGGATCAAGTCACGATCCCGCACATCCTGCATGGCGCGCGGGACTACGAGTCGCTTCTATTTCCCGATGCCTGAGCGATGCTGGGCTATTCGAACTCGTCGGACAGGCGCGCTGCGGAGGCGTAGAAGACGAAGTCAGGCTGCTGCTTCGCCTTGACGGCCGCAAGCAGCGCTCGCGCCCGCTCGTCCTCGCCGTGAGCCGAGGACGACAGCGGCGTGATCACCAGTTCGGCCTCCTCCCAGCGCTCGTGCTGCATCAGCGCTTGCGTCGTCACATAGGCGAGCGCGTTGATTTGCGGGGCCAGCTTGTATGCGTTCACCAGCACATCAATCGCGTGATCCGATATCTCGCCATCGATCGCCAGCAGGCACTCGACATAGCGGAACAGCGAAATCGCGCGCGCGCCATCGAGGCGATGCGCCTTGGCAAAGGCTCCGCGGGCGCGCTTGAACAGCGCTTCATCGTTCGCCTCATGCGCCATGCGAAGATCGCACAACCCGCTGAGATGCTGGATATCAGGATTGTCGGGCTGGCTCGCGAGCAAGGCATCCAGCTGCGTCCGGGCAGAGGCCAGCTCCCCGTACCACACTTCGACATGGGCGAGCGCGTACTGCGCGAACGGATCGCCACCGTGCTTCTGCACTTCCTTGCGCACGAGTTCGACCGTCTCTTTCGCATAGTCGCGTGGCGGGACGGACTGAAGATAGGACAGCGGCATCATCAACTCGTCAGCGCCGGCGGTGAGTCGTTGACTGGCGATCGTCGCAGCGTAGTCGGTCGTGTCGGGTGTCAGACTGAGGATCTGGATTGCGTCGCGCTTGTATTTCTTCAGTTCACGGTCGAAATCGCCCCGGGAAATCCCGAACGCAGGTTCAAACGACTCCAGCGGGTCGCCGCCCTCCTGCAAGGCAATGCAGTAACGGTCGAACCCAGCGGCACGTTCGGGCTTCATGAAGAGATAATGCGTCGCGAGCCATGCCTGCGCGTAGAACATTGATGTGTCCTCGCGGTCGAATGCGCCGCCCACGAGAAACTTGTCGATGTCGAGCCAGTCGCCGATCGTGAGCCAGATCGCGCGGTCTGAGGTGAACATGCCGACAAGCGTTGCATCCTTGCCAAAGACGGCTGTCGAAACGAATTCCGCAAAGCCCTCGTTGTACCAGCGCGGATAAGTTCTCCGGCTGTTGGCGCGCAGGAAATGATGGGCGTACTCGTGGAACAGGACGACACGCGCATCCATCGCGCGGATGTTGCGCTTCATGTTGCGCTGGCGCTCGAAGGCTCGTTCAGGCGCGGTAACCGCGCGTATCTGCTCGGCGGATGAGTCGTAGAATCCAGCGACTGTTTTTCCCATGCCGGGGCTGGATCGTTCGAACTGCTGGTTGCCGTTGGCGACATAGACCTTCAGCTTCAGTGGGCTGCGCTCGCTCCGCGGCATCGTCCGCGCGAGAAGAGCGTGAAACCGTTCCAGTTCAACCATTTCCTGGCGCGCCCGGCTTTCGTCTCCCGCGGTGAAACAGATGAAGTTCGGGCTTTCAAAGCGCACCCAGCGCCCGGCGGCCTGAGCCCACGCCGCCTGCGGCGCAAACGACATCGCCACGCCCGCGCCCAGACCCTGAAGCAGTTTGCGCCGATCCATGAAGCACCCCGAACCACTGACAAGGTTTGCCGAATTTCGCTCGCGCGCCAACCGAAAAGTTCAGGCGGGATCGGCGGCTGGCTCGGGGCGCTTGAATTCCTTCCAGCCGCCGCGTTCCTGCTGGAAATAGCGGGCGGGGGCGGCGGCATCGAGGGCGGACTTGTATTGCTGCCGCGCCTTGGCGCGGGCGTTCTCGTCGCCGCCATCGAAAACGACCATCACGCGCTCGAAAAGCGTCGCGTCCGCGTCCAGCCCATCGAGTAGAACGGCAACCGCCGCACCATTGGACGGGACAGCTTCGGTTGAAAGCAGAACGGGCTGGTTGGCTGCGTCGCTGCGGGCGCGGCCGTGCGGCAGGAAGCTTTCGTCCTTCCATGTCCACAGCGCGCGGTTCAGCCGCTCGACGGTTTCCTCATGGCCGGCGACGATCACGCGCCAGCGGCGTTCGAGACATTTCTCGATGAGTGGTGCGATGGCGGCGTCAATCGAGCCCTGCTCGATGTGGTAGAACCACCACTCGGCCGCCATCCCTTCAATCCTCGTAATTGTCGGCAATCAGTCGGTCGAGAATGCGCACGCCCCAGCCGGTCGCCCAGGTCGGCTCCAGCGGGTTGTCATTGCCTGGCTTCCAGGCGGTTCCCGCGATATCCAGGTGAGCCCACGCCCGGCCGTCATCGACAAAGCGTTGCAGGAACTGCGCGGCGGTGATCGAACCAGCGTTACCAGCATTCCCAATATTCCGCATATCCGCGCACTCGCTGTCGATCTGCTTGTCATAGCCCGGCCCAAGCGGCATGCGCCACACCGGCTCGCCTTCGACCTTGCCCGCAGCGGTGAGCTTGGCTGCCAGATCGTCGTTGTTGGAGAAGAGTCCGGCGTGCTCATTACCGAGCGAGACGATGATCGCGCCGGTCAATGTGGCGAGGTCGATCATCGCCTTGGGATGGAACTTCTTCTGCGCGTACCAGAGTACATCGCACAGCACGAGACGCCCTTCGGCATCCGTGTTCTGGATCTCGATCGTCTTGCCGGCGGCTGCGCGCACGATGTCGCCGGGACGCTGGGCGTTGCCGTCGGGCATGTTCTCGACGAGGCCGACGAGCCCCACCACATTCGCCTTCGCCTTGCGTTTGGCCAGCGACATCATCGCGCCGACAACGGCGGCTGAACCGCCCATGTCGCCCTTCATATCCTGCATGCCGGGCCCCGGCTTCAGCGAGATGCCGCCCGTGTCAAACGTCACGCCCTTGCCGACGAGAGCGACCGGGGCGGACTTCTTGTCCTTCGCGCCCATCCATTTCATCACCACAAGGCGCGAGCCGCGCACGGAGCCCTGTCCGACACCGAGCAGCGAGCCCATGCCGAGCTTGGTCATCGCTGCGACGTCGAGCACCTCGATCTCGAGCCCCAGCTCAGCCAGCTCCCGGATGCGGTCCGCATAGCTTTCCGGGTGCAGCACGTTCGGCGGCTCGCTCACCAGGTTGCGCGCGAACTCCACGCCCTCCGCCTTTGCGGCGAGCGGGGCGTAGTCGGCGCGGGCGCCTGCGGCGCTGTCGGTCACGATCGACACGGAGGTCAGCGTCGGCTTCTTCTCGGCCTTCAGGTTCAAACGGTACTGGTCGAAGCGGTAGCCGGCGAGACGGGCGCCCAGCGCGAGGTGCGCCGCAACGCTGCGGTCCGGGGCGCCGACGATGGCGAGCGATCTGGTCCCGCCCAGCAGCACACGCTTCACAAGCGCAGCTGCGGCCTTCTGCCACCCGAGGTCCGAGGCTGCCGATTTCTTGCCCACGCCGACCGCGAGAACACGCGAGGCGTCGCTCCATTCGGGGGCGAGGATTTCGACCACCTGGCCTGATCCGCCCTTGAAGGATCCCGCCGCGATGGCGCGGCGAATGGCTGATTCCGCTGGCTTATCGAGGTCGGCGGCGAACTCGACGCCCTTGTCGCCCTCGTAGCAAAGATAGGCGATGGCATCCCCTGTGGGTTCTGCGGAAAACTTGATCTGCATGAGGAATTTCGGTCCTGCCTAATGTCTACACATGGTCATCGACGAACGCTCCGGACGCGGATAGCACTGGTCCGTTCCGCTGTGGCCCGTCCAACCGAAAGATTGGCCCCGACGGAAAGCGCCGGCGCCGGGTTTTCGCATGTACGGTTTTCAACGCTATCTTTTTCGCAACGTGTTGAGAACCCTCATCGCGATCGTCGGCGGTCTTGCGCTGATCGCCCTGCTTACGCAAGGCCTCAGCCAGATCCAGGACACCATCGTGCAGAATCGCCAGTCCATGCTGGCCTTCCTCTGGGTGTCGGTGCTGGCCACCCCGCAGATCATCTCCCTGCTGATGCCCATCGCGCTCTTCATCGCGACCGCGGCGGCGCTGAACGTGGCTCACCGGGAGAACGAGGTGGTGGTGGCGCAGGCCTCCGGAATGTCCAACTGGCAGGTCGCATCCCCCGTGTTGAGGCTCGCCGTGCTGGCGGCGATACTTCACCTCGGCCTGAACCTGTGGGTGCAGCCCGCCGCCTCGCGCGAACTGCGCACCACGCTGACCTCCGCCTCGACCGATCTTGCCTCTTCGCTGGTGCGCGAGGGCACGTTCATGACGCACAGGGACGGCCTCACCACCTTCGCCGGTAACATGGAAGGGTCGGAGATCACCTTCCTCGTTGCCAACGACAGCCGCAATCCGAACAGTGAAGTCACCTACATCGCGAAGTCCGCGTTCCTGTCTGAACTCGAGGGCAAGCCGGCGCTGATCCTGCGCGACGGCATACGTCAATCAGTACGTGAGAGCGGGGCGACGGAATCGCTCACCTTCCAGCAGTCGCCGCTCGAACTCGGAGCCTTCGTCAACGACCAGAAGGCCGTGATCCTCGAAGAGTCGGACCGCTACCTGCCGGAACTTTTCTATCCGGACATGACCAATCACTACGACAACGCGAACGTCGACATGCTGGCGGCGGAGGGTCATGCGCGCCTTGCCACCCCGCTCCTGAACATCGCCATGGCGATGCTGGCGCTCTATGCCGTTCTGGGCGGGGATTTCAGCCGCCGCGGCTATGCGCAGCGCATTGCGATCGCTTCAGGCGTGGCGCTGGTGGTGCGCCTCGCGGCGTTCGGGGCGACGTCGTCCGCCAGCAAGGACCCCGAACTCAACGTGGTGCAGTACCTGCTGCCCATCTTCGTGATCGCGTTCATCTCGTTCCTGTTCTTCATCCAGCCCGTGTTGAAGCGACGGCGCGTCGGCGCGCGCGGCTCGCGGTCCCCGCTGATGGGGCCTGCGTGAGATGGTGATCGCGGGACGGATCCAGCGCTACATCTTTCGCGAATGCGTCGCCTCGCTGGCGCTGACGCTGTCGATCATCCTGCTCGCCATCATCCTGGTCGACGTCGTCGAACAGATGCGCACCATTGGAGACCGCACGCAGATCGGCATCGACGTCGCCTTTACGCTGACCATGATGAAGACGCCGGGGCTGATCCTCGAAACTCTGCCCTTCGCGATGCTGGTGGGCTCAATTCTCACCTATTCGCAGCTGAGCCGCCGCAGCGAGATTCCGGCGATCCGCGCGTCCGGCGTCTCAGCCTGGCGGTTTCTCGGTCCGGTCATGGTTCTGGCCGTCTTGCTCGGCGTGCTGATGGTCACGGTGCTTGACCCGCTGGCGACGAAGCTCAACCAGGACTTCGAGACCACGCGCGCGCGGCTGCTCGGCGGCGGCGCGCCCGTGACCGAAGGCGTCTGGCTGAGCCAGGGAAACCTTGAAGCCGGCGCCGACGCAGAGGCCGCGGTGCTGCCCGGCTCCAACCAGCAGGCCATCATTCACGGCCGTCGTGTCGTCGGCCGCGGGCAGGCGCTGGAGAACGTCACCTTCTGGTATTTCCGCCCGGGTCCGGGCGGGCCTGCCGACCGGGAATTCACGCACAGGATCGACGCGCAGAAAGCCCAGCTGACGCCCGGCTTCTGGCAGCTCACCGGTGTCATCGAGAATCGCGTGGCGGGGGAAATCCAGCGCAGCGAGTCGCTGGCGCTGCCCACCAATCTCGACAGCGACACGCTGCTGTCGCGGTTCGCTTCTTCCAAGACCATTCCGTTCTGGGACCTGCCGGGGTTCATTCAGGATGGGCGTGCGGCCGGCATGGAGATCGGTGACTACGTGCTGAAGTACAATACGCTGCTGGCCATGCCGGTGTTCATGCTGGCGATGGCGCTGATCGGCGCCGTGGTGTGCCTCCGGCTGGCGCGGTCCGGCGGACTGTCACAGCTTATCGGCGCAGGCGCGCTCGCGGGTTTCGTGTTGTATTTCACAACACGGCTCGCATCCGGAATGGCTGCATCCGGGGCGACCCCGCCTGAGGCCGCTGCGTGGTGCCCGCCCCTGTTCGCCCTTTTCGCGGTGCTGACCTTCCTCTCCCACGCCGAGGACGGCTGATTCATCGGGTTTCCCGGTCTGACCCTCGCGCTATGTGGCTTCCGGGCCGCGCTGCGTTCCGGAATGCCCCAACGCTGTACACCGCCTTTACGCCTCAATGGGCATTGCGTATCGGTCTGAGGCTGGGAGTCGCTCGCAACCGTTGCGCGAGGGGAGAGTAATGGTTTTGCGGCTAAGCGCCCTGGCATCCGTGGCTGTTGCAGCTCTTGCAGCTGGCGGCACGGCATTCGCCCAAACGCCGCCTACCGTTCCGACACCGCCCCCATCCTCTCCCGCCGCGGATGATGATGAAGTCATCCTGAAAGCGGATCAGTTCGAGGAAGACCGCGACACCAGCGTCGTCACGGCGTCAGGCAATGTCGAAGTCCGCATCGGCCAGCGCACGCTGAGGGCCGACCGGGTGATCTACGACCGCGCGACGGAAACGCTCCGCGCGCAGGGCAATGTCCAGATCACCGACGGGACCGGCCAGATCCAGTTCGCCGACGAGATCGAGGCCGACGAGGATTTCACCAATGGTTTCGCGACGCGCTTCTCGGCGCGCCTGGGAGAAACCGGGCTGGTAACAGCATCGTCCGCTGTCCGTACCGACGGCGTGCGCAACTCGGTCGAGCAGGTCGTGTTCACGAACTGCCCCGTCTGCGAGGACAAGGACGTCAACCCGACCTGGGCCCTGCGTGCGCGTCGCGCGACGCTCGACCAGGAAGAGGAGATGATCTCCTACCAGGACGCCGTGCTCGAACTGGCCGGCATCCCCGTGCTGTACGTGCCGTGGTTTGCCCATCCTGACCCGAATTCTGAGCGTCGCTCCGGCCTGCTGACGCCCGACCTCGGCCTGTCATCCAAGATCGGGGCGTATTACGAGCAGCCCTACCTGTGGGTGATCTCGCCGTCCGAAGACGTCACCATCGCGCCGATGATGTCGACCGGCGTGAACCCGCTGGTGAAGGTCGATTGGCGCCGCCGATTCTTCTCCGGCTTCATCGATGCCGAGAGCAGCTTCACCTACGAGCAGGACTTCAACTCGGACGGCGACAAGTTCGATGACAAGGAATGGCGCGGCCATCTCTATGCGGTCGGCCGTTTCGACATCAATGAGGACTGGCAATGGGGTTTCGGCGTCGAGCGCCAGACCGACGACCTCTACGACCACCGGTATGACATCGATGGCGAGGACGACCTGCGCGGCCTGATCGCCAGCCAGCCGCGGCAGCTGCTGTCGCAGATCTACACCACGGGGCAGACGCCGGACTTCTACTTCGAGACGGGCGCCTATGCCTTCCAGGGGCTGCGCGCCAACGATCGCGACACGCAAATTCCGGAAGTCCTGCCTTCGATCTACACGCAGAAAGTCTTCGATTTCGGCACGGCCGGGCAACTCGCGACCGACTTCAGCGCCGTGGGCCTGTTCCGTGCGGAACAGCAGAGGCTGCCCAACAACGATCTCGCGCTCGATACCGCACGCGCCACAGCCGAGGCGGAGTGGGGCACGCAGCTCATCTTCGGACCCGGCCTCGTCTTCGAGACTTTCGCCTCCGGCCGCGGCGATGCATACCATATCGACGATGGCGGCGCCGGCGGCGCACGCGATGTGTCTCGCTTCCTGGGTGTCGCAGGCGCGACCGTTAGCTATCCATGGATCGCCCGCAGTCCGGGAATGGACATCATCGTCGAACCGATCGCGATGGCCGCCTATGGCACGCCCGACGCCAACGAAAAGCTCAATCCCAACGCGCTGATCGGCGACCCCGACTTTGGCCTCAACCGCATCCCCAACGAGGACTCGCTGGTCTTCGAGGCGGACGAGAGCAACCTCTTCAAGCCGAGCGCAGTGTCCAACTACGATCTCTGGGAGGGCGGCGCCCGCGGCGCGGTGGGCGTCAACACGGTGGCCCGCATCGGCAACGACATCGAGCTGTCGGCGCTGGTCGGCCGTCGCTGGCGCGAGGATCCAGATCCCGCCTTCAACGAGCTCAGCAATCTGGCCGGCGAGGAATCCGACTATGTCGCCTCCGTCCGCGCGGACCTTGGCCGCATCTTCCAGGTCGGCGCCCGGTTCCGCACCAACGAGGAGTTGGAAGTCAGGCGCATCGACATGGACGCCAAGGTCGATTTCTGGCGCATCCGCGGCGACGCACGCTACTTCAAGGTCGAGGAGAACTCGGCCGGGGTGGAGGACGAGGGGCTGGTCTGGAACGGCTCGTTCGCAATCGACGACCGCTGGGCCGCCATCGTCCAGCAGTCCCGCAACATCACCCAGCGCCAGGACATCCAGTTCGCGCTGGGCGTGCGCTACCAGGACGACTGTTCCTACTTCATGATCGCATATGAGCGCTCAGGCGCCCGGGACCGGACGCTGGGGCCGTCCGAGTCGATTCGGTTCACATTCGCGCTGACCGGCCTCGGCGGCGTCACCCCCGACGATTTCGACTAATACCAACCGCCCTAGATCCTGACCTGCGTCCACTCGCGTGAGGTAACGGACGTGACGAGGGAAGGATTGCTGGCGAAGGCGTTCCATGCGTCACAGCAGGCAGCGACAATGTCGTCCCAAGTCTCGAACACCCTGT
>JANOKS010000057.1:0-1666 GCA_031419455.1 Alphaproteobacteria bacterium
TGGGCAGACATCGGCTCCTGGTCAGAGCTGTGGCGTCTGTCGCTAAAGGATGCTGTAGGCAACGCTGTAGAGGGCCCAGCCATGCTGGTGGACAGCGCTAATACCCTGATCAGGTCTGACGGCATCCAAGTTTCCGCAATAGGAGTTTCGGACCTCGTAATCGTCGCAAGCGGAAATTCTGTCCTCGTCATGTCGCGTCACAAAGCGCAGGACGTCAAGAAGGTCATACCTGACCAGGACTGACGCGCTATATTTGCGCTGCAATAGGCCGACAGGTCCTTGGAGATTCAGAATGCAGCTATACATCGACTCAGCCGACGTCGCCGAGCTGCGCGCCGTCGTCGTGAGTGGGCTGATCGACGGGGTCACCACAAAACCGTCGCTCATCGCCAAGTCCGGCCGCAAGATGAAGGATGCGATCGCCGAGATCTGCGCGATCATCCCTGGCCCGGTCTCGGCCGAAGCCGTGGCCACGGACGTCGAGGGTATGCTCGCCGAAGGGCGCTATCTCGCCCGCATCGCGCCGAACGTCGTGGTGAAGTTGCCGCTGACGGAAAACGGGCTCGCCGCCTGTCGCACGCTTTCGGACGAAGGCATCAAGGTCAACGTGACGCTTTGCTTCTCAGCCGTGCAGGCGCTGCTCGCCGCGAAAGCCGGGGCCTTTTTCATTTCGCCCTTCATCGGCCGGCTTGATGACAAGGGCATCGATGGCATGGAGCTCATCCGCGAGATTCGCCGCATCTACGACAACTACGGCTATCAGACCAATATCCTGTCCGCATCGATTCGCTCAGCGGATCATGTGCGTCAGGCAGCACTCGCAGGTTCGGACTGTGCGACATTGCCGCCCAAGATATTCGCAGCGCTTTACAAGCACGAGCTAACCGATTCTGGCGTCGAGGCGTTTTTGAACGATTGGGCCTCGACCGGCCAGTCGATTCTCTGAGACGCGGCTGTCGGTGTCTGTGGGCCGCGCCCGCAGGTATAGGCGCCGGTACGATAACGTTCTGCCGCCGCCGCCTGGCTGATATCGGTAGAGCCGATTTTTTGGTGGAGGCTGGCTGATGGGTGTTGCGCGAGTCATGGTCGCGGGCGGAGCCGGCTATATCGGCTCGCATGCTGTAAAGGCGCTGCGAAAAGCTGGCCGTGAAGCAGTTGTGTTCGACAATCTCTCGTCAGGCCACCGCCATGCTGTGCTCGGCGCTCCGCTGGTGGCCGGCGACATCCGCGATGCAGAGGCGGTGCGTGCTGCGATCCGCGAGCACAGGCCCGAGGCGGTCATGCACTTCGCGGCAAAGATTGAGGTCGGCGAAGGGGAGCGCGATCCTGTCGGTTTCTATGACAACAATGTCAGCGGAGCGTTGACCCTCCTGCGCGTGATGCTGGAGGAGGGGGTAAACAAGTTCGTCTTCTCCTCCACCTGCGCGATCTATGGAAACCCGGAGCGGCTGCCGCTCAGCGAGGACCTGCCGAAAAGGCCCGTCAGCGTCTACGGCCGGACCAAGCTGATGGTCGAGCAGATGCTGGAAGACACGGCCCGGGCGAGCGGTCTCCAATTCGCAGCACTGCGATACTTCAACGCGGCCGGCGCCGATATCGATGGTGAGATCGGGGAAGAGCATGATCCCGAATCGCACCTAATCCCGAATGCGCTGAAGGCGGCGGC
>JANOKS010000058.1:0-8117 GCA_031419455.1 Alphaproteobacteria bacterium
CGCTCTCTTCTTGCCAAAGGTCATCTATGGGGTGAAGTTCAAAGACGGCATCGAAGAGCAGGCAATCTCGCTTGACCCTCAAGCCGAAGTCGCCGCCGCTTGATCCTCAGCGCGTCACCAAGATTCGGTCATAGCTCCCGCGCGCTGCGCGCCGGCGACCTCTGGCGGGTTAGCAATAGAGATGCTCGCGCAACCGTCAGAGGCGGTTGTGAAGGCGGGATGCAGCTTGTGCTCGTGCTTGCGTGCCGGAAAGCGGGTGTGAAGACAGCCCTGCTACCAAACGACAGAAGGTTATGCGACGTCCAGAGTGAATCCGAAGCGGCAGCATAGTCGCCGGTTGGTTTCGATAGCCCTTCGCGAAACGGGTAGGCGCGGTCAGGTTAAAAACACAATCAGCCACGGCTAGGCAAATCGCGCCTGTCGCGTCGGAAGAAAAGACCGATCTTGCAAGAAGACTTGCCTGCCTGGATCCGAAATCCAGTGAGCGCCCTCAGGTTGTGGCGCTAGCTTGACAGCGCCCCGACACGTGTTCTTCGGTTAGTAGCGGAGGCTTACGCCAGCTTGCCACAGACGCGGCGCGCCCGGCAGGATGCCGCGAGCACGATCGACGACGTAGAGCTCATCAAAGGCGTTTTTCAGCGCGACGAATAACGTCACATCACCTCCTCCGGGTGTCACGTTGGCCGTGAAATTCCAGATCGTCGCATTGTCTATCAGACCACGCTGGCCGTTTGGGGTCGGTGTGACGGTGTTCAAGTCGTCAGTGAACATCTCTCCGGTGTGTTGTACTTCTGCCTGCAACGCAAGCCAGTCCGCATGCGCATAGCCAACGGCCGCAGAAGCAAGCCATTCCGGCGCATAGGGCAAACGATTTCCCGTGACGGAGATCCCTCCAAAACCCGAAACACCAGAGAAGCGGGTGCCGACGAACTCTGCGTCCGTCACCCAGGTGAGCGCGGTGCGGAAGTAGACATCGTTTGCATCCATCCACCCCAAGTCCTGCAACGACCCGCGCAGCGAAGCCTCGACGCCTGCATGCAGCGTTTCACCGGCACTCGTCAGCGTCGCTCCAACGCCGCCAGCCACCGATGCGGGTACAATCTGGTTCTCGAAGTCCATGCGGAACATGGCAACATCGATATCGATGCCCCGCGTTGGCGTTCCTCGCAGGCCGAGCTCCCAATTGATGCTTTCCTCAGCGTCGAGATCGACAACGCCGCCGGTACTTGTAACGACGTCCTCCGCTCGCGGCGGCGCAAAGCCACGATGTACACCGGCATAGACAACGAGAGCTTTGTTGAGATCGAAAGTCGCGCCGAGCCCTGGAATGGCTACGGCAAGATCGGTCTTGCCGATCGCGCCCGTTGCCAGGTTCACCCGCTCATACTCGATGGATTCGATGCGGACGCCCGGGCTCAATGCGAACTGTCCGAACTCAACTTGGCCCGTGACAAAACCTGACCAGGCTTCCGCGTAGCGGCGCTGACGCTCGGGGATCCCGCCATTTACGGTGGAGCCCGGCGTGCGCCCGTCCGGCGTGTCGGCGTTGATCTGCAGCCGGTTCTGCCGCTCTGTATGCCAGCGAACGCCGGTCTCGACATTTGTCGGCGCGCCGAACCACTCGCCGTCCCAGTTGAGTCGCGCTTCGTACCCGTACTGATTGTACTCCCGCAGCCGGCCTTCGGTGCCGCATGTCGTATTCAGATTGGCCATGCTGCCGCACAGCGGATCAGAAGAGTCATTGGGGCGTTGGCTGGAGTTCGACGACTGGCGCCACCAATCGCGGTCAAACCAGAGCGAATAGGCCGCGCTGGTGAACTGCAGCGTGTCCGAGATGCTCCATGCATGCGTGAGCGCAGCAGTGAAGCGTTCCGTGTCGAAGCGATCATTGGGAAACGGATTGCTGTAGGGGTCAGCGAGGTATTCCGCCTGTGTGAGACCAGAATAGGAAACCTGGCTGTTCTCACGCATCAGGCCAACACGCGCAGTCAGCTCGTGACCAGGAGCGAGCGTCCGTTCAACCTTGAGGAAAAAGTCGTTGAACTCGAGCCGATGATTGGCGCGCACGCCGTCGAACGCGGTAGAGTTAACGTGCCCCAGAAGCCTGAAGCCGGCCGCTTCTCCGCCCATCGAGGCGTCAAGTTCGGCGTAGCCGTTCGCGCCGCCCGTGGCCTGCAACGCGGCTTCAAATTCGGTCGGCGCGTCAGGAGTGATGTAGTTGACCACCCCGCCGACCGTGTTTGGGCCAAACCTGACCTGGCTGGCGCCCTTCAGGACCTCGATCCGTTCAAAGCGCCGGATCGGTGGGTGGGAATAGGAGGCGTTGTCGCCATAGGGCCCATAAGTGACGGGCAGTCCGTCCTCAAGCAGAAGCACTTTCGAGGATCGGATCGGCGACAGTCCACGCAGCCCGATGTTTGGTCGTAGGCCAAGGCCCTCCTCTTCTCGAGGGAATACCCCAGCAACTTGACGTAGCGCTTCGTTGACACTCAAGACGCGCGTGCGCTGCAGATCTTCCTTCTCTATAGTGGCTCCTGAGCCGGGGATGTGCAGCAAGTCCTCGCGTTGCCCCACAACAACGACCTGATCATGGTCATCCGGAGCCACTGCGGTCTGGGCGAACGCCGTGCCGGCAGACATTGCCGCCATCATCCCGGAGGCCCAGAACCTGCTCTTGCGTATCATATTCATCCTCAATTGAGAATGTGACTAGCTCGCATTGTCAGGTTGAGCAAGCGTCTCAAGCGCGGGTGAAGATGCTGCGTTTCAAGTGCGCGTTCGCCCCCAGTGGCTTTCAGCCACCTCGCAGCCCTAGTGACGGCAGGTCGGGACGCGATAAGGGTCTGATGGCTGATCGCGCACGCAGAACGCAGAGCTTCGGACACTCGACTGACGGGCCGGACCTCCTGTGTCAGGCTCGGCCGTTCCTTTCAGCGCTGCGAAGCGATACTACTTGTCACAGGCAGCATTGTTGTTGGCTGCCCTCCGGAAATCGTCATGCTGGAACGGCGCATGTCCATTCGCGACACACTGTTGTCGCGTGCAAGACGAGGGCCCATGATAATGGGCATCCTCAACGTGACCCCGGATTCCTTTTCCGATGGTGGCCTGTATCTTGAGCCACACCAAGCGATGCATCGGGCTTTGGAAATGTGCGCAGAAGGCGCCGATATTCTTGATGTTGGCGGCGAGTCAACGCGACCCGGATCAATCCCTGTCCCGGTGCTAGACGAACTCGCGCGGGTCGGGAGCGTTATCGCTGCGGTGAGCGATGCCACTGACACGCCTGTTTCCATCGATACATACAAGGCGGCAGTGGCGCGCGCCGCCGCCAACGCCGGAGCCGTTCTAATCAACGACGTATGGGGACTGACGCGCGATCGTGACATGGCGCAGGCAGTCGCCGAAACACAATGCGCGGTCGTTGTTACCTACAATCGTGGGCAGATCGATGGGACGATAAAGCTAGTCGATGACATGCGGGCCTTCTTCAATCGATCGCTTGAAATTGCGGATGCCGCCAGAATCCCCCGCGACCATCTTATCCTCGATCCGGGTCTCGGATTCTCCAAGACGTATGAGCAGAATTTTGAAGCGCTCGCCCGTCTTGATACCCTCAAAGACTATGAGCTGCCGATCCTGGTTGGCGTTTCAAGGAAATCCTTCGTTGGGCGAGCGCTCAACCGGACGGTTGACAATCGGCTTGCGGGGACCATTGCGGCCAACCTTGCCGCTCTGCAGGCCGGCGCCTCGATCATTCGCGTCCACGATGTAGCAGCGCACCACGACGCCCTGGCGATGCTGGGCGCTATTGGAGTTCGAAAATGAGCGACAGGGTTTTCGTGACGAACCTTTGCATCCACGGCTACCACGGCGTTGCGAAGGCAGAAAAATCACTGGGACAGCGATTCTACGTAGACATCGATTGCCGCCTGACCCGCTCCGAGCCCTCAAACGACACCATGGCAAGCACGGTCTGCTACGCAGCGCTCTGCGATCTGGCCGAACGGCTGTCAGCCGAGACGACATTCAATCTCATCGAGTCGTTCGCTGATCAACTTGCGGGCGAGGTGCTATTGCAGTTTCCGCTTGTCCAATCCGTTCGTGTCCAGATCCGAAAGCCCTCGGCGCCCATCCGGTACTCCGTCGATTCTGTCGGCGTTGAAGTCGAACGGCGCCGGCATGACTGAAGTTGGCATCGGCCTGGGTTCGAATCTTGGGGACAGATGCGGAAACATCATCGCGGCATTGCTGGCGTTGCGGTCACGGTCTTCTGTTAGGTTGACCCGTATCTCAGACATCTATGAAACGCCGCCCTGGGGCGTGGTAGAGCAGCCAGCGTTCCTGAATGCCGCGGCTTTACTCGAGACATCCCTCTCGCCCGACGCATTCCTTGAGGCTTGTAAGGAGATCGAACGATTACTCGGCCGCGAAGTCCGCGAACGCTGGGGACCGCGGGAAATCGATATCGATCTGCTGTTCTTTGGAGACGTCAGCGTCTCCACGGACAAGCTCACCCTGCCCCACCCTTGCCTTTTCGAGCGCCTATTCGTTCTTGTGCCGCTTTGCGAGATCGCCGGGGAGCAAAGCGTAGCCGACCGGAGCTTGAGTGAGGCATTGTCTCATCTGGCAGAGATCGAGTCGGGCTCCGACGTACGCCTGAATCCGTTAGCGACATCAAGGATGCGATCCGCTTTTGATTGACGGGATTGCCATCATCCAGCTTCGCATTTTCAGGTCTGGAGGGTGTGCCGGTTTCGCGATCTAAGGGTCAGGCGCGTCCAGTCGGCGTCGGCGTCGGCGTCGGCGTTTACTATACGGGTCTTCGCTCTCGACCTGACAGCTCTTCTTTAGGCCTAAAAGACAGGGCCATCTCGACCCCAAACTGCTCAGCTGATAGCGCACACAACGATGCCGCATTTTTTAGGCCCATCGTGAAGAATAAGTCCGCGGCTGTCGCGTTGTAGCTCAGGTGGGAAAATGCTCGCGAACGGAAAATCTCCAATGAAACAACTGACTTTCGCTGCTGCCGTGGGCGTCATTGCCTGGGTACTAGCTGCACAAGGTGCTGCTGCGCAGACCGTTCCAACGGCTGACGATCGTCCGAGCGCGTCCTCCGACGACATCGGCGCGGACGGCCTCAAGCGTCGTGGCGACGGCTCGATCGACGATGATCAGCCGGGCGCCGAAGATGATGATCTCGACGACGACATCGGCGCGGACGGCCTCAAACGTCGCGGCGATGGATCGATCGACGACGACCAGCCGGGAGCTGAAGACGATGACGGCGGCGAGGGTCGTGGTCGGGGTCGGGGTCGCGGCGGTGACGGACCGGAGGACGATCAGCCTGACGCCGAAGATGATGATCGCGGTGGCGAAGGGCGCGGACGCGGTCGTGGCCGTGGCGGCGATGGTCCTGAGATCGAACGTGAGGATCGTAGCGACCGCAACGGCGACGATGAGCGTGGTCGCGACCGGGACCGCGATGACGATCGCGGGCGGGACCGTGACCGCGAGCGTGGCCGTGATCGTGACTAAGCAGATGCTCGCCTAGACGCGAGCACGGGGCAGAGGCGTTTGGTCACCCCCACCACCCGCGCCTCTGCCTCTTTTCGTTTTTCGCCTGTTGGGGGGCAGCGGCTCTGAGTGGAGGCTGCTAAACTATGCAAATTGTCGGGGAGTTGAGTTCAATGAAGTTTCGAACATCTTCGTCGCTGGTCGCATTGGCCAGCGCCGCCATAGTGGTAGGCGCAGACGCGGCCTCCGCCCAGACCGTCCAAGTGGGTGTCGGCGCAGAGTATTCGACCGGCACATATGGCGGCTCTGACGAAACCACGATTTACGAAGTGCCAATTACCTTCCGCGTTCGTACAGGCGACTGGTCATTTCGTGCTCGCATACCGTTTGCCACCATCGAAGGGCCAGGCGGCGTCGTGCCGGGCGGCCCAGACGATAATGGCGGCGACCGGAGCGGGCGCGGCGGTGGCGATGACGAGGAAGATGATCCCATCGAAAACGATCTCGGAGAGGTCATTGGCGGGATCAGCTCGTCAGGCCTGGCCGATATGTCGCTTTCGGCGACATGGTCGCAGGCTATCGGCGATGACAATTATCTCGACCTGACCGGACGCGTGACCCTGCCTACAGGCGATGTGGCCAAGGATCTCGGCACCGGCGAGACGGACTTCACTATGCTTGCGGAGTTTGGTCACGACTTCGACGGCGCCGGTGTCTATGCGTTTGGAGGCTACAAGTTTCGTGGCGGCTCGACGCGGGAGGACGGGGCCCAGTTCGGCGCTGGAGGCTATTTCAAGCCGTTGGACGGCGTGATCGCCGGCGTTGACGCTGGGTGGTCCGAGTCGTCCATCAATGGGCTCGATCAGTCTGCCGACCTCACAGCCTACAGCAGCTTCACGGTTTCGCCTGACTGGCGGATTTCGCTCTATGCCCTCACCGGCCTTACCGATAACGCTCCCGATTTCGGAGCGGGATTGAGGCTGACCTGGCGCGCAGACTTCCGCCGCCCCACCGAGGACTGATCAGCGCGCCTGACCGCATTGCGATAGAAAAAAAGCACGCCCGGCCAAACATTGGCCGGGCGTTGTTCTGTTACATCATGTCGCGTGACGATCAGTTTGGTAGCATTTTCCAACGCGAAGCGATAGCTGCCGATTCTTCGCGACTATCCAGCACGTGTTGAATGCCGAGGCGCTCGACCGCTGCGGAGATGGCGGCATCGGTTGAACCGTCGGCCATGACGTAGCCGTCATCACCGCTGTAGTTACCGTCGGTTGGGGACAGCGTATCGATGACCCAAACTTCGCTCTCAAGGCACGCGAGGCCCGCTGCGCCAGCCGTCTCGAACTGCCTGCAATAGCGTCCGACGCTATCAACCATGCTGAGCCGGATACCAAGCGGTCCGGAATTCGCGCCCGACGCCACAGACGCCAAGCTTGCCGCCATCGGACCATTTGCAATCATGCGACCCTGGCTATCCGCCACGATGGCGGCGCCGGTCGATCCGGACAGCATAGCGCCGCCGAGCACGAAGCCGACAGCCAGGGACGCGGCGGCCATGGCCATGGGTCGGGGTGAAATCAGGCCTGACAGAGCTGCTCGCAGACCCGCGAACCCTCTGCCTCGACGTGACTTTCCAAGCACCGCCTCGAAGCGTTGAGGGATCGGCGCATTGAGCGTTTCTGCAAACGCTGGCGTCAACAAACGATCGGCCCGCGACAATCTCGCGATATGCAAGCCCAGTTCGGGTGACGCCGCGATCATCGCTTCGATCTCGCTGCGCTGCTGCGGCGTGACTTCACCATCCAGCCAGGCGGTGATCACTTCATCGGACAGCTTGTCCATGACTTAGTCCTTCCGTGAAACGGGATCAGCGCCGTCGAGCAGCTGCAACAGTCGCGAACGCGCGCGCTAGACGGCGCGTGACCGTCCCGAACCGCCTGAGCCTCGGAATGAGCGCGCACCTGTCAACGGCGGCGACAAATTGTGCCAGATGGCGGCGTGAAAGTGTACCAGTCTGGTTGAAAGAAAAGGGCCGTGAAGCCCTGGCGAGTTGTGTTGCCGCGCGCGTTGAGCCGCGCGGAGCGTAGCGAAGGGCGGCTCAACGCGCGCGGCGGCGATTTATGTTTTGGGGACGGCGCCTCCTTCGCTGGTCGCTTTGAGTGTCGCGCCAGGCGTCTGGCTAGTTCGGCGCTGTGCCTTCTTGCTGGTCGCGAGACGAAAACTCTCGCCATTCATCTCCAGAATGTGGACATGGTGCGTGAGGCGATCGAGGAGCGCGCCGGTGAGCCGTTCCGATCCGAGGACTGAGGTCCATTCATCGAATGGCAGGTTGCTGGTCACCAATGTCGAGCCACGTTCGTAGCGCTGGCTGAAGACCTCGAAGAGAAGCTCCGAGCCAACTGCCGTGAACGGCACGTAGCCGAGCTCGTCGACGATCAAGAGCTTGACGGTGTTGAGATGCTTTTGCAGCACGCGAAGGCGGCGCTCGTCGCGCGCCTCCATGAGTTCGTGAACGAGAGCGGCCGCCGTCGTGAAGGCGACGTTGTAGCCCTTCTGGCAAGCCGCGAGACCCAAAGCCAGGGCGAGGTGGGTCTTGC
>JANOKS010000059.1:0-3875 GCA_031419455.1 Alphaproteobacteria bacterium
ATAGCTTTCCCCTTCGAGCGGCTGGCCGGGGGTCATGAAGCGCGCGCCGCCCGCCACAAAAACGGCCGCGGCATCCAACCCGTCATCCTCAAAATTATGACGCCAATGAGCGCGCAGGAACGGCCGCGTGCGCATTCCGCCCAGCTGCGTCTCGAATGTCAGCTTTGCGGCGCTCCGGTCGCATTGCGCGGCGTGAGGTGCCCGGCAATGAATCACAACCGATTCTTCCGATTCAAGTTTTTTCACTCACGCAACTGAGGTCGGCTCGGCGATTTGTGGGTAATTGAAAGCTCGGCCGGATGGGTACATTCGCCGAGGCCGATTCACATTCGGAGAGGTCACTTGTGGGCGCCCGTTCACAATCCTTGCGCCATGCTCCCACCGCAGCATCGCTGTCAGAGGAGGTTACTCGATTGAATAGCCAAGAGCTCGATATCCGGTTCGTCGCTTTGCCGCCATGCGCGCCAGCACTGCCACTTCTTCATCGACGTAGTCGAAGACAAGCACCTCCGTCTTGCCATCATGCTGTCGGTGCAGACGGCCGACATACTGAGCCAGTGTGCCTTTCCACGAGATGGGCATAGTCAAGAAGAGCGCGTCGAGCCTGGGATCATCGAAGCCTTCTCCGATATAGCGCCCTGTTGCAAGGATGAGCCGATCCTGTTCGACAGGCACCCGGAGAACCGCTTCTGCCGTCTTGCGTTCGGCAGCAGACATCCCACCCCGCAGGACAACGAGATTGCGCACGAAGCGGGAAAAGCGGTTTTGGAGATAGTCGAGATGATCCCGGCGCTCGGTCAACACGATTGGTGAGCGCTTCGCTTCGAGCGCCTTCAGCACATCGTCGAAGATGAGATCATTGCGCGGCTCGTCTTTCGCAAGCGCCGCATAGACTGCCGCCATGGCAGGACGGTCCGCCGCAGCCAACGAGGGCGGCAACTGGAATGCCGTCGACCGAATCCTGGCGCGATGCTTGACGCCCCGTTCAAAAGCTTGCGTACGAGCATCGACGCGGTGTCGGACCGGGCCGCATTGCATGAAGATGATGGGATGATGGCCGTCCTTGCGTGCGATCGTCGCAGACAAGCCAAGGATGTAGCGCGCTTTCGATCGCCTCGCTACCAACTCAAAGCTCGCGGCTGAGAGATGATGGCACTCGTCAACGACAAGATGGCCGTAGTCAGCCACCAGGTCCGATACCTCGCCGCGGCGCACGAGACTTTGGATCAGAGCGACATCCAAAACGCCTGTCGGCTTGCGAAGCCCGCCGCCGATGATCCCGATAGTCTTCGGATCGATATCAAGGAAGGTTCCGAGGCGTTCGACCCACTGGGTGAGCAACTCGCGGCGATGGACAAGAACGAGCGTGTTGCGCGCTCGTCGAGCGATGAGTGCGGCGGCCACGACGGTTTTGCCGAAGGCGGTTGTGGCCGCCAGCACGCCAGCATCGTGCGGCGCCAGCGCCTCGAATGCCTTCATCTGAGGATCACGTAGCGTACCTCGGAAGCTCACTTCAGGCGGAAGCGGACTACCCGCTACTCGGTGGTCTTCCAGCACGACTTCGACGCCATGGGCGCCGAGCAGTTCTACGGCTTCATCGAGACAGCCGCGCGGCAATCCGACATGCCGCGGATGAAGTTCGGCACAAGAGATGATTCGAGGCTTGCCGAAGGTCGGCAACCGCATCGATTGCGCACGATAGAATTCTGGATTCTGGAAGGCCGCCAGGCGAATGAGCCGCGCCGCCATTTTGGGCGGCAGCTCGGTCCGGTCGATGTAGACTTGGTCAGCGATTACAACACCGACCTTATCTGGAAGCGGTGCGCCGACCGGCTCCGGCTCGCGCCGGCGCGAGGGCGTCAGGCGCCACGGCTCGTCGGCATCCTCGTCCTCGACCGCCATTCGCACCCCCACCACCCGGCCGCGCGTCTCCGCATCAGCAACGATCTGCGATGCGGCGTCGGCCGAGAGCCGGTGCAGCGACGACAGGAACGCCCACTGATCGTCATAGGGTCGAAGGTCCCTGTCGATGAAGATGCTATTGCCGTGTTCGCGCGCCCTCCGTTGCAGGGGCAGGGCGATCAGATTGCCAAAGCCGCCGATCGGCATCCTGTCCTGGCTTGGGAAGAAGCGGTCATATGAGGCGAAGCCAATCTCCGGGCGATGTTCCATCGTTTCGGTTACGACCGCTGCGCCAAGCTGGCGGGCGGTGCGCGCTGGGATCGCTTCGGAGAAGAAAATCCACACATGACCGCCATTGCCGGACCGAGACCGTTCAAGAGCTGAAGGAATCCCTTTGACGCGGCACGTGTCGATCATGGCCGATGCATCGGCGGCCCAGCTTTCTCCGTCAAAATCAGCCGCCAGAAACCAGCAAGTTTCGTCCGCCAGCAGCGGATAGACGCCGACAACGAACTCGCCAGCGGAGATTCGCGGGTTGCCGCCGCCGCGGAGATGCTTCTCGATCACATCGTCAGAAACCGGGATGAATGCTTGATGGGGGCACTCTCCGCATTTGACCTGCGGCTTGTTGCATATCCCCTGTACCCACTCATTGGCGCAGGCGGGAGCATAGCCCGACCGTCCCGTCTTGCGGTTTTCCCAGCGCACGGGGAATACGTCCCCGCGTCCAACGAACAGGCGGCGAAACAACGCCACCTTGTCTTTCGTCGATGAGGCGGCCGTCACGGTTGGCGCATTCACGCTCAACGCTGGATGATCGCTGCTCACGAGCGGCGCTTGCTGACGCTCAAGCTCCTTCAGCTTGGCTCCAAGCTCCGCCCGTTCGGCCTCCAGTGACGCAAGGCGGGCCCGAACACGGGCGATCTCTTCGTCTGCCTCGGATTCATCCATCAATGCTACGGACCTGTGCGAACCGCCAAATGCGTGCTCTGCAGCATAGTCCATGTGAACAGGGATCTTAAGCTCTCCCCGAATGCGGTCTGCGAACCAGGGGCGATTTACCTTACTGAAGCTCCACTTTAAGGGTTCGCCCAACTGCGTGGGCCGCGCGCGTCAGCGTCTCTAGGCTAACTGCATCGTTCTCAGGATCGAGCAGGCGATCTAGCTGACTGCGGCTCGTGTGCATCCGTTCCGCCATCGCCTTCTTGGTGATCGCGCTCGATTTCATTTCTTGTTCGATCTGCCAAGCGAGCACGCGCTTGATGGCAACCGCTTGGGTTGCTTCGTATCGATTTTCCTCTTTGAGGAAGGAGTCAAAACTCGAACCGACTTTCGCTTTTGCTTTTTTTGTCATCACTCAATTTCCTTCAATCGTTTCTTCGCCAGATCGAGATCGCCCTTTGGCGTTTTCTGCGTCTTCTTGATGAACCCGTGGAGCAACACCATGTGCTCCTCGTTCACCGCGAATATGATCCTCGCCTCGCGCTTGCTGGGGAGGGAGCTTCTCACCTCCCACAGGCCGCCACCCAGCGAGCGGCAGGTCGGCATTCCGACCGGCCATGAAAATTCTACTGTGGCGATGTCCTCGCCAATCGTCTGTTTGTCTTCGTCGTCCAAGCCCTGCAACCAGTCACGTACCGGCTCCGCGTCTGACCCAGACTGATAGAAGAATGCGGGGAGTTTCTTGAGTTTCTTGGCCACGTTCTACCTCACTCACGGAGAGTACCTTCTACGGTACACATCTGTCAAGTTGGCGCTGTCAGGTTAAGCGCGAATACTGGTCAACTGAATTTAGCGACCGGCCAGCCGCAGCTGTTTTCGCTTGGGATTTCGATGCTTTTGCAGCACGCGAAGGCGGCGCTCGTCGCGCGCCTCCATGAGTTCGTGAACGAGAGCGGCCGCCGTCGTGAAGGCGACGTTGTAGCCCTTCTGGCAAGCCGCGAGACCCAAAGCCAGGGCGAGGTGGGTCTTGC